>DNXU01000137.1:0-3863 GCA_003505715.1 Cyanobacteria bacterium UBA8803 | reverse complement strand
ACCAACCACCAACAACTAACAACTAACAACCAACAACCAACAACCAACAACCAACAACCAACAACCAACAACCAACCACCAATTTTCAATACAGCAGCTTAGGGGTAAAAATGAAAGTTTACTACAATCTCTCTGCCGCGATTATTGGAGTAGCCGCAACGCTGACGATAGTTCAACCTCAGGTATTAGCAGCATCATCAGCTGAAAATCTGAGGAGGATCGCTCGAGAAATTACGGTTCAAATCTCGGAAGTTCAGTGTAGTAATACCTGTAAAGATGTGCCTAAGGGATCTGGGGCGATTGTGGCCAAGAGTGGTGATACCTATTACCTTGTCACCGCCGAGCATGTAGTGCGCGATCGCCAAGCTCAATATAAAGTTGTTGCACCTGATGGTAGTTCCTACGCAGCCGACTCCAATAAAATTTTCAGAGTAGCAGGCGGAGACTTGGCTGTCGTGCCCTTTGTCAGCAACAACACCTACACTATTGCTACCCTCTCCTCAGTTTGTATTGCTCCAAGTCAGAATCCGAGAGCCTCTCAACCGGGACAGTCTTTAAGGACAGCCTTCTGCCAACGTCAATCACCAACTACACCACAAGTTTTGGTCGCTGGATATCCAGTCGCGGTTGTAGAGCGCCAACTTAACTTGACCTTCGGCTCTTTGATTGAGGAAGAGCCTAAATCACTGCTCGTCTCCATACCCTTCAATAGCGAGTACGAGCTTGTCTATACCAATGAAACCCAAAGAGGGATGAATGGCGGGCCAATTTTGGATAGCAGCGGGCGCGTTGTTGGCATTCATGGAGTGGCTGAAAAGGACTTCGAGCAGAGCCTTTTTTATTACGGTTACGGTTTTGGCACCTCCATCGATCCCATTTTGCAGCAAGTACGAGAGATATTCTTGAACCATTTTGGGCTGACGCTGCAAGATTTGCAAATAGAGGCGAGTAACTTTTATCCACAGGAATTGACAGAGCGTGATATTAGCTCTTTATTAGGAGGAAAAGTCGCGGCTTGTGATTTGCAAAAATTTCCTAGCGAACGTCAGTTAGTTGAACTGAGCGATCGCTTCTATCGGCTGGGACGTAATCAAGAGGCACTTGACTGTCTGGAAAAATCGCTAACCTTGCGGCAAAATTCTCCCCTGGCTCTGTATTTAAATGGCTTTTTACTCAGTCGCACTGGGCAGTTAGAAGCAGGACTTAAATTTCTAGAACGGGGCGCTCAATCGGCTCCGGACACTTACATCTTTTGGCGCTGGCATGGCGTCATCCTTAATGCCCTAGGACGGTATGAGGAGGCGCTGCAATCCTTTGATCGAGCGATTGATTCGTATAAAGGCGGCTCTTACTATCAAGCCTGGGAGGGTAAAGCAGAAGCTTTAGATAAATTAGGACGAACTGAGGAATCTTTAGCGGCTCAGAATATTGTTGGTTCAAACCGCAGCAGCTATGCCAGTTTAGTGAGGGAGGGCAACGGGCTTTTTAAATTAGAACGGTATCCAGAAGCGCTGGATTCTTACGAAAATGCGATTAAGCTTGCTAACGAACAACAGTTAAATAGTGCTGAGGCTTGGCTAGGAAAAGGGAGAGTATTAGTTCAGCAACAACAGTATGAAGCAGCATTGGCCAGTTTCTCGGAAGCAGGAAAACTAGCGCAGGCTACGCAGAATTCTGAAATTATTTCTGAGAGTTGGTTCGAGCAAGGTAGAGGGCTGAGCCAGTTGGGGCGATTTCAAGATGCTCTTAAATCTTATCAACTAGCGGTTGAGGCGAATCCTAATCACGAGCGAGCTTGGTTGGCGCGAGGTTTGTTGCAGTATGAGTTGAAGGAGTATGCCGCAGCTCTAGCTTCTTTTCAGGAAGCAGTCAGAATTAAACCTGATTTTCAGTTAGCTGTAGAGCAGCGAGATATCGCGCAAGATGTGGTGAATGACATACAGGCTCTAGAAGGAATGTGCGAAGCTCGCTTAGCTAGGGAAGGTACGAGTATTGATGAGCAAGGGATGGTAGCTCCTGTATTATTGCCCAACTCCAGCCCCACAGAACAGGGGGAGAGTACTAATAATAACGAGTCAGATCTGCCTAAGGTTGGAGAAACTGTAGAACGACTTTCTGTCCTTCCCGGACGTGTTCGCGCTCCTTCTGGTAGTTCTGCATTTTGTCTAGTTAGTAGAACGACAATCAAGCTTCAGGATTTTCAACCGGACACCGATCCCCAAACCACCTTTGAGCCATCACCTGTTTTAATGAGTTGGCTCCTTGACCGAGGTTATACGGCTGAGCAAGAAGGAAATTATGCTGCGGTTGAAAACATCGGAAGGCAAATTATTGAACTTGATGCGAAGGAAACTGAAGCCTATATTTTCTTAGGAAATGCCCTCCAGGGACAGGGGCGGATGGATGAGGCAATTGGAGTACTGCAACGAGCGATTGAACTTGATCCTCAAAATGCTCTAGCTTTCAGTAATTTAGGAGGAGCTTTAGCAAATCAAGGGCAATTAGAAGAGGCGAAATTAATTCTTAACAGAGCCATTCAACTGAATGCCAAGGATGATATGGCTTATAATAACCTGGGTGCTGTGTTAATCGGGCAGGGACAATGGCAACAGGCAGAAGCTGCTCTACAACGAGCTATTGAACTAAACCCCCAAAATACGAAAGCTTACTTTAATCTGGGCATTCTCTTATCTGAACAGAACAGATTAGCAGAAGCGCAAGCCATTCTCCAACGCGGGATTAATCTTGAACCCAATGAGGCTAAGATTTATAGTCATTTGGGCACTGTCCTCATTCGCTTGGGGCAGTTGGACGAGGGCATGGCGGCAATCCAAAGAGCGATCGCCCTTGACCCCAATAATCCTAAAACTTATTTCAGTTTGGGGTTAGCCCTCAGCTATCAGAACCGCATAGAAGAGTCGCTCAGCGCTTATAAAAAGGCCATTGATCTCAATCCCAATTATGCGGCTGCCTACAATAATTTGGGCAGTGTATTAGAAAGACAAGGACGATGGGAAGAATCGAGACAAGCTTACCAAAAAGCAGTGGAAATCAATCCCAACCAAGCTACCGCTCACAATAATTTGGGGAGAGTATTGATGGGGTTGGGGCAATTAGTAGAAGCTCAATCAGCTTACCAACGCGCCATTGCCCTCGACCCCAATTATGCTGCCGCTTACGCCAACTTGGGTTATAACTTATTTAAACAACAACAATTAGAAGCCGCAGAAGCAGTATTGCAACAAGCGATCGCCCTCGACCCCAACGATCCTGTAGCTTATTACCATCTAGGTGTGGTGTGGGAAAATCGGCAAAAATTACTCGAAGCAGCCACCGCCTACCAAAGAGCCATTGCCCTTGACCCCAACCATGCTGCCAGCCTTAACAATTTGGGTGGCATACTGATGGCTTACGGGCGATTTGGAGAAGCTCAAGTCGCTTATCAAAGAGCGATCGCTATCGACTCCACCAATGCTTTTGCTTACTTCAATCTGGGCTTAGTGCTGAGCCGTCTGAACCGACCCTTAGAAGCGATCGCAGTTTACCAAAAAGGCATTGAACTCGAACCTAACCAAGCTGTTGTTTATAACGATTTAGGTAGGTTGTTACAAAGCCAGGGTAGGTTAGCAGAGGCGATCGTAGTTTACCGAAAAGCTGTCGAACTCGAACCTGGAAATGCCACCTATCAAATTACTCTTAGACAAGCCGAGCAGGTATTGAATTGGATATCGCCATGATTTGTAGCCCACATTCCGCACCCAGAAGTGTCACTTTGGGGAATGGGGAATAGGGAATGGGAAGAGTTTTTTTCCGTAGCCTCTCTATTAAAATAGGGCTTACGCAAAAGCCCCCCTAACCCCCCA
>DNXU01000136.1 GCA_003505715.1 Cyanobacteria bacterium UBA8803 | reverse complement strand
TACGCAGCGTTCCTCCCCCTGCTCAAGCAGGGGGCTTCCCGCTGCGTTTATCCTGGTGAATTAAAATGGATACTTTTTTATTTGGGAGTCCCTTAGGCTCTGACGGCCTGACTAATATTATCGCGAGGGGCACCCGTGAAGCATTCGGATAGGAGTATTGGGGGTTTTCTTTGGGATCAAATCGCCCGAATGCTTCACCCCTAGAGAATTGGTGAGTAATGGATTAAACTTACCCTAAGTTCCGGTTTGGTGAGAAGGGGCAGCATTAAGTTTAGGAGGAGTTATGGCAGATGAGGGTGGTGCTGTTTCGTGCCATCCCGGTGGGGCAAACTGCGGTAAAACCTCTCTACTAAAGGCTTCAGCAGCTTTGGAACGGTAGCGATGGGGGTTGACAATTAGCGATAGCATTCGCTTGACGATCACGCCTTCGATGTTGGCTCGGTACAGAATGCCCATCTGTAATTCTTTTTCAATCGCTGCAATTGAAACAAAGGAGGCTCCCAGACCTGACTGTACGGCATTTTTAATTGCCTCAATCGAGTTGAGTTCCATTTCAACTCTAAGACGCCTAGTATCAATGCCGCAGCGAGTTAGGACTTGGTCGATGACCTTGCGGATCGTCGATTGGGAATCTAAAGCAATAAACTGCAATTTGTACAGATCGTCTCTTTGAATCGTACCCACCTTGGCCAGAGGATGGAATACGGGCAGAATTAACGCTAACTCATCTTCCGCGTAGGGCATAATATGCAGGGTCTCTTGCAGTTCGCTGGGCACCTCACCGCCAATGATGGCTAAATCTACCTGTCCGTTGGCAACACTCCAAGAAGTACGGCGAGTTGAGTGAACCTGTAATTGCACGGCAACATCGGGATACCGCTGCCGGAACAACCCGATCATCCGAGGGAGGAGATAAGTGCCAGTAGTTTGAGACGCACCGACAATAAGAGTTCCACCTTGGAGATTTTGTAAATCCTCAATAGCACGACAGGTTTCCTGACAAAGGGTGAGAATTTTTTCCCCATAGTTCAGAAGCAAGTGTCCTGCTTCCGTCAGTTGGGCACGGCGTCCACCCCGGTCAAATAACGGCACATCGAGCTGCCGCTCTAAGTTTTGCACCTGTAGGCTGACAGCAGGTTGTGAAACGTACAAACTATCAGCGGCGCGTTTGAAACTCCCCTCGGAAGCGATCGCTTTGAGAATCCGGAGTTGATCGAGTGTGAAAGGAAGGTCAGACATAGGAGCTAAACCATCAGAGAAAGGAGCAACAACAGGCAACCCAAGAGGGTCTCGATATGGCGTCGGACGTTACTTCGGCTTGGATTAACGGCAACGAATGTATAAACCCCTGCTGAAATCGACAGTAACACAACAAGGGATCAAGTCCTTGAGAATTCTTGCTACGATCAGATATTTGAGGAATGTAGGGCAATTTTTTATGAGGGTTGGGACTTGGCTGGGGTCTAGCCATGTAGTGATGGCACTGTTGTTGTTGGGGTTTGCGATCGCTCACAGTGGTTTAGCAGCTCTCCGTCCTTGGGGCGAACAGCGCATTGGGCCGAGACTTTACCGAATTTTGTTTGCACTAGTCAGCCTACCACTAGCCGTTGTATTAATAATTTACTTTTTCAATCATCGGTATGATGGCTGGCAGCTGTGGCAAGTTCAGGGGATTCCCGGAGTACAATCCATAGTTTGGATACTTTCGGCCATTTCTTTTCTTTTTCTTTATCCTGCGACCTTTAACTTATTGGAAATTGCCGCTATCCAAAAGCCCCAAGTTCACCTGTACGAGACAGGTATCATTCGCATCACCCGGCATCCCCAAATGGTGGGACAAGTTCTTTGGTGTATTGCCCATACTCTCTGGATTGGTACAACCTTTACCCTGCTGACTTCTGCTGGGTTGGTGCTGCACCATCTTTTTGCAGTCTGGCATGGCGACAAGCGGCTGCTGGCGCGGTATGGGGATGCCTTTGTGGCGGTCAAAGCTCGCACCTCAATCGTCCCCTTCTACGCAATTCTCCACGGACACCAAACCCTCAAATGGGAAGAGTTCCTCCGCCCCGCTTACCTGGGAGTCCTCGGTTTTACGTGGCTGCTGTGGTGGGCACATCCCTTCCTGCTCCGAGTCACGGCAACGATCAACCGCTAAAAGAAAGATTTTTTGATCTTATGATCCCAATTAGCGGTAGCATGATTCCAAAGAATTGTAAAAACGCATATATCTTCGAGGGATCATGGTGGTGTCTGTGAATGAGCGGAGTTTTACACCAGAAGTTTTAGAAACTTCCAAAACGGTTCTGGTAGATGTTTGGGCACCCTGGTGCGGACTGTGCCGACTTATCCAGCCAATCCTCCAGGAGTTGCAGTCAGAATGGAGTGAGCCTGTCAAAATCGTCCGAGTAAATGCAGATAACAATCTTAAGTTTGCCAATAAGTATCAAATCAAGTCCCTGCCCACGTTGCTCTTATTCGAGAACGGTGAGCTAATTACCCGCCTCGAAGGCTTCAACGGGCGGGACGACCTACGCATGGCGCTCAAAAAACTTCTAGTTAACGAGCTGCCTAAGCCAGCAGAGTTAGTGGGCAAAGGAATTCCCTCCACCTCTTTGGAGAATACTACCCAGAAAGCAGCATAGCTGGGGAATGGGGAATGGG
>DNXU01000353.1 GCA_003505715.1 Cyanobacteria bacterium UBA8803 | reverse complement strand
ACTAACAACTAACAACCAACAACTAACAACCAACAACTAATAAATCTCTGCCTCAAGTTGACTATACGGTACAAAACATTCTTGGGGCAAAAGGATGGGTCTAGCCCGGAAAATTACCTTGCCTCTATGGGTATATCGATCGATCGCTACCCCAGAAGGACGTTGTGTGAGATCTTGATGGACTTCGGAATAAGTGCGATAGATCTGCCGAGCTGCTCTGAGCAGAATGGGGTCTAACAGTATCGGTAGATCTGTCCGCTCTCTGTATTCTCCTTGCCATTGCCGTGATGAATATACCACCCGCCTAACCCTATTGTTTCAGCTTGACTTTAATCCACCAGCGCCTTGATAGCAAGAGGCTCCAGAACTGTCCTAAGCATTTAGCAGCTCTATGGCCTGAATCAGAGCATCTCCTATCGCACGGCAGCCTACCAGATCCATTCCTGGGGACATAATATCTCCAGTACGATAACCTTGGTTTAACACCTTTAGCACTGCCTGCTCAATTCGCTCAGCTGCTGTAGGCTGGTTTAAGCCATAGCGTAACATCATTGCGGCACTCAACACCTGTGCTAAAGGATTAGCTTTATCTTGACCAGCAATATCCGGTGCTGAGCCGTGGACGGGTTCAAAGACCCCAGGATTGCTTTCTCCTAAACTAGCAGAGGGTAACATGCCGATGCTGCCCGTGAGCATAGCAGCAGCGTCAGAGAGAATATCTCCGAAGAGATTGCCAGTGACAATTGTATCAAATTGTTTAGGTGCCCTGACTAACTGCATAGCTGCATTATCAACATACAGGTGAGACAGCTCGACATCCGGATAGTCGGCGGCGAGTTGGGTAATGCGATCGCGCCACAACTGGGAAACTTCTAGAACGTTGGCTTTATCGACAGAGCAGAGTTTGCCTTTTCGTTTGCGAGCGGTTTCAAAGGCAACTCTTCCAATGCGGTCTATTTCGGTTTCAGTATACGCCATTGTATTGACGCCCCGTTTTTCACCTGTTTCGGTGGTAAAGATGCCCCTAGGCTGACCGAAGTAAATGCCCCCTGTGAGTTCTCGCACCACCATAATATCAACGCCCTCAACGACCTCTCGTTTTAAGGTTGAGGCATCAATCAGTTGGGGTAATATAGTTGCTGGTCGGAGGTTCGCAAATAAGCCCAATCCCGCCCTCAATCCTAGCAATCCTGTTTCTGGACGTTGATGGCGGGGCAGGTTATCCCATTTGTAACCGCCAATGGCTGCCAGCAGAACTGCATCGCTATGACGGCAGAGTTCCAAGGTGTCAGCAGGTAGGGGTTCACCCGTCGCGTCAATAGCTGCACCACCCATTAAAGCTTCGGTAAATTCAAACCCGATATCGAGTTGTGCCCCGACTGCCTTCAAGACATCTACCGCTACTGCCATAATTTCCGGGCCAATCCCATCGCCGCGTAAAAGGGTAATGCGGTAGTGCTGCTGTGCCATAGTTTGCTCTAGTAATTTTGTAGACAGTTTGAGAAATGAATCCCTGAACCATTGAACCTGCCAGACAGTCTTTTATCATAGCGGGTAATGGGACTCGCCTAAAATTCAGCCCTGTTTCAATTTTAGAAATCTGGCTGACACATTTTATGGGGAAAGGTTAGGCTAACCCCAGATACAGCAGGGGTAATGGGAGTGGTAGGGGTTTACCCTGAGCATAGCCGAAGGGTAAGGAAAAGAAAACCTAATACCAGGAAAACATCGGCAGTGCGCTCCGCCACTTACCAAAAATCATCTACAACTTTCTACATCGGGAGAATCATAATTACTATGGCCTTAAATTTAGTCAATCAACTGGGAGAGTGGAATCCTCAGTTGTTTAGGGAATTCAAAGGGCGTCTTAAACCACGCAATATTCTGATTGCTGTCACCACGTCTCTCCTAGGACAGATACTAGTGCTGATGAGTTTCGGAGGTCGGCTACCAGTAGCTGATGCGATCAATCCCCAGCCCCTGCGCAATATTTTTTGCACTGGACCGAGAAAAGATTACGAACTCCCCTTGTGCTTTGCTGACGGCTTGGGAGGTTTTGTCATCAACTGGGAACTGTGGTGGCAAAGAGTGTTTGTTTGGATCAGTATCTTCAGTATCTTTGCCCTATTGGTAGTCGGCACCTATATCCTGATCAGCGACCTCTCCAAAGAAGAGCGTCAGGGTACGCTAAACTTTCTGCGGCTTACTCCTGGCTCCACTAAGAGCATTTTAGGTGGCAAATTGCTGGGAGTGCCCATTTTGCTCTATCTAGGGGTAGCTCTCGCCCTACCGTTGCATCTATTTGCTGGTCTTGCGGGCAATGTTCCTGGAGTTGAAATTTTGGGCTTCTACACCGTCCTGGTTACTAGTTGCCTGTTCTTCTACAGCTTGGCACTACTATTTGGTTTAGTAGGTAACTGGCTGAGTGGTTTCCAAGCTTGGTTAGGCAGTGGTGCCGTGCTGATGTTCCTGTTCATCACGCTTAATGTAATTAATTACAACGGCATTGGCAATCGTCCAACCGACTGGCTGACACTATTTAATCCGGCCATGTTATTGCCTTACCTAGTTGATGATGGCAATTTTCTCAATCCCGAGAGGACTTATGATTCCAGTCGCGGCTTCTTAGATTGGCTGTGGTTTTATCTACCCATCGGTGCTAAGGCTTGGACTGCATCTGGTTTCGCAGTCTTAAATTACGGTTTGTGGAGTTACTGGATATGGCAAGGGTTAGATCGCTGCTTCCACAACCCCAGCGCCACTTTACTCAGCAAGCGCCAAAGTTACGGTCTTACGGCTTGCTTTGAGGTAGTACTCCTGGGGTTTGCCATGAGTCCTGAAGTAACAAGTTGGAGGAATCATCCCGCAGGTCTGTTTGAGAATTTCCAATGGGTGTTGGGGTTTAACCTGGTGCTATTTTTAAGTCTGATTGCGGCCTTGAGTCCCCAGCGACAAGCCATGCAAGATTGGGCTCGCTACCGCCACCAGCAGCGCTCTGCTCGTAAAGGTGGGATGGTGAGAAACTTAATCTGGGGCAAAAACAGTCCAGCACCGATAGCTGTGGTCTTGAATTTGGCGATCGCTTTTACCATCTTGCTGCCCTGGATCTTGCTGTGGCCTGCCAGCGAATATAAGATTCCTGCTCTGTGGGGATTGCTACTGCATGGCAGTCTCATCATTTTCTACGCTACAGTAGTGCAGCTCATGCTGTTGATGAAAACACCAAAGCGGTCGGCTTGGGCTGCTGCTGCTGTAGCTGGATTTGTAACCTTACCGCCAATTATTTTCGGTTTATTGTCGGTGTCGATTTCGGAAGAACCAGCAGTATGGCTGTTTTCGGCGTTCCCCTGGGCTAGCGTGCAATATGCTACCGAAACCACAATGCTAGTAGCCTTGGTAAGTCAGTCCCTAGCATTGGTAATGTTGAACCTACAGCTAACGCGACAGCTGCGCCAAGCTGGTGAATCTTCTACAAAAGCGCTGCTTTCGGGGCGATCGCCAGTGGCAATTCCCTAAGTGCCGAGATGTCGAGTTAATTAACCCTAATAAAACCTTCTTGGGGCGGGTTTTGGCTTAAGAAATATCTGCGGGGCCCACAATATTGGTCGCTAAACCCGCCCCTACAGATATTATGGGTGTTTAACCGGACATGATATGAAACTCTTATAGGGTCATAGCCCAAACGATTAAATCAAA
>DNXU01000570.1:11290-11424 GCA_003505715.1 Cyanobacteria bacterium UBA8803 | reverse complement strand
ATTACTGTTGGGCACCTTTTGGTTGGTGATATCTGGAGGAGGTAAGGGGTGGGAGATGAAAATGTCGGCTGGGGGAGTTTGAGCGGTTTGGGTATGAGAAGTGGTGAAACCGTAGAGGCTGAGACCGCGAATGG
>DNXU01000570.1:8935-11014 GCA_003505715.1 Cyanobacteria bacterium UBA8803 | reverse complement strand
GGTTGTTGGTTGTTGGTTGTTTACTAGGTTCTGTTCTTCATTGCTCAGTTGGTTTAAAGGTAAAGTGCCATTGATAATCTCAATAGCTTCGCGTAAGGTAATAAATTCATCAGGCTGCACGCTATCCTGGTTAGAGTTAACTACAACTTGCAAATTAATAGGCTGGGCAGTTGCAGCAACCGGAATTACTCCAATACTCATCAAACCTATAAAAATGAGAGGATTTCCAGTCAGTTTCAACTGACTTAAGCTATTAGCCAGGGAATTTATTCCCTGGCGGGACTGTTCTTGGCGGGACTGTGGTTGATGGAACTCTCTCTGGCGGGACTGTTCTTGGCGGGACTGTTCTTGGCGAAACTCTTGCTGGCAGGACTGTTCCTGGTGAAACTCTCCCTGGCGGGACTCTCCCTGCCGGTACTCAGTTTGAATTGTGAATTTTGAATCTTGAAGTAACATTCTCCCTCCTCACTTGCTCTCAGCCGTAGTTGGAGCAGGCTCATTAGCTGCTACTGGCTTTACTTGGGATTCCTGCTGCTGGGGTGGCGTAACCCTTTGCCGTCCAAAGCCGTTAAACAGTTCGTTAACCTTGAAGGTGACACTCAGGTAAGGTCCGCCTTCGGAACGATAACCAGTAAAGTCGCGATCATCTATGCTGCCGAAGCTATACCCTACACCGATGCGTAAATCGGGGGTCACGTAGTAACCGGTTTCTAATGCCCAACCCCATTCGTCAAAATCTACCGAGGGTTGGCCGATCCAACGTCCTTCTACTGCTAAATCCATCCGGTATCCCAGCCGATAGGCAGCTCGCAGTTGCCCTAGATAGACGGTACTGCTGTTTTCAAAATTTCTGGCTAAGTCCGTGGTGCTATGACGCAGGGCAAATTTACCGTAAAATTCCCAGCGCCAGTTGGGCGCGTAGATGGCTTCGGCAGCAAAGACATGGTCTCTGGAACCAGTGCCGCTACCGAAGAGTAAGGTATCGGGAATTGTCGAGGGATTTTTGCGGTACTCGTAACGGAGTAGGGCATTTAGGCGATCGTCAAAGGGGTCGCGGTAAGCTAGTCCCAGTTTCAGGTTGGCCGTGTCGCCCAAGTCTTCCAACAGTTGGCTGGCAGAACTAGCCTGTTGGTAGCGGAACAATGCCGTTAGAGCTGGTGAAATTTTGCCTGCTGCTGCTGCGGAGAAGACGGTGTTGTCACCGATCGAGCCAGTGCGGTGTTCAAACCGAGCCGATGCTTGGAAATTAGGATTGGCGGTGTATTCCACACCAACGCTGTAGGACTCTCCCTCCGCTAGTCCTAAGGAGGAGGCACTTTGACCGACGGCATAGGGTTGGGGGAAGCGATCGCCTGCCGCAGTGTCCCCAAAGATATTGTTGAGGATACGTTCGTAACCGAAGTTAACCCGCAGTCCCGGCGCAACCACCCAGCGATGATTTAGGCCAATTGCCCCCTGACCGATCAGGCCATTAAACCCGCCGATGATCGAGTAGCGAGTGGTGAGGGAGGTGTTTTCTCCCAACTGACGTTCCACAATCGTATCCAGACTGGTGATGGAGTTATCTCCCAACAGTCCACCATCAAAGAATTGGTGAGCTAGCTGGAGGGTAACTCCAGGATAGACATCCCAGGCCAGACCGAGGGTAGTGCGGTTGGGATAAAGGGGGTCGCTGTCGCTGAGGTTCAGTTCGTTTTGTGCCCGGAAGGTTAAGGCTTGAGTTAGCGGAATACTTAAGTTAGAAACCAGTTGGCTAGTATTGCTCTCAAAGGTGTCGCCAACGTGGTCTTCACGGGAACGGTTGACAAATTCCACACTAAGGTCAGCGGTGCCAATTTTTTGTTGAATCCCAGCGCTGCTCGTCGTCAGGCTGTTATCAACCCCGCTGCCCGGTCGGGCGGCAACGGCACGGTTGAAAAGGTTGTCAGGGTTAAAGGGGTCGAAGAATTCGGGTTGGGTTCTTTCTAAAGGAGAGATGCCATAGTTTTTTTCATGGTCGTAGCTGACTTGAAAATTAGTGGTGGGACTGAGTTGGGCGGTTACGTTCGCACCATAGCGGGTTTGCCCGGGCGTGAAACT
>DNXU01000570.1:6902-8879 GCA_003505715.1 Cyanobacteria bacterium UBA8803 | reverse complement strand
TTGAAGTAATGTTGCCATAGGCTTCCAAGCGATAGGCATTTCCCCGGATTAATCCTCGGAAAGGAGTATCGTTGGTGGAACGAGCATATTCACCTACGATGCGCCCATTGGCACCTAAGGGCACTAGGAAGTCGGCACCGTATAGCTCAAAGTCTTGCAGACCTTGGTTTTCGCGCAAGTAACTCATCGCTGCCCAACTTTGGCGATCGAAGTCTTGAGAGAAGTTGTACTGCAACCGTCCTGCATATAGATTCGTATCCTCACCAGCGCCCTCATACTGGTACGTCACTACAATGCGCCGCACTCTGGTATTGCCAAACAAGTCAAATTCGGTTCTCCGGATGGGACGGCGGAATAGTAAAGTGCCTCGGTCGTAGTCAATTTCGTAGTCAGGGCCGCGGTTGAGGGCTTGGCGCTCGATGACAGTGCCGGGGCGGTTGATTTCTTCGCTTTCAATGAAGACATTCTCGCTGCCTGGAATTAGCAGGCGACGGGAGAGGAAGTAGTAACCGCTAGTACCATCTGGGGCGAGCGTGTCGCGCTGGAAACCTTCAACGTCAGGGCTATAAAGGGCGGTGATTTGGAGATTGCCCAAGTTGTAATTGCCTTTGAACCCGTGCAGCGCTCGATTAGTAGCAGTAAATTCCTGGGAGGCGCGTGCTAGTTCGTTGGTGTAGTAATCTCCCCACATGGCGTAGTCTGGTTCAGCACCAGGAACGGGGGAAGTTCGCTCGAAGCGCAGATAGACGCTGTCTTTGGAAGGGGTCTGGTAATCGACGGTGGAACTATCGCCATAAACAGAATATTGCTGTTCGCAAAACTGCGGTGCCCGGAACAACTGGGTGTTGCCCTCGCAGTTCTCGTTGAGGGGGCGATCGCTGTTATAAGCTCCCGTAAATAACCATTCTCCAATGCGGCCTGTCGCGAACACCGCCCCCTGAAGGTCTACCTCTGTCCCGTCATCAATCAAGTCGGGGTTGAGAAAGTCGCGGCGGCTGCCCCAAAAGTCGGTTCCAGATTCTCCAATGCGCAAATTCACTACCCCAGAAACCAGAGAAGGGCGCAGGTAGGTAATGAATTCTACTTGGGTATAGGCTTCGGTGGCAGTGGGAAGTGGGGAGTTGGGCACCGGGAGTGGCAGAGAGGTTTTGTTATCTTCCGAATCTCTAATGCCTAGTTCCTGAATAGCGGCTCGAATGCGCACTTTCCGGGCTTCTATACCTGATTGCAGTTTCGCCGTAAATTGCCCGCCTCTAGCAAGGACTTGAAACCCTAGTTGGTCTGGATCTTGGTCGGCACCGACAAATGTGCCGGACTCAGCTGTGAGGGTAACGACGGTATCTTCTGGAATGGGTTCGCCGTTTTCGTTAGTAATTTTCCCTTCTAGGGTAATAGTGGAGCGACCATCAGCGACAATGCGGGGGTCGCCAACAGGAGTAATTGTTATCTCAGTGGCTGTCTGCTCGACAGTAAGCTGTAGGCTGACTGGCGTACCGTCGCCTGCCGAGACGGTAATGGTATTTTCACCCTTTTGCAGCTGAACGTTATACCAAACCTGGGTAATGATGTTTTGCTGCTCGTCCCGCTCGATTTGGGTGGGAGTTTTGGGATCGAGAGGTTGTTGGTTTACGTTTACCTGAACTTGAGACTCAGCATTGTACTGAACGATCAAGTTAGTTGTTTGTTCGCCAATAATCCCACTTTGGGGAGTAAGGATGCGAACTTCGTCGGCAGCTAGAGTAGCCGTTGGGTTAGTCGGTGAAGTGTCGTCCTGTTCTTGCTGCTGTACCCTGATGTCTGTAGGCTCCTGAGATAAGGAGAAATTCTCGCCAGCAGGCGTAGCTAAGGTATCAGGAACCCGCTCGCTCTCCCTAAATTGCCCCTCAGCCGATAAGCGGAACCTGGTTAAGCCCTCCTGTCCCAAACTAGAAGGAGACTCTTGCTCCCCTTGCCCCAAACTTGCAGCAGACTCTTGCT
>DNXU01000570.1:4901-6793 GCA_003505715.1 Cyanobacteria bacterium UBA8803 | reverse complement strand
CTTGCAGCAGACTCTTGCTCCCCCTCTCCCAGTATTGGGAGAGGGGGCGGGGGGGTGAGGGCACTACCATCCCCACCTGAAGTATTCAAAAAGTTTTGAGGTTCCCCATTGGCACTGGGAATGTTGAATTTTGCCTGTGGCACCGTTCCCAATTCCGGCTGTAAATCGTCTGCTTTAGCCACCTTCAGCATCCCCATTGTTGCCAACACCGTTGTCAGCACTCCAACTGTGAAGGAGGGAAACCAGCCTTTACCTCGTGAAAGGGAAGAACCAATACTGGTTTGTAAAGAACAGCCAAGATTTGGAGCGATCGCCCTTGGCTCTTTACCGTTGTCCAAACTATTTACCCTGTCCCTATTGCTTTTCATCCTTACTCCTCCCCGTAGGCAGGCGTGACTGCAAAATTCATCCGCGCCATTCCGCCTGGTTCCAGCCGAACTAAACGTGACTGACTGTTGCGCTCGATGAAGTAGAGATTGGGGGCGAGAGTATATCCCGGTAGACTAGTTAAATCTAGGGTGCCAGTACGATTGCCAGCAATGACATTGGCTAAGGAGAACAAGCCATTGGCATCTGTGGTAATACGGTTGCCGTCATCCATGTACACTACCGCATTGGGCACTCCCGGCTCTCCTGGCTGCTGCTCGCCATCAAAGTTTTTATCCACAAATACTCGCCCAATCAGAGTGCCGCAGTCTGACAGAATGCCTGGTCGAATCCTTACTTGATAGGTAGCGATATTACTTCGAGGTTCCTGAGCCACGTTTCTGCCGTCACCCCGAATGGCATCAGGGGTCACCACAGCGGCATAGACGATATTTAGCGTTTGATTTGGTTCTAGCGCTGGAAAGGTAAACGTCACAGTCCGCTTGGAGGTTGTTGCCGGAGCCAAACTTACTGGGGTTGTGGTGGTGCCAGTAGTTAAAGAACCTTGTAGGGATTCCGGCAGGAATCGCATACCCAAGGGCTGTGTATCAGTGATGGAAATATTGCTGGCAGCTGCCGTCCCGTTGTTTCTCAGTGCCAGACGATAGATAACGGTGTCACCTGGCTCAGCTGCGGCACGATCTGCTGTTTTGAGCAGCTCCAGAGCAGGTTGACCGGCCACCAAAGAGGTTTCATTGGAATTAACAACAGGCAGGTCGTCACCCGATGCCGAGGCTTGATTTTTGATTTCTTTAGCCCGAATGGGGGAGGCAGCGGTGAATAAGAAGGCGGTTAAAATAACAGTTAGAAGCAGCCCGTAACTGCCCCACTGCGGAGAGAGAGGTTTCATTAGTGGGTAGCACCCCGGAATACACTCTGGTTTTTAGACAGTCGGGAAAGAAGCTTGTCCGTAGTTTCCTTGACAAACTTTTCCACGGCAGTTTAGAATCAACAACCTTTTTTAGGGGTGTTCCTCAGATTTGACGCTGTATATCCTAACCTGAAAATAGGGAGAGGGGGGAGAGAGAGGCAGAGAGACTAGAGCCATAAAGGAATATTCTCATCATGAGATTTATGGTCTATTGCCCATAGTGCCAAGCTCAAAACCTTTCAATGCATTCCTCATCACGTCAAATTGAATCAATCTAAACTACTATTTCTTTCTATGTAGATTCCCCTGACGCACAATAAATAGAGACCCACCATGAGGCAGCAGCAGGTTTACACCAGCCCTGCTTTATATATTCAACCTCTAAGGGTCTCTAAGCACAAGGAGGGTTGCCAGAATTTGTCTGGCATTTTCTAGTATCTATGAAGATGTAATACTATCGTATGATGCGTATTATGGCAATCATTTTTTGACACTCTCACATCAATCTTTAATCTTTATATGGCTTTATATAGTGCGTTAGCGTAACACACCCTACGTAATCGTCTACGCAATACTCATCCCTCATCCCTCATCC
>DNXU01000570.1:0-4845 GCA_003505715.1 Cyanobacteria bacterium UBA8803 | reverse complement strand
TCCCTCATCCCTCATCCCTATAAATAAACTATGAGACTGTAGGTTTTCACCCCCAGTCTCATAGCAGTCCTATTTTCCAATGTTAGTTACCAGATAAGTTCTGGCCTTCACCTTTGCACCGAGTCTATCAATTGTCTTGCTGAAAGCGTTGGCCGTAAGAGAAGGCATTGCCAACTTATTACATTAGGCCAAGTTGTTGCAGGATACCTTGACCTGTTAGCAATTCGGTGGCTAAGCCAATTGCAAAGCCTAGCATTGCTAAACGGCCATTCCAGGTTTCAGCAAAGTTCGTAAATCCAAATTTTGTCTTTTCTTCTTGCATGATTGGTGTCTCCTCTATCCGTCTCTGTAATAAAATTTAACCTAATTTCTCAATATTCGCAACATTTCTTTAAACTATTGATATATCAAATGTGATATATAGAGGAACTTCGCCCGATCTTTGTTAATTTGGGAACAGAAAAATGGTTAAGGCTTAGACAGAGAGATTTTTGGAGAATCTTCCTCGACAAGAATTACAATCATCCGGTGGAAGACCTACCCTGAAGATAGGCCGCAACTTCCATATCGATTATGAAACCCTTGCGTTTCCTCATGAGCGTGCTGCTGTTAACTGCAACCACAGCCTGTAGCACCTCAACTAAAGAACCTACCTCTAAAGCCACGGCACCGACAGCAAACCAAACCCCTGAAGGAAGTCCTACAGTAACGCCCTCCAGTCCATCCTCTCAGCCTACTGCTGCCGTACCAAAGAAAAATCTTGTCCCGACGGAAGCCTTAACATCCCAACCCATCAAAATTACTCTGGCTGATTTGCCTGCTCCCTTTGCCACCAATAGCGCCTCTAAGTCGCCCAATGTTATAGCTATACCATCCAATCCCACTCTACGAGTTCCCCCTGGTTTCCAAGTCAATGTTTTTGCCGATGGGTTAGATGCGCCGCGCTGGCTGGCTCTGACTCCCAAAGGTGATGTTCTGGTTACCGAAACCCGACAAAATCGGATTCGCTTGTTGCGGGATAACAATAATGATGGTGTTGCCGATGAGCAAAAAACCTTTGCAGACCAAACCAATGGCTTAAATATCCCCTTTGGTATGGCCTTTAGTGACGGTTACTTCTTCCTGGGTAACACTGATGCCGTACTTAGGTTTCCCTACAGTCAAAGTCAAGAGCAACTGAGCGGTAAGGGTGAAAAAATTGCCGACCTAACCCCCGGTGGCTATCGGCAACATTGGACGCGCAATGTTGTGGTTTCCCCAGATAGTAGAGGCGTTTCGCCGAAACGCCTCTACGTTTCGATTGGCTCTCGTTCCAACGTTGATGAGGAACCGCTACCGCGAGCTTCTGTACAAGTGATGAATCTTGATGGTTCTAACCCCCAAACCTTTGCCTACGGTTTGCGCAATCCAGTTGGACTGGACTTTCACCCCACCACGGGCGAACTGTATACCACTGTTAACGAAAGGGATGGAATTGGGGATGACCTTGTCCCAGACTACCTGACACGCCTTCGCCAAGGAGAATTCTATGGTTGGCCTTACGCCTACCTGGCACCAGAGCTAGTCGATCCCCGTCAAACTAGAAATGGTGAGAGCAAACGCCCTGACTTAGTGGCTAAAACTCAAACTCCTGATGTGCTGTTCCAGGCACACTCAGCAGCCTTAGGACTGCAATTTTATGACGGGCAAACCTTTCCTGAACGCTATCGCCATGGTGCTTTTGTGGCGTTTCGAGGTTCCTGGAATCGTAACCAAGGCACGGGCTACAAAGTTGTGTTTGTCCCCTTTGATGCCTCTGGACGACCTGAAGGCTATTATGAAGACTTTCTTACTGGTTTTCTGGTCGATCCCTCAGGCCCAACTACTTGGGGACGCCCTGTAGGTTTACTGGTATTACCAGATGGGAGCTTGTTAGTCACTGAAGAGGCCAATAATCGCATTTACCGCATTCAATATATTAAGGATGAGGGATGAGGGGGTGAGGAGTGAGGGGGTGAGGAGTGAGGGATGATATGAAATCTGGTTGTGCCCTTGATTGTTGGTAGTAGGTACTTTAGTGCCTGAAAAGGCTTTTTTGTCTCGCACGGAGCGTGCTTACTAGGAAGGGTGTTTGTACAAGTCCGATGATAGCGGACATGATAGGAGAACTAGCGTGAAGCGACGGTTATTTATTTTAGCCATGAGTGCTGCCAGCACGATTTTTGTGTTGGTCGGTCGCGCTCAAATTCCGCCTAAAGAGGCAATTGAGGCCGATTCTACAGGTATTGTGCTTTTAGATGAAGGTATCGAACCTCACCCCCTCGCTTCAGGAGTTTATTTAGGTCATGGTATAGTCCTGACAAATTGGCATGTTGCTACCTATGCGGCCATTTTGGGTTGGGAAGATTTTGAGCTGGCACCTGAAGATCAACTGCTGACTTATGAAATTGGCGATCACTCTAATTCCCTAGTCCATTCTTGGATTTGTCTAGTAGAACCTGACTTTCGCTCTCCCCATGCCCCTAACCCGCCTTACCAGATCAGTCCGACGGACAAGGATAATTGTATTCCCTACAATCTGACTCAACGCCAAGCTTTCCGACCTTCCAACTCCGATCTACCCTTGTTAATGCCCACTGCTCCTTTGGAGCAATTAATCTTTCTTGACCGTACCATCGAACTCGCCATTGTCAAACTAGATCCCCAAAAGTTGGCGGAAACCAAGATTTCACCGCCTTGTCTATCCAGAGTTCCGGTGCAGCGAGGGGACTTGTTGACTATTCACAGTCATGTTGGTGGTCAGTATCCGGCAGTCACTGCGATCGCCACCGTAAAGGATGACCAACCAAAACTATTGGTTGACCCCGATCCTCGCGTTCCTACCCAAAAACGATATGCAGCCATGTCTATTATCGCCCTCGTTCCTCCTGCCCAAGCCAATTCAGTAGGCCCCGGTTCATCGGGAGGGCCAGTTTTTAATCAGCGAGGAGAATTAGTTGGGTTGGTATGGACGGGGAAATACTTAGAGGATGGCAGTACAGAAGTATGGATTACACCAACTTCAATGTGGCTGCCACGTCTACAGCAGGCTAATCTACCCGATAAAGATTTAAACCAGGTTTTAGAAACACCCTGTCCGGCTGTTAAAAGGGATGAGGGATGAGGGAGGTAAGGAGGTAAGGAGGTTTAGATAGAGGAGGGGATGAGATGATTAAGTTATTTTTACGTTTTACATTTGCTGTTTTAATTGTTCAAGGGTTGGCGACAGTTGCTTATGGGGCTAACCCTCAACATTTGGAACAGCTTAAAACTAAAAATGCCTGTCCTAACTGCGAACTTACAGATGCCGACCTTAGTAATATGAATCTGCAAGATGCGGATTTGAGGGGAGCTAAGCTAGAGGGTGCCAAGCTAAACGGTGCTAATTTAACTCGTGCTAATTTGAGCGGTGCGCAGTTAATGGGGGTTCGCTTAACTGGGGCTAACCTGACAGGTGCTAAGTTAAGAGAGGCAAAACTGGGACTGAGGCAACAAGATCAGTATAAGACTTTGCCTACTGAGGTCAAACCTGGGAATCTGGTTGATACTCTATCCTGGCTTGGCTATTTTTCATCGACGATCGCCACTTGGTATGAGGAGGTGGTGACGGATTTACGGGATGCTAAACTTCAGGCTGCCGATCTGTATGGGGCTGACTTGACAGGTGCGCGGTTAACCCGTGCTAATTTGCAGGACGCTCAGTTAAATTATGCCAAGCTGGTAAATGCTGACTTGCAGGAGACTCAACTCACTCGTGCCAAACTCTCAGGAGCTACTCTAGTGGGGGCGAATTTAAAAGCAGCACGAATGGAGGTTGCCGATCTCAATGGGGCTAACCTGGCAGGCGCGAGGATGAGTGATGCTAATCTAGATACTGTTAATGCCGATAGTGCTAACTTGAGCAGTGCGGATTTGGCTAGGGCATATTTAAGTGGCGCAGATTTCAATGGTGCCATACTGAAGGGGACAAAGCTCGATAATGCGGTGGTGATTGCTGCTAACTTTCAGGTTGCGGATTTGAGTGGTGCTAATCTGAGGGGGTCGGTGTTGAAGGGTTCAGGTTTTAACCGGGCGAATCTGAGTGGAGCGAATCTGGAAGGGGTGGATTTGAGCAATGCCAAATTAGCGATCGCTAATCTTACAAATGCCCAACTTACAGGTGCAAAACTCCGCTTCGCTTACTTGCATGGCGCTAATCTCAATCAAGCTAACTTGAATGGTGTCGATCTTAGAGAAGCCCAACTGCGGGAGGCTGACTTCACCAATGCTAGCCTGGTTGGTGCCACTTTAGAAAGTGCCAGCCTCATTAGTGCCAAGTTAATTGGCGCAAATTTAACTTATACCAACTTGACGCTCTGCGATTTGAAATGGGCAAATTTAACGGGAGCGAATTTGAGTTATGCCAACCTAAGCCAAGCTGATTTGCAGATGGCAGCTTTGATTGATGCGAACCTGGATGGGGCTAATCTGAGTGATGCTAATTTTCAAGGCGCGATCGGTTTTAATCAACAGTGAACAGTTTTCATTGGTTAGTACGAACCTCTAATCTCGTAGAGACATTCCAGTGGAACGTCTCCACGACTAGACTTGCCAAAAGATGGGTGAAGTTTGCTAAGATAGCACGACACACAAAGAAAAGCTCCAGAGTTTTTCTGGAGCTGTGTTGAACCCGTGAATAAGCTAAACCATACAGTGTAATACAGGTAACACAGATTGGCTACTGTTTGTAGCGAATCGTTTACTCGCCAACCTTCAGCAGTACAAACGCTGGAGGTCTTAATTTTTTGCGATCGCCCAGGTTCGTAGTCGCAAGGGCGGGTTTCGACT
>DNXU01000166.1 GCA_003505715.1 Cyanobacteria bacterium UBA8803 | reverse complement strand
GACAGTACTACGTTTGACCGCAATTTGGTATGAGCAGGCGATCGCCTTTAACAAGGAATGCTAGCAATACTGGGGTCAACCCTTTTTCTCAAATGCTAGTCCAAAAAGGCTCAAGCATTTCTGCCTAAGCCTTTTCCTTGAATTTAGTTTTGACAACTAAATGGGTTTAGCCTTCTTGTTTGATTAGTAGCGGCGATTTCCCCGCCCGCCACCACCAAATGAGCCTCTGTCTTCCTTGGGTTTAGCTTTATTAACCTTCAGGTCACGACCCATCCATTCAGCACCATCAAGGGCATCAATAGCACTGGCTTCTTCTGCCTCTGTACCCATTTCTACAAAAGCAAAGCCGCGCACGCGACCTGTTTCACGGTCTGTGGGTAACTGAACTCGTTTTACAGAACCATATTCGGCAAAAACACCATTGAGGTCTTCTTCCGTAACTTCGTAGGATAAGTTGCCTACATAAATTGACATAGATTATCTCCTTTCATCAGAGGGGTGTAGAGAGATAGATGTCGGAGAGAAGCCTGTCAAGACCAAAAGGGAAAAGCCAATCAATACTAATAACAAATGCTGCAACCGAATTTATTCTCACTTACTACAGTAACACAGTATTCAGGCGAAAGTGCTTTAAGAACCTGAAGGGGCGACGACTATAGCTAAAACCATTGCAGAGTCAGTGTCGTAGCACATTTAATGCCTCCCACAATCGTGCAGATGAGAGCCGAGTTGGGACTGGTTCAGCGCCTGTGTTCTGAATGTGAGGCGAAGTTGTCAGAAAAAGAGGATAAGCAACCGATTCAGACTAAGTTAACAGTAGGAGCGCCCGGAGATCATTACGAGCAAGAAGCGGACAGAGTAGCGGCGCAAGTAATGTCGATGCCCAATAGTTCGCCGCAAGTGCAGCGCTTTCCTCTTGAGGACAACCCACTACAGATGTGGTCGTTGGCAGAGTCGATGTATGGGAGCCAACTAAACCACGTTAACTGGCTTCATGGTATGCATGGTATGAGGAAAACCATTTTTCCGTTTTTCTGGAACATTATATCGATTGCGATCGCTTCTCTGCTGTAGGGTGCGTTCCTCCAGGTAATCCCTCATCCCAAACCAAAAGTTCTTATGGGAACTCACCATCTCTTATGTACGAATCTCCACAAAAGAAAACTTCCTCCTGGACTCCGACTTCAATTCAGAAAAAGAGTAATAGCTTCTCCAAACCGGGCAGTTCTGCTGTACAGCCGAAAAGCGATACCTGGCCTAACTCTCAGGCACTACTCAGTTACTCTACAGCTCCACGGGATTTATTGACAGCGAATATTATGCCCTCTGTAGAAACCCAAGAGCCGGACTCCTCAGAAAATGCAACGGTGCAGTCCAAGGAAGTCAGGGTTCAGCAGCAATGTGCAGCATGTGCCTCCGAACAGCAAGAGCAGTCAGGGAAAGAGGGGAAAGACTTTGATGAGATGTCAGTAGCGGCGAGTGGGATTCAGGCTAATACACATGAAGTACAGAGGCAAGTGCATGAGCAAGTTATTCAAAGGGTAAGCATGGAGAATGGGGAAGCAATAGCAAAACAACTAAATATTTCTGAGGAAGATTTCGATCACTGGGTGAATGAGAAAACCCCTGTAGGAGATTTTGATAAACAAGATTTTTTAAAAATAATTTCGGAGGATGACCTAAAGACAAATTTACTTTATTGGAAAAACAATCGAGAAAAAGAGCAGAATTTCCAAAACAACAAAAGCAAATCTCAACTTAAGGAAGCAATTAACAACTTACAAAGTACTCTCAAAAATAAAACCATAGATATTTTAAATTCCTCTTCAATTACTAAGCCATATATTGACAAAAGCAAAACACAAACAATCGAATTAATTATCTTAAAAAACACGGAATTTATCCAGAAAAAACTCGATTTAGAAACAAGTAATCTGAGTGAGAATTTGGCGAAGCAGAAGGAAATCGAGATTTTGGGAGAAATCGACCGAAACCGAGGATTTACAGTCCGAAATCAGAAAACTTCATACGTAAGACTAGGAACAGCATTAGAAGAATCAGTACATGTGATATTACATGAGTTCATTCATCAGTTTTGTCATACTAATTTTGCCAAACATAATGAATTAACCCGTGAAACGGCAACTGAAACAATAGCCAGAGCCGTATTAAAGCAGCAACAGATCGAAGAATCTGGCAAGGATTATGAATCTTATATAGAATTCATGGCAGTATTCTTGAATATAGAGCAGGCTGAACTCGGAGCCTTCTTTGCAGAGGATTACTTTTCGGGAAATGGCAAATTTGATGAACACATACGGAGTAAATTTGGGCAAGAAGCTGTGAAGGTTTTTTATCAAGCTCTACCAGTGACAGAAGTTACGACAAAATTATTTGCCATACGAACAACAAAAGGAAAACAAAAGAAAAAAGGATGTAATATTTTGTAATAGGCATCTTTATGCCTTTTCGTCTGGTTCGTAGCCTTTATTAGCCTTTATTATCAAAGGTGGTCAAGACCCACCCGCATAGCTAAAAAAACATCCCACCCATGTAGGGGCGAGTCGCTGTTTGAATACCCTAGCGCCAACAACAATATCCCTTGACTCGCCCTGATGACTCCCCCTAATTTATAAGGGTTACGTTAATCATCGGGGAATTGCCAACAGGCGATATGCTCAACATCAGAGTTACCGCAGGGACAGGCTGCATTTAATGAAGAGTCCACCCACTCATACCCGCAACAGCGGCAGTGGCAAAAGATGTTGTTTTGATTAGCGACTTCGATTTTAAAGCGCCAATCACGCATTAGTGATGTATCTTCTTCTGAGGCGTCTTCTGACATTTAATTTTCCTGAACTCTGGCAGCTCTAGATAGTTAATCCTTCAACTCCAGATAATTAGGTTGTTATTTTGGTGGTTCTGTCAGGCAAAATCCAGCATAATATGGGACAAAACATTATGGAAAAAACAGCAACGATCCAGATGATCGATAAAACTTGACTCAATTCAGCGTTCATCTTCCTTTCCTCTTAAATCCTTACTAAGGTTACCTCGAACCTATGCTGGGTGATTTCCTTTTGCAAGGATTGTATTCAAAATAGCAGATACTAAATCAATAGTATGGTAAAAACCACTATGTAATTAAAGATGTAATTTTTATTTATTTTTATTTAAATTCATTAATAGTAGTGTAGAGACGTTCCACCGGAACGCCTCTACGAGGTGCAGCTTAGCATTAGCTACGCCCTGCATATTATTTAGAAGCGAACGCCTGCACCTGCTTGGAAGCTGACAGCAGAGGCCGAACTATTTTCGTAAGCTTCAATGCCTACTTTGGTATCTCCATAAACAACTAGATTCTGGCCTAATTGAGCTTCAGCACCTACAGTTACGACAGGAGCGTTACTGTTACCTAGAGGTGTGGGTTGCCCTTCATCTTCCACAAAGGAATAACCAGCACCAACGTAAACGTTGGCATTATTGGTGACTGGAATATCATAGGAAACTATGGGCATAATCGCCGTGTTGTCATCATTAAATAGGACAGCACCCCGTAGAGAAACTGGTGCTTTAGAAGTAGTAACACGGCCTTGAATATTGCCACCCCAGTTAGCAGCGTCACCACTTTGTCCGCCATTAGTTACACCTGCGGATAATCCAGC
This sequence comes from Cyanobacteria bacterium UBA8803, assembly GCA_003505715.1. Lineage (GTDB taxonomy): Bacteria > Cyanobacteriota > Cyanobacteriia > Cyanobacteriales > Coleofasciculaceae > UBA8803. Next base: position 611 of record DNXU01000166.1, on the reverse strand, counting down.
ACCAATGTAATTTGCTTTTGTGCCAGTTGGTTCAGCAGAAGCCCTATTAGCAGATAAAACAACAGGAGCGATCGCAGTAGCAGCTAGAGCAGAAAGGGCAACAATAGACTTGATTGAACGTTTCATTGTTACTTGCCTCAATGGGTATGGTGTATGGTTGCGTTGTTAATATCAAAGTCGTTTTAAAGAAACAAAAGGTTCCAACTCAGGAAATTATTTTTTTAACAAGCTCTAGCATATCAAAAGAGTTGAAAACCAATCCGGAAAAAATACTTTTTATTTTCGACGAAGTATTTTATACTAAAGTTCCAGGAGGATTTCTAACTTGATAGTATCTCTCCTAAATAAATTCAATTTAATTATCACTAAATTACAGAATTGTGTTGTATAAGTAGACTGTTTTATAAGTGGCACATAATAGAATACATGGAGGAGTGCAGGAGTTCAGGAGAAAAAAATGACCCAAATCTTAGGGAGACGTTCCACTGGAACGTCTCTACTAAAAAGGATTTGGTAACATCCCAAACCCGTTTAAACAGCCATAATCAGCTGACTTCTGCAATTTTCAAAGCTGCTACCTAAGGGAGGGCCAAAAAATAAATTATCCATTC
>DNXU01000523.1 GCA_003505715.1 Cyanobacteria bacterium UBA8803 | reverse complement strand
TTCGATTTTTGTTTAAGTCCCGCGGATGAGCTTTGGGAGTTAACGGATGAGAAGAGCAAGCTAGGAGCTGAGATAGCAGCCTTACCAGCGATCATTTGGCTCCATTGATGGGCAACAGCAGGCTCCAGGGTAAGCACAGGCACTTTGACGCCAACTGGAATGTCCCGCCGCCACCGTTCTCGGCGGACAAAAGTTAAGGACTGGTTGGACTGACCCGGTGTGTAGCTGTACACCTGTCCTTTTACTACTTCGCTTAGAGCAGTACGATTCCACAGCCATTCGGGTAATACCTGAACCAAGGCCATTGGTCCATGTTCTGCCCAAACCTGTAACATATCTCTGATTTGCTGGGTATCCCAACGGGGTGCAATGCAATCACTAATCACCAGAATTAAGCGACGACCATTCGGATCTAGCAATTCTTGGGGACGACAAGGAGGTTGGAGTGCAGTCGCCGGACCAAAACCAGACCGAATGCAAAGTTTTAGTTCTGGAGAGTTTTCATTGGCAGATAGGTTAAGCGAGTCTTGAGTCTCCAAACTCCACATCCGCACATCGCGAAAGACACCGGACTGAGCCAAAACACGACGCAGGCTGAGAATGGTGCGCTGCCAGATGACCATTGATGGGGTGGCATCCACCACGATAGCCAGTTCTAACCAGGGTTCCAAAATTGGTCGTAGTTCAAGTAACCAGAGATCGGTTTTGGCAATAGCTTGAACTGTGGCAGGTACATCCAGATAACTAGCTTGGGCGGAGGGCACTCGCCGAATCATGGGCCGTAAAGCCTTCAGAATCTCCAGGGTACTCCGCAGAGCTGGGGCATCGGGGATTGCCAACGGCGCACCTAGAGTAGACCTGGCTTGCGATTGGGTCTTGCGTTGAGGACGGGAGGTGGTGAGACCTGCCATTTGGGGTTGAGGCGGAGTCGGAACTGATGGAGGGGTTTCAGGATGTGGGGGTTTAACTGCCGCATGATCAGAGGGCAACATTTCAACGATGGGTGGTTCTGAGTCGGACACACCTGACTGTGGCTTGGGCAGTGGAGCGGCAGTTGATTGCCACTGCTGGAGGGTCAACCATAGGATATCGGCAATTTCCTCAGCGGTCAGGTCTTTAAACTTCTGCTCCAGAATGGCAACTAGCTGCTCAATCATCCGCTGCTCCCCGTACTGGTTAGGGCAGCTAAGATTAATTTTTCCAGTTCACCATTGGCTTCAACTTGCGCCCCATACTTACGAAGATACACGGCATTGAGCAATTGATCGGTAGCGAGTAGGGCGGCTTCAGTATCTGTTTTGCTAAAGAAACGTTGAATCAGGTCATCGACTTGATTGGCAACGGCTGTAGTCAAATGAGCCTCGACGATGTTGTAGAGATCTGTTTTCTCAGGCTTAGGCATCTCAACGCGGAGGCACCGACGCAGGAAAGCAGGGGAGAAATCTCGCTCGCCATTGCTAGTCATGATAATCAAGGGAAAGGCATCACAGCGGATTTTTCCCCCTGCAATGGGAACCCTCAAGTCGTCTGCGGTGCGGACACTCATTGTCTGAGTTGCATCATTGGCAAACTCGCAATCTTTGAGCCTTACTAGTTCAGAGATTTCAAACTGACCTTCTTCAAGGAGATTCAATAAATCATTGGGCAGATTGATGTCGCTTTTGTCAATCTCATCAATGAGGAGGATGCGAGGGTAGGGGGTAGGTAAGAAGGCTGTGCCGAGAGGACCGAGCTGGATATAGTCGCCAATGGGTCGTTCAGGAGCAACATCCCTTCCTAATTCGGCTTGCTGCTTACGCAACTGGGCATCTTGCAAGCGAGCAATGGCATCATAGCGATAGAGTCCCGCTTCCAAGATGGATCGAGCTGTAATCGGCCACATCAGAACCGGACCTAATTTAAGCTCGTAGGCAATAGCATAAGCCAAGGAGGTTTTGCCAGAACCCGGTCTGCCCGTAACCAACAAGGGACGACGCAAAGCCAGTGCCGCATTGACAGCTTGAATTACATTGGCTTGATCCTTGCGAATGCGAAAACTTTGACCCCGCAGGCGATCGCGATTATTGTCTTCACTTTCAGCTAGAGACTGTAGCTGTTGCCAGTATTTGGCTGCTTGTTTTTGGGCTGTAGTTTCTGGTGTTGCACCATCATTGTGCTGTGGCGAGCGAAACTGACGCCACGGGGGAGGTGGCGGTAACTGTTTGATGCGATCGCCATCTTGGGTGCAATCGCCCCGAAACACCTGCCAATTCGTCTGGGTTTCACTCATGCACTCAGCCTCCCGGTCTCTAGAAATTGCTTCAGTTCTATCAGACGATTCGGTCGATCGCACCAGATTGCCAGATGATGTCCCAGGTGTCGATCGTCATTAGCTAATTGACGGCTCTTTTTTATTTGTTCCAACAATTGATCTTCCCACAGTTGATCTAACTGACAGAGGGTGTCGGCAGTTAGTAGCTCATCCATTTTTTGCTGGAGGTCAGCCAAATCACAACATCTAGACCACAAAGCCATAGGAACCCCTGCTGCAAGCATCCAGGCAAAGAGATTCTCTCGCTGCTCCTGATATTGATCTAAGCATAGGGGACATGTCAGGGTTAAGCCCGGAAATGGCTGATTAACTGATTTTTGCTGTATGTTTTTCAAACGCTCCCAGCAATCGACCTGTTCAAATTTTTGTTGCACGGATGCCATATCTGACAGTTTGTGCAAAAAGTCATTGAAATTCTGCCAGGTGCGATTCAGTTCGTTGAGGGCATCCGGATCGATAAAGCGATCGTAGGAACGCACAACGACTCGATATTCTTTACCCACAACACGATTGCGGCGTTTCAGACGAACAGGTTGACTATAGCCTTTCTCGTGGTCGTGAGGTACAAATTGAAAGCTGAAAGGTTTAAATCAAAGACTCTGGTGTACCTCACGATAGTGGGAACCGCTATATAAACCTTCCAAGTATCAGCAGCGGCAGCTAAATGCTCAAAAGGCAACCAAAATTCAACTGTTAAATCATAGACGGGACGGAAATCTAAATCGAAATCAGTCTGTAGTTTTGTGCATCGATTATCGATGGCTTCTTGCGCCTGGAGCAACCAGTCAGGTAAACAATACTCAATCTGCTGTAACGTACAAAACAAGCCTTTTTTCTGTTGTCTTACCTCGATAGCCTCAGTTGATTTTTCATCGGGGGGAGCTTGCAGGGTAATCACCTTAAACTCAGTAAATTTGTTTTCATTACCTACCCGACTAATTAAATAGCCATTAATGCCAAACTTGCCAGTTTGAGTAGTAATTTCCGGCGGCTCAACGGTAATCAAAAAATAGGCTTGCAAGTTTTTCAGCTTTTCATTAGAAGGTCTACTTGGACTAGCAACCTGTTCAGACGTGATTTTAGCAGGCTGTAATTCTACAGGAAGATCGTTTAACCACTTAGTCAGGTCGCGTTTATTAGCATTAAGAGCTAAAGTTTTGCTGTCTCGCAGGTTTTTAACAAAGATAATGATGTATAAATCACCTTCAGCATTCTTGCCATAGGTTGTTAGGAAAAGTTCTAAGAGTATTAACCACTTTACAGCAGCGCTCAAATCATTGTTTAAAAGCTGTTCTCTCAAGGTGGGATGATTTACATCGAGATCGGGCAAAGTTTGAATGCAGGCAGATAGAATACCCCCAGCAAAGTCTGTAATAGAATCCAGATAATGAATTAGCGATGATAGTAGATCCGTAGCCAGAAAATTAGAATCTACTTCTAGGAGAGCCTGAAGATTGTCGCCCACAAAACTTTTTAAGTTAGGATTTCCTGGCTTTGCCCGTGAAGCTCCAATGACTAACTCTCTCAATCTCCCTTCAGCTCCAGCATTTTGAACCAATCTAAAAACCCTAAGGCGATAGTCGTCAGCACTAGGAATTGAAATCGGCGGGCTGACTTCATCTTGTAGCATCATTTCCAGATAATCATCATTGGGAAATGCCGAAACCAATGCTTCTCGTAGGTCTTTATACTGTCTTGCTGTTAACACCATTAAGTGCCTTAGTTAGAGCTGCTATGTCTACTTCATATCTACATTAAGGAGTTCTAGCTTTCCGATAAGGTTTTGACAAATCCTTGAAGCTCAAGATTATCAAGTTTAGTATATAAAGCTTTTTCGATTAGAACCGAAATTTTTCCATCACTTTCAGCCCATTTAATGGCATCGGCAACAACTTTTTCATAGAAATTGTTAACGTTGACTATTTGATTGAGTGGTACACCCAAATCATCCTCAAACAGAAGAGCTAAGTTATCGCGTTCGGGAAAGGCGCTCATTAGTGCAACTCGCAATTGTTTGCGCTGCGGAGCTGTTAATTTGAGCGGGAACCGAAAATCTGAGCAAATTGGAGAATTTAAACTTGAACTTTCTGTTTCAGAGTGAGTAATCCCAAAAAGCTGCCCTCCTTCATTATCCTCCCAACGCAGATACAACACAGGACGATACCACTGATTGCCCTCCCCACCCATTGCTTCCTGTGCCTGACTGATAGCCGTCGCTAACGAGTTCTTACAACCTAAAGAGCGGTAGAATTGCTCGCTAAATTGGGTAGCAGCATCAACTCTAATGGTGTACTGCATTGCCACAACAGCAGGAATCCTGTGACTAATCAACTGCTGCGCTACGCCATTAAAGACCGATTCTCCACCCAATGCCATGCTAGATTTGCAGGCACTTAACACCGCCACAGCCACACCACCCCGCTGTTGAGTTGAATCATTTCCAAAGCTGCTTTTCTGGAGCAATTCCCCTAACTCTTTGGCGCTGACATAGTCCGGTTCATCCTCTTGTGTTTCAAACAGCAGATATCCTTGCGGTTCTGGTAACGCTACCCCACAGTTCTGGCATTTTTCTGTACTCAGATTTCCATGAATGGTTCGGCATGAAGATATATTACAGCGTCTGCCAAAAAAACCATGACCATCAAAGTGAAAGACATGCGGTGCCTGGTTGCCTTGGTGTTCTGTCAAATAAATTCTTAACTGGTTTAGGGAAGCTGTCTCTAGAACGTCTACACGGACATGTCCCTCCGCTTGTGCCTTCTCTAAACCCCTGAGAACCGCTTTTTGCTCCTTCTTGGACAAAGGCAGTAACTTATTTTCCACATCTGATGCGGCAGAGGAAACTAAGAGTACATTGAGTTGCTGAACAGGTAGCAAGTTAGGTATGGTTGCCCCATGGGCAATATGGCGAGAAAACCTAACCTGGTGATGGGCAAGAAACTTCTGTCGATCGTGCGCTAACTCCCAGGGGTAGTCAGGTAGACGGCTGTGTTTGGTAATTTCAGCGTTAAATTCCAGTTGAATGTGGAGTTGTGTGGAGTTGTCTTCAGCATGGGCGATCGCCCGTTGCAGCACATCTCGCACTCCTCCCACGGGAAAAAGCGATTCATACATCGCCTGTCCAATGCGATCTAACATTGCGGGATGGAAGCTTTCCCCATCCTGAGTGAGTAGCTCTTGCTCCACCATCCATTCCTGCTCTCCCTCGCGCTGAAAGGCAGAAGACCGAAATTCGTTAACTTCTAACGCTTTAATCAGAGTTGTGCGCCAGCGATCGGCAGTCTCAAAGAAAGGTAGCCTGGAATCTGCCTCGGCTTGCCCAACCTTGGAGCGAGCAATCACCTTGAATTGGGCAGCATCAACGGCTGAGAGGTAAATAGTCAGGATTTCCATAACACTAGCTAGCGATCGCTCAGGAGATTACATAACGCCCGCATCAACATCTTCATCGTTGCCTTTAAAGAGCGCCTGTATACTCTTATTCAGTGTCGGTAGCACCTGTTCCGAACGCAGAGATTTGTAAGCCTCCATCAGATACTCCTTATCAAAGAGTGGCGACAGTTTCACTACCACTTTATGAACGTCATCTCGTCCTAAATCACCACCCGCTTCGACTCCTACCTCTCCCCCAGTTCCCAACACATTAATTTTGATACCCCCTTTGGCACCTGCCTTGGCAGTCCGCTTGACAGTAACTTGTAGTTCCAGTTCTACAGACTCTACAAATAGGAAGGGAGCATCCTTATCCTGACCCGGTGCAACAGAGAGAAGGTCTTGTTTAACCTGTTGAATAAATTCAGCCAGTCCAATGGAGCTTTTATCGTTGTCAGACATTAGTTTCCTCGCACCAAATGGCAGTTGATAGATATAAATGAATCGAACCAGCCAAAGTCCTTAATTCACAATCAACTCGGTTGGTTTCCCTTCACCAACCCCTCTCATCCCGTCACCTTCTCCTCACGGAAATTCCCACTAATCTAGCAGATGACAGGCGGAGTTTGCCAAGAGTTACTCTTGGCCCCCCCGTGAGGGAGTGAGGGGGTGAGGGAGTGAGGGGGTGAGGGAGTGGAATCATTTTATGTCAGGCCAATCACCCATAATAAACCCTGTCGCAGAGCGGGTTTCGACTAGGCTC
>DNXU01000177.1:25124-29639 GCA_003505715.1 Cyanobacteria bacterium UBA8803 | reverse complement strand
CCTCATCCCCTCACCCCCTCACCCCTCTCCCTAATGAGACGTTTTACCTTACCCATTCGGCTGTTACTTGTGGCGATCGCCTTCTTGACATGCATTTTAGTCAGTTGTGTGCAAGAACCACTCAAGCCGTTGCGGATTGCTACCAATCTTTGGCCGGGGTACGAACCTCTTCATCTAGCGCGTGACCTCGGTTACTATGGCAAAACGCCTATTCAAATCGTGGAGTATGCCTCCAATACGGAAAGAGTTAGAGCCTATCGCAATGGGGATGTTGAAATTACCTCCGCTTCTCTTAATACAGTTTTGGAAATAGCCGAGACTAATCCAGATACCCGTATTTTGCTGGTTGTAGATTTTTCTGACGGTGCAGACGCAATTGTTGCTAAACCAGAGATTGGGAATCTGCAAGATCTCAAAGGGCGAAACATTGGCTTAGAATCTTCAACCTTAGGAGTATTCCTGCTGACTCGCGGTTTAGAAAAAGCGGGTTTGTCTATAGAAGATGTCAAAACGGTGCCTATGGAAATACCGGAGCAGGAGGAAGCCTTTAAGCAAGGTCGGGTCGATGCGGTAGTTACTTACGGACCAGCTCGTTCTAATTTACTCGCTGCGGGAGCTAAATCTCTATTTGATACGTCCCAGATCCCTGGCGAGATTGTGGATACCCTGATTGGACGTGAGGAGTTGCTCACTCGCTATACCACCCAACTGCAAGTCTTGGGACATGCTTGGTTCCAGGCTCTCGATTATATCAAGAAGAATCCTGAAGATGCCGCTCGTCGTATAGCACAGCGACAAGGAGTAACCACAGAGCAGTTCAAAAAATCCCTCAATGGGGTGCGCTTTTTAACGCTTCAGGAAAATCAACAACTCTTGGACAAATCCGATATATCATTGCTCAATGGAGCTAAACGGCTATCGGAATTCATGGCCAAAAATAAGTTGCTTCAGCAAAAACAAGACCCTACCCCTCTACTAGATCACCAACTGGTGAGCAATATCAAATTGTAAAGTTTTATTATTTATGGGCCATTTGTGATTAGAACAGGGGCAAACCATTAATACCATCTTAAATCTTAAATTGTAGATAATACAGGGTGCATTCAAAGGGGTAAAGCATTTTCTAGGTTGTCCACCAACCTAGTTATTACATTTCCAGTCAGCACAAAATTACCTTTTTGATTGTCACTTAAAATGAGCCGCTTCCCCTTGCCTCTGAGGTTTTCTATCCCAGTGATTCTGTTTTTATTTGGTAGTGCGTTAGGTTTAGTTTCTTTCCAAAGGGAAGTTTCTCAATCCAACAAGATTACAGAAGAACAAATGAAACAGCAGGCTCAATTTTTTGCAAGTCAAACCTCACAATTATTGGAGTATCAGTATCACTACGCAGAGGGTAAGAGTGCTGAACAAGCACTCAGCAAGGTCAAAACTACTCCCAATCTTCGGTTAGCTTTTCTTTTCAACGAACATGATCGAGTAATCCTTTCCAATCGTTTTGAAATGCAAAACCGTGCTGCCAGCAATACTCCGGCTGCCCAGCAATTATCACTTATTAGAATGGTTCGGCAAAATAAGTCGGGGAAGGTTATTTTATCTCAAGATGGGCAAAGCATCAAGACCATCTATCCAGTTGCTTTAGGTTCCTTACCGGGAGAAGTCTTACCATCACGGGTGGGAGTGTTGTTCTTAGAGTACAACCTTGCTCCTCTCAAAGCTCAGGCTTATAGAAATGTTTTGGTACGATCGCTAATTTACAGTGCTACTCTTGCTCTGCTGTGTACTATCCTCTGGTTCTTTTTTTACAAAAACTTAACCTTGCGAGTGGCTAGACTTGTTTCGGCAAGTAACAGCTTAGCTGAGGGCAACTTGGATGTACGTGCTAATTTGCAAGGGTCTGATGAACTAGCTCAAATCTCAAAAGCGTTTGACCTGATGGCCCAAGAGATTCAGAATAGGACAGAGGAGCTTCACCTAAATCAAGCACAACTCCAACAAACCTTATCCCATCTCAAACAAACCCAAACTCAACTCATTCAAGCAGAAAAGATGTCAAGTTTGGGTCAAATGGTGGCGGGGATAGCTCATGAAATTAACAACCCGGTTAACTTCATTCATGGCAATTTAAATTATTTGAATGAGTATAGCCAAGATTTAATCAATCTTGTCCATCTGTATCAGAAATACTATTCCAATCCCGAACCTGAAATCGTAACCTACGCTGAAGAGGTAGACTTAAAGTTTATGGCGGAGGATTTACCTAAGATTCTCACCTCTATGAAAGTAGGCACTGAACGCATTAGCCAGATTGTAATTAGTTTGCGTAACTTCTCTCGCTATGATGAGTCAGAGCTGAAACAGGTTGATGTACATGAAGGCATTGACAGTACTTTATTAATTTTGCAGCATCGTTTGAATGGCCATCAGAGTTCTCCGGCTATTAAGGTGATTAAGAATTATGGTAATTTACCCAAAGTTGAGTGTTATGCAGGGGAGCTAAATCAAGTGTTTATGAACATTATAAATAATGCAATTGATGCTTTATTAGAAGTACAACGAGAGAACCAATGCTTGTATTTTAAAAAAAACCAGGCAGAAATTATGATTAATACTGAAGTTAAGGAATCAGATTGGGTGGTAGTAGCGATCGCTGATAATGGATCGGGGATGACACCAGAAGTACAGGAGCGAATATTCGACCCTTTCTTTACAACAAAACCTGTAGGTAACGGCACAGGCTTGGGATTATCAATTAGCTATCAGATAATTGTGGAAAGGCATGGGGGCAGATTAAGCTGTATTTCCACAGTTGGAGAAGGAACACAGTTTTTGATTGAGATTCCCGTACAGCCCAGAGGCTGAGGCTCTGTTGATAGCTGACTGGAGCGGTTGACCAGACCTTGAATAAATTAAAACTATTGGCGTAAATAGCATTGTATTGTATAGTTTATCTTTGACCTTCTATTCGATAACCTAGTTGTGATAAGTTTTGTGCAACGCTGAAATTAAAGGATGCTGGATCTTTCTCAGTAATGAATGTTACGGAAATTCTCATCAAATATGCGGCTGGCGTTAAAGACTTTCGTGGTGCTAACCTTGCCGAAGCAAACCTGAGTGGTGTTAATCTCAGCGGTGCCGATCTCAGTGAAGCAGACTTGAGCGTGGCTAATCTGAGTGGTGCTTATCTGACCAACACGAATCTCAGCCAAGCTAGACTGAATGTTGCCAGACTTAGGGGTGCTAATCTATCGAAAGCGAAGTTAATTCAGGCTAACCTCAACGTCGCTAATTTAATTCGAGCAGACTTGGGAGGAGCAGAACTAACTCAGGCTGCCCTGATTCGTGCCGAACTGATTCGTGCTGAGTTGAGTAAAGCCATTCTCAAAGAAGCGAACCTCAATGGTGCTGATTTGCGAGAAGCCGCCCTCAGAGAAGCTGATTTGAGCCGTGCTAACCTCAGTGAAGCCAACCTTAGGGGCGCTGTTCTAACCGGAGCTAATTTACAGGGGGCAAACTTACATGCTGCCGATCTCAGCCGCACCGATCTCAGCGGTAGCAATCTAAGAGAGACGGAACTCAAACAAACTAATTTAAGTTGTGCTAATCTCAGCGGCGCAGATTTGAGCGGGGCAAATTTGCGTTGGACGGACTTAAGTGGAGCCAATCTGAGTTGGGCAAATCTCAGCAAGGCAAAATTAAGTGGAGCCAACTTAAGAGGAGCTGACTTGAGCCATGCTAATTTAATCAATGCCAGTTTAGTTTATGCGGATCTCACCCAAGCCCGATTGATTCATGCCGATTGGATCGGAGCTGACTTAACGGGTGCTACCCTTACTGCCGCAAAACTACATGGTGTTTCCCGCGTAGGCTTGAAAACCCAAGGGATTATCTGTGAATGGATCGATCTGAGTCCGGAGGGTGACAAAAGCGAAATTCTCCATCTTTCTGCTGAAGAGGGTTCGCAAAAGTTTTTCAATGAAACCCTGCCTATTGTGAGGATTGTTATCGATGCCCCTTTAGACATCAACGCCAATTTGGTTTTGGCCTCAACCTATCATCAAATTTCTCAAGCCTACCCATTTCTCAAACAAGCTCCCAGTATTGAAGCCAGTCTGCGGAAAACAGTTCTCACTTTTACTGGCAACAATGATGAATTATTCATCCTTGCTTCTTTGGGAATCCTTCCCTTTAACGATGCAGTAGCAACTCAACAGAATATTATCAGCCTCATCAACAAGTTCAAAACTCCAGATCTTAAAGCTTGGGACATTAAAGATCCCAAGCAAATTCAACAATTTATCAAAGCTATTGCTCAAACTATTCAAACTATTGAGCCAGGACAGGTAGTATCAAATCTGAAAGGGAAAGTTAACTTCTTCCGGGCTTCGACTCAAACCGCGATTACTAACTCTAGTAACCAAACCTTGACAGTTCACACTCATCCATCTTTTGGTAAGCCTTTGATGACACGGCAAAATACTACACGAAAGGAGCAATAATATGGTGATGGGTGATGGG
>DNXU01000177.1:24901-25087 GCA_003505715.1 Cyanobacteria bacterium UBA8803 | reverse complement strand
TGGGTGATGGGTAATTGGTGATTAATTTAAAGCCGGTTACCTATCACCATGTAACAGAAGAAAAATTATACCACAGATAGCTAAAACCTGATAGCATGAGCTGTTGCTCACAATAAAGTGACGAAAATTTCTCTCCCCCCCTCCTCACTCCCTCACTCCCTCCCCCCCTCCCTCCCTCACTCCCTC
>DNXU01000177.1:9879-24585 GCA_003505715.1 Cyanobacteria bacterium UBA8803 | reverse complement strand
TCCCTCATCCCTCATCCCTCAGACCTACTCCCGCTTGGCATAATTGAAAAGGATAAGGATTAGAGTTTTCCTACTGGGGATTTTAATCACCAAGTCCCTTTCATCCCCGCTTTGAAAAGACGTTGCTCTCCAGCTTCTAAATTTTCTTGTGATTGAAGTAGAAGTCCATTCCTCTCTACGTGCCTTTTTGCGCGAGCAGGGTCAACCCAGCTGGCCTCATCATTTGACGATGGCACGGCTGGTGGCGCGAGCCTTGCGGTTGGGTCGTCCTGCCTTGATTCAAACGGGTAGTACTCAAGGGCGCTACCGTTTGAGTTACCTAGCACCAGCATTAATTTGGCCAGATGCGGTGATTCTGGTCGCACCTGTATCAATTCAGCAGTGGTTGCTGCGGGTGGAAATTCCCCGCTTGCAACAATGGATTGGCACCAATAAGCCAATTCAAATTGGTGAGAGTTTTCCAGATGAGCATTTTGACGGACTGCTGATTACCTCACCTGCATCTTGGTTTGCAGATCGCTTGGTTGGCAAAGGATGGTTTCCCCAAGGTATCCCAACTCTGATTGATGGTGCTGATGACCTGGAAGAATGGGCGCGGCATCAGCTCAAAGGCTGTATTCAGCCGTGGGATTGGGACGAACTTATGCTAGCTCACCCCCAACAAGCTGACTGGATTCGCGACGTTCGCGTGCGGCTTACTAAAGCAGTATTTCAGCACCCTCCCAACCCTTATGATTGCTGTTTGATGGAAGCAACCGAGCAGGAGATCTTGCGGCAGCTGTTTGAAGTGCTACAAAGCGCCAATCAAAATAGATACTGCTATCTGCCAGCACCCTGGAAATATTTTTGGGAAGGTTGGCAGCAATCAGAGCGGCTGATTTGGGCAGCCATTGCCCGCTCTCGAGGTCAGTTTTCTTTGTACTGCGAGCCTATAGAAGTAGCAGGTTTTCTCTCCCAAGTCTGGTCTCAGCAACCCGTTGTGTTAATTGGTCGGGCATTGGATTTGGAAGCTTCGGCGTCTTCTTATCGGCAGCAGCTAGGTTTGGGAGACTTAACTTGCTTAAAGTTCTCGCCAGATTCGCAGAGCGAACTAATTCAGCTCTACCTGCCCGATGGCTTACCGATGCCGAATACACCGCAATTTCAACATGCCCTCACTCAGCAAGTACGCACTTTACTCAGCCTGAGTACTAAGGCTACAGGGTCAGTGGTAATCATAGTGGGAGATGTACCCCTCAAAGCGCAGTTGGGTACGCTTTTAGCAGCTGAATTGGGGTCGCGGGTGCAGGTGGAAAACACTGAGCTGGGCGACGGAGGAATCCTCGTCAGCGGCTGGGAGTTCTGGCGTACTCATCAAGATTTTCTGCCTCACCCCCAACTACTGATCGTGGCAACCTTGCCAATTCCTTCCCTAGAAAATCCCGTAGTGGCTGGTCAAGTCGCTTACTATAAACGGCAACGCTTAGACTGGTTTCGCCTGTATCTGCTTCCTGTTGCCTTGAGGGAATTGCAGCGAGCGATCGCGCCAGTGCGATCGCGTCAAGGGGTCGTTGCTCTGTTGGACAACCGAGTAAACCACCGTAGCTACGGGCGTCAAGTCCTCTCAGCTCTCAGTCCCTTTGCCCGGATTAACTATCTTGATGCCAGTTTGTTGGACTCAGATCGTTAAGGAGGAAAATCTAACAATGTATGAGGGTGATTCAGGATTAAGAGAATTAGTAATCCGTTTGGCTCAACGTATGGAACGGGATGCGTTAATTGAGCACAGCGCCAACTATCTTAGAGACTGGCTGAAGGTAGATCGCGTGGTTCTCTATTACTTCTACTATGAGTGGAAAGGGCAGGTCATCTTTGAATCTTTGGCGTCTACTCAATTATCAATCTTGGGATCGACAGGAGCCGATGATTGTTTTAATGACAATTATGCCGCTCTATACAAAGCTGGGCGAGTGCGAGCGATCGCAGATATTGAATTAGAATCCATCCACCCTTGCCATCGAGATTTTCTTCGCAGCATTCAGGTGCGTGCCAATTTAGCCGTTCCCATCCTCAACAGTAAAAAATTGTGGGGATTGCTCATTGCTCATCACTGTCAAGAGGCTCGTCCTTGGTTACTATCAGAGATTGAAGCTATGAAAGAAGCAGCAGAAACTTTAGCAACTGCTCCTTCAATTCAGGATTCCTAGATCAAGGTTAATGGGTACCCATGTTCTAAGCGGGATAAGCTTGGGATCGTTTCTCTAGCAGGCTAAGGATCGATGCTTTTTCCAGAATCCCGACGACAACGCCATTGTCACGCACTACAGGCAGCTGAGTGAACTTTCCTTGTTCCAAAAGCATAATCACTTCTAGCAAGGCTCGATCCGGTGGCACAATAGTAGCAGCATCGATAGGCTTCATCAGGTCTCTCACTGGGGTGATCGGCCAGTTGGATGTAGGGATACTTCTCAAATCATCGATCGCGATCGCTCCTAGCAGCCGACCTGCTTCGTCGGTAACCAAGAACTTATGCCATTCCTCTTTACCAATGACATAATTATTGACAAACTCCCGCAGAGATAAGTCTGCCGATACAATTGGACTGTTGGGAATCACGGCATCTTCGGCTTTCAAACCCATAAGCTTTTCTTGAATCGTAGCCGACTGAGCCGATCGACCCGCATTTTGCAGTAGGAAAAGACCAATCAACAGCGTCCAGAAGCTACCGAAACTGCTCAGTCCCAAGATTGACAGCACGCCTAAGCTAATACCGATCCAGCCTAAAAACTGACCGACACGACTGGCAAAAACAATACCTTTATAAGGATTTCCAGTAATTTTCCACACCAATGACTTCAGGATGTTACCCCCATCTAGAGGTAAGCCAGGAATCAGGTTGAACAAGGCCAGAACTAAGTTGATGTAAGCAAGCAGTCTAACTATGGCTAAAGCAGGACTGGGGATACCAGCGCTAAGACTCATGGCGGTGAAAAGAGCAAATAGCGTCAGACTAACAGCTGGGCCTGCGATCGCAATCCAGAATGCCTCAGCTGGGGTTTCTGACTCTTTGTCCAGGCTAGCCAGACCACCAAATAGAAATAATGTAATGGAATTAACTGCAATTCCCTGCTGCCTTGCGACTAAACTATGTCCCAGTTCATGAGCCAAGACGGAGGCAAACAATAATAGTGCGCCAGCCAAGCCCAACAGCCAGGGTAATAGACCGCCTAATCCCAGAACACTTGCTAGGTAACCTCCGAAGTCAAACGTGACTAGACCCAAGACTAAGAACCAAGAGGGATGTACGTAAAATGGAATGCCCAATAAACTACCAACACGAATACTACCGTTCATAAGGATTACCTCAAATTTTTAAATCCTAAGACACTTTGTTAACGCTGCTTTTTTCCTTGTTATCTATCGTAACGAAATGTAAAACATTCTTTGCTCTAGCCAGTGGCGTAAGAACCGTCTGCTAAAGTTCGGTTGTAGGTATCCGAGCGCTGCTCCTTCCTCCTCCTAATATCATCGATAATAAAAATAAGCACTGCTGTTCGGAGCCTTGAGCGGCATGATGTTTCTAGCTCGGTAAAGGCATTGCCAATTCTGCCCTTTCATATCTAGCTCATGTCTATTTCTGAAGCCCCCATTAACCGTTCTTACCGCCAAGAAGACATTCAGCAAATCCTGAATCTAGCGATCGCCCATCAGGCTAATAGTTCCGAGTTTTCCCACGATCAGCTAGTGGAAATCGCTGCCGAATTAGGTATTTCTGCTGAGAAGCTCCAAGATGCAGAACAGGAATGGCTTCTCAAACAACAAGAGTGGCAAAAGCGCCACGAGTTTGATAGTTACCGACGCCACAAATTGCGGCAACAGATGGGTAAATATTTAATTGTTAATAGTTTTTTAGGACTGATAAATCTCATCAGTATAGGCTATCTTTCCTGGTCTTTATATATTTTATTGTTCTGGGGGCTAGGGTTAGGACTCAGAGCTTGGAATACCTATCAATTAAAAGGGGACGAGTACGAACAAGCCTTTCAAAAATGGTATCGCAAGCAACAGATCGCTCAGTTAACCCAATCCCTCTTTACCCGTCTTAACAATTGGCTTAAGGTTTGAACAGAAGAATAAAGAAGTTCAGGATTTTAGGAGTTCCAACAGCGATCGCTGATCAGGGATCAATTTTCCCCTTCGGCTACGCTCAGGGTAAACCCATTCCCTACTTCTACAAGCAGAATAATAACTTTTGTGAAGCGATCCCCAGATATTCCCGAATTCTTCACTATTGGAGTATAGCGTCTAATGTTAGAGGCTTTCATTCGTGGAGGCACGGCCATTAATAACAATTTAGATAGCTCTTCTAACGAGATTATGGATATTTGTCCTTGTTGCTCCCATCCCCTGCTCCGCCAGACTCGCAACCACAATCTTTACTGGTTTTGCAGACATTGTTGGCAGGAAATGCCAAATTTCTCAGATACACAGATAGCTTATTATCAATATCGCCAGAGCCTAGAGAATTTAGTAAACCTCTCTGCTTCAAGTCTGGCCAAGGTTTAAGAAAATACTCTCAGAATGGTAATGGGTCATGGGTAATGGGTAATTGGCCAGGAATTTAAAGCCGATTATCCATTACCCATTATCATGTAAAATAATATACATTTTACCCCAGATAACCAGGAGACCGTAAAAACCTCAAGTCAGCGCCCTAAGGTAAGAGAGCAAAACTTTTGAGCAAAAATTTACAATGCCTAACCCCTTTTTGCTAAGCCGCGTCCTCCTTCGCTTCAACAGCATGTCCCATGACCTCCTCACAGAGCTATCGGCTGTCACTTTTACACCAGATGGTAACTTGTGGATAGCTTCTGATGAAACCCTGACAGTTGAGCGCCTATCGCCAATTGAACCTTGCGTCTTTGGCCAACACCGAGCGTTTTTTTTGGGAGATTTCGTCGAGCTATTTAACCAAGACGATGAAATTGATATTGAAGGCATGGGCTATGCCAACCCTTATCTTTGGCTAACAGGTTCCCACAGTACTAAGCGGGGAAAACCGAGGGGAAAAAACCGTCAAAAAGATATTCAAAGGCTCTCCAAAATTAAGACAGATTTCAACCGTTATTTACTAGCTCGCCTTCCTGTAGTGGATGGCGAATTAGTAAAATCCTGCCCCCACCCTGCTAATCCAGATGAAACCCTAACAGCTGCGTGTTTGCAAAAGACGGAAAATAGTAACATTCTTATAGAAGCCCTGAAAGAAGACAGCCACTTAGGCCCGTTTATTACCTTTCCCCTGCCTAGCAAAGAAAATGGATTAGATATTGAAGGATTAGCGGTGCATGGAGACCGAGTTTTCTTAGGATTCCGAGGCCCTGTGTTGCGCGGCTGGGCGATTATTTTAGAAATAGAAGTTGCTCAAACCGAGCCAGGAGTCTTAACTCTCAAAGAGATGGGAACCCAGGGGAGGCTTTATAACAAGCATTTCCTTGACTTGAATGGCTTAGGGGTAAGGGAACTCTGCCTGCATGGCGACGATTTACTCATTCTAGCTGGCCCAACAATGCATCTAGAGGGAGCAATGCGAGTGTTCCGTCTCAAGCGAGTCTTAGAGCATTGTGGAGATAGTATGTCCGATACCGAATCGGGAGATTTGCAAGTTTTATTTGACCTCCCGTTTATCTTGGGAGCTGATCATGCTGAAGGATTAACTTTATTTCCCTGTTTGGGGCAGCCAGATGCTGTGTTAGTAGTTTATGATTCGGCTGACCCCATCAGAAAAATCGAGTCTAATGCTATTTATGCTGATGTTTTTAAACTAATTAGCTAATGGGTGATGGGTGATGGGTGATGGGTGATGGGTGGTTGGTGATTGGTGATATAATGTCCGGTAGCATCTTTCCTTGTATAAAAAGGTTTGTAGTAACCAATAAGAGTGGTTGATAATGCTCTATTGTCAACCACTCTTATTGGTTACTACAAACAATAGTCAGTTAAGCAATTTTTTCTGCTAGCATTTTTTGATCTTGGTTACTTCCTTGACAAACCTTTAGGTAATTGCAGGGAATTTTATCCGATAGAGTTGTGCCAGTGCCCGTGTTGCGATGAATTTCTAGGATGGCGGTGGGGGGTGCTTCAAATAATAAGCGTTCTTTGGGAAAAATTACTCGTTCAAAAGACCAATTGGGAATATTGGAAATTCTCGCTGTCATAATCTTAGTTGTGCCGTTAACATAGCAGCAGAGAATGAGAGAGCTAGCCTCAGCAGAGCGAGGATAAACAACCTGGTTCATGATTGATAAATTGGATAATTTATAAACAGAGAATTATGGAAATGAAGATGTCACAAAATCATGAAAACATGAGTTCTTGGTTTTGATAGAGGGTGGATAAATTCCCCTCTAAAACTGCGCTTACCCTCTTGTTGGCCGCTATAGCTTTACCTTCGGTGTGGATAACTCTACCCTTCTAGAAGACTGGGGCAAAACAATTATTGTATTCCCAAGGAATATAACTGAGTTGAGCTTGAGGTTGGGAGGATTGGTTCAGCAAGTGGGCATGGGTTTTAAGGATATACTCAATTCCCCAATGCACGTACTCCTCTACCCGCAAACGCAGTTCCAAAGAACGATAGGGAAATTTAGTCTTGATAGGTCGATTGGATACATTCCCAGAAAGATAAGCATCTGGAATACCTCCCATGACATAGTCAACTAATTTTTGACGCAGTTCAGGAAGTGCAAATACTTTCTTACAGGCGTCATCTGGATAAAGTTCCAACGCATTGTCAATTTCTTCATTGACTAACTGTAGTCCTAAGTCCACAATCGTTTTGGACATTGTTTGAGACATAGTTCATTTCCTCAAATCGATAGGCTACCCGATGGAATCACAACAGTCCTGCCACCAGTCAGAACACCGAGGTTACAGACAGACATGCCCAAAGTCGGCAAGACATTATTTGGCCGTAACCTAGGCACAATAGTAGACTGTACAGGCCAAAGGTGAAAAATTTGGGTAAGACCCAGGAAAAGATGGATGGTTTTTTATAAAGAAAAAATTAAGAAATCGGCTTGAGGCGATAACCAACGCTGTGAACCGTCTCAATCAAATTATCCGGAGCGCCTACGGCTCTAAGTTTGTGACGCAAGCTTCTAATGTGAGCCTTGACCGTATCTTCACTAGGGGGGTCTTCCAAAGACCACAAATGTTCGATTATAAAGCTACGGTTGAGTACTCGCCGACTGTTCCGTAGGAAAAGCTCTAAGAACGAATACTCTTTGGGCGTTAGATGCAGGATTTGTTGATTGTAGGTAACTTCATAGGTGCTAGGATTGAGCTGTAGCCTACCCCACTCCAGTACTGGTGATGTTGAAGTACTCCCGCGCCGCAGCAAGGCTCTAACCCGAGCCAATAACTCGGCTAGATCGACAGGCTTCACAACATAGTCATCTGCTCCCGAATCTAGGCTATCAACTTTATCGGTACTCGTGTCACGAGCTGTAATCATCAGTATAGGGCTGCGATAGCCATGAGCGCGGGTGCGCCGACATAAACTCACACCATCTAACTTGGGCAGCATCAAATCTAACAAAATTAAGTCATAATCAATGCTTTGGATTTGATCCCAGCCTTCTTCCCCGTCATGGACAACATCAACAACATATTGCTGATCGACAAGGGCTTCCGCTAGGGCTTCCGCTAGCGGAACATCATCTTCTACTAATAAGATTCTCATAACAAATCGCTGAGCTAATGCCCATTTAAATGGAACTATGACATTTGCTGTATTCCTTGGTAAAGAGAAATATGGCTTGTCAAGATTAGGAAAATTAGAGGTAGATAACCTAATTTTAAACCGGAACAAGGAGATTAAAAACCCCCGCTCGCTTGCCAAAAGCCTCCTAATCCTAGGCTTAATGCTATAGACCGCAGATGCGGAGGTGACAAAAACGCTTATGAAAGGGTCTATCGAACAAAAAATAATAATTGGTGGCTTGGGGTTGGTACTACTGGTGCTAGGTAGCACGATCGCCTTTTCTTATTGGAATTGGCCACAAGCTACTCCAGCCAATAATAGGGCAAATCCAATACTGCTGGTGGCGATCGCCAATAGTTTCAGCTTGCTGCTGCTTGGTTGGATTTACTATCGGCTGGTGCGAGCCAACCACAAAACTGAAGAACTGTACCGCACTATCACTCGCAACTTTCCCAACGGTACAGTCGCCTTGTTTGATAAAGATTTACGCTATACCCTGGTAGAAGGGACAGGGTTAACTGAAGTGGGTCTTACCAATGAGTGTTTGGCAGGAAAAACGATTTGGGAAACCTTACCATCTGATGTAGCCGTTCAGATCGAACCCTATTATCGAGCAGTACTTGAGGGACAGGCTCAAGTTTTTGAATCTCCTCATCAGGGCAGAATTTACTTAGTGCATCTGCTACCGTTACGCAACAAGCAGGGAGAGGTTTATGCCGGACTTTCCATGTCGCAAAATATTAGCGATCGCAAACGAACTGAGCTAGCGTTACTTGAAGAGCGCAACTTTGTCTCAGCCATTCTCAATGCTGCCAATGCCTTAATCGTAGTTTTCGACCACGAGGACAGAATTGTTCACTTCAATCGGGCTTGCGAGCAAATAACTGGGTATTCGTTTAATGAAGTCAAGGGTAAGTATGTCTGGGATTTATTTCTCATGCCAGAGGACATCGAACCCCTTAAGACCATCTTTGAGGAACTGCAATCTGGTCAATTTCCCAACGAGCATGAGAATTACTGGGTGACGCGGGATGGAAATCGCCGAACCATCGCTTGGTACAATACAATTCTCCTCACAGCTGAAGGCTCGCTCAAGTACATTATTAGCATCGGCATTGACATCACCGAGCGGAAGCAAGCCGAAGTGATGCGTCGGCAATTGGAACGAGAGCAAGAACTCTCTAAACTCCGAACCCGCTTCTTTTCTCTAGCATCCCATGAGTTTCGCACCCCGTTGAGTACTATCTTAGCCTCTGTGCAATTACTGCAATTTTACGGGGATGAATGGCCTGAGGATAAAAAGCTGAGAAATCTCTACCGCATTGAATCGGCAGCTAAACGGATGAGGCAAATGCTTGATGATATCCTGACTATCAATCGAGCTGAAACGGGGAGACTGGAGTTCAATCCGATAGTGCTGGATATCGAGCAATTCTGCGAGCAGCTGATGGCAGAGATGCAGATCCATGCCACCCAACATCATCAACTGACGTTTGCTAGCGAAGGTGACTGTAAAAACGCCTACCTAGACCCACAGCTTTTACGTTATATTCTTATGAATTTACTGTCTAATGCCATTAAATATTCACCTGAAGGAGGCGAAGTGCAGTTAGCCTTAACTGGCACACCAGCAGCAACTACGTTCAAAGTTAGCGATCGGGGCATTGGCATACCTCCTCAAGACCAACCTCATCTGTTTGAAGCATTCCACCGGGGTGAAAACATTAGTAGCATTCCTGGTTCGGGATTAGGGCTAACCGTGGTCAAAAATTGCACAGACATACATGGTGGTAGTATCACTCTGACTAGTGAAGTTGGAGTTGGCACGAGTTTTACTGTGACTATTCCTAATTTAGAAGTAGGGTAGAGTTTTGAATTGGGTGGGGTGTTGGTAAATTTTTCCTACACCCTACACCCCACACCCTGCCTACTTTTCAAGTAGCTTGTCACCCCGTCAAGGGGATGAGCGTTACGATAAAAAAATCATGCCGAGTTTTAGCCGATGCCCCAGGGGGTTTCGGCATTGAAGTCAAGCGCAACTAGAGAGCAACGATAAACATGCCGTTCACTGCTAGTGTTATTTCTGCTAAAGAATGGGGAGCCAGACCCCCGAAAAGTTGGCCTGCCGAAACTAGGCCGCAATTTATCGTCATTCACCATACTGCATCTCCCAATCCCCCTAATGATGTATCGAGAGGCACGTTAGCAGGAGCTAAAACCTTTGCCAGAAGCGTTCAAAAAGCCCACATGGATGGTTTTGGTTGGGCAGATTCCGGCCACAATTTTTTGAATACTACGGGCGGCTTTGTGCTGGAGGGCAGACAAGGTACTCTTAATGCGATTAAAAGGGGGCGTTGCGTCCGTTCTGCTCACGCTGGCAGCGATAAAGGCAACGAGTCACCGGGCATTGAAAACGAGGGCACCTTCACTACCTACCAGATGAACGCTCAGCAGTGGAATAGTCTGGTTGATTTATGCGCTTCGATTTGCTCTACGACTAATATCAATCCAGATAATATTAGAGGGCATCGCGACTTTTCCCCAACCCAATGCCCTGGTGACTGGCTGTACAATCAATTGCCTCGGTTGCGTCGCGAAGTACGCCAGCGGCTTGGCACCTCAGACGATGAGATCTTGAGGGAAGGCTCTACCGGACCTAAAGTTAGAGAACTCCAGCAAATTCTGAAAGCCCAAGGCTTTAACCCAGGTCCAGTTGACGGGATTTTTGGATCGGGCACTACAGATGCCGTGATTTCTTTCCAGAAGTTTCATGGTTTGGCATCTGATGGCTTAGTGGGGTCAAGTACTTGGAAGGTACTCGAACGTGTATCTAAATCCCAAGAAAAACCGACCGATAGCAGTTCCTCTGCCCCAACACCATCACCCATTTCAGCGATCGCGCTACTAGACAGCTACAAGTATTATCGCGGCTTACCTCACCAGCTTCAGGCCATTGAGTGGTTGCAGGGGAAACTCTCAAAAGCCACCTTGGAAGAGTTCTCCCAACGATGGCGCACTCAACCCTCACAACCTTTTCTCCCCCTCCAAGAAGGCTCTATTGGCCCTGAAGTGAAGCAACTCCAGCAGCTTCTAAAAAAACAAGGATTCGATTCTGGCTCAACAGATGGGGTCTTTGGTGCTAAAACAAAAGCTGCTGTAATTGCCTTTCAACGAGCCAAGGGGATGGAAGCGGATGGAATTGTGGGGGCAGTCACTTGGCCTGCTCTGAATCTGGCTTGACAATAGGGAACAGGGGAAGAATGAAAATCATTCTTTAGTTATTGTTTGTAGTAACCAATAAGAGTGGTTGACAAGGCTCTATTGGTTACTACGAACCTTTTTATACAAGGAAAGGTGCTACCGGGCTTGATATAAGACTTCTCAAAGGGGATAAAAATATGGCGATCGCATACTAACGAGTACTTGATTCAGCCTCAGCGATTATTCAATTGAGGATGAGATGTACCAGCCAATAATAGATGAAAGGTGTTTGCCGCTAACTAATACAGCCACTACAACTAGTAGCTTGATCGGCCAAGGCGCAAACATAAGGCTGAAAAGCAGACAGATTAAGGCTGTTAGGACAGCGGCTACTAATTGTATTTCTTCCTTAGTCTTGAGGCTGATATAAACCGCGACTGAGGCGAGAATTAGAGCTATCAATGAGGATACGAACATTTCAAGTACCTCTAGGAAGCTGAAAAATTGTGAATAAGGATTAAGTTTAGTTTTTACTTTTTTTCCTACATATTCTTGTCTTATCATAAAGTATCGACCTTTTGAAATCACCCACTTGGGTGAAGTTTATTAGAGGAAGTACGCTCCCTTAAGAAATCATAGAGATTTGGTCTCTTGGCGGCTGCAATACATGACGAGACTGGTAAACAATGCTATGCCAACTAGATACTTGAGGGGTTCTGGTACTACCGGACTGGGGGAGAAAAACCCTTCAATCGTACCAGCGATAGTTAGCATCGGCACAATCCCAAAAACCAACTGAGCGGCTTGGGAACCATAAAATTTAATAGCATCCCCACGACTATAACTACCCGGAAATAGAATGGCTCTGCCGATGAGTAAACCAGCACCACCTGCTAAGAAGATGGCAGGTAGCTCTAGGGAACCGTGGGGGAATACAAACGCCCAGAAAGGGTAAGCCAAATTATTTTGACCTACTAAAGTTGCGATCGCGCCAATGTGCAGTCCGTTGAAGGCCAGGATAAATACCGTATAAACACCAGCGGTTATGCCACCTGCTACTGCACCAAAACACACCTGGATGTTGTTGATCGTAATATTACTAGAGGCTAGGGGTTCAATACCCACAATCGACCCCATCCATAATTCCCCTTTATCGCGCACTTGCTCGATTAACCAAGGTGGTGCAATGAGGGAAATAAATACTGGGTCTTGCCAAGCATACCACCAGGCAATCAGTGCCGCGAGCAGAAAAATTGCGGTTGCTACCGTCGTGTAACCCCACGTTCGCTGTACTGTAGCAGGAAAACCCCACCGACAAAAATCCCAAACTGCTTGCCATTCTTGGCGACGGGAACCTTGATAAATCTGGTTGTAGCCACGAGAGGTTAGCCTTTGCAACTCTTGCACTAGAATATGCCCGACTTGGTTAGTTCGGGCACGAGCCAAATCTGCCGAAACCGATCGATATAAACTAGCCAGTTCCCTAATTTCCAAGGCTGATAGCGACTTGAGTCCTTTTTTTTCTACTTGCCTCAACAGGGCATCTAATCGCTGCCAGTTTGGTTCCCGTCGCGCAATCCAACGTTGAATATTCATAAAATTTCCTAGAGATTCTGCTATCTCTAGCCTAAAATCAGTTTAACCTGGGCACATCAAGCAACCGGAGCAGTTTAGCCATGTCTAATCCGAGCGTTCGCCAACCTATTGGGTCTCTCAGTGTTGGTAATGTTGTTAGTGCTGGTTTGCGATTGTATCGCGATCATTTTAAACGATATTTCGGTTTGGCTTTGAGAGCAACGTTGTGGTCACTGCTGCCCTTCTTGTTGCTCATTCCGCTCGTTTTTCTGCTGATCCTATCCCAGCAGATAAATTTTTCTACTATTTTGTTACTCATTGTATTAGGGTTACCTCTGTTTTTTTATAGCTTTGCTAAATACATGGCTAATTCGGCACTAATCTCGCGATTAGCCTTCTGTGAATTAGTTGATAAACCTGAAAGCCTCAGAGAGGCTCGTCGTCATGTCGATCCTAAAGTAGGATTCTTTTTACGAACCTATCTTCTTTATTTCCTAATTAGCATGGGAGCAGTAATTGGATTTTATGTGGCCATGTTTGTGTTGGGAATTATCTTTGCTGTCATTGTTGCTGCAACTCAAAATAATCCCTTTGCAATTATCATTGGATCATTAATTTTGATTATTGCTTTCGCTATAGCTCTGAGTTTTTTAATTCGTTTCTTTACTCGTCTTTGTATGATTGAAGTGCCCCTAGCAATTGAGGAAGAAATCAATGCAACTCAATCCATAGGACGTAGCTGGATTTTAACAAAAGGTTATGTTGGCCGTATTTTTCTGATTTTAACCGTAGCCTTCTTGGTTACCCTTCCTATTTATATTATTGTTCAGATTGCCGTCAGTGGAATTCAGGGTATTCTCATCGGCAACAATCCCATATCTACCCTATCAATCGAGTATCAAATCTTATTATTTATTATAGGATATGCTTTAGGGTTAGCCAGTGGCGTAGTGATTCTCCCTTTTTGGCAAACCATCAAAGCTGTTATGTATTATGACCTCCGCGCTCGTAGAGAGGGTCTAGATTTACAGCTACGCGATTCAAGTCCGCAATAGCTAAGCTTATATCATTAACGCTCAAGCTCTGCTCAACGGCCATGCGATTTTTTAACCGAATCACCCTCCAAACTCCAGAAAGCGTTGAATTGGAATTCACTCTAGCCGGAATTGGCAATCGAGCCTATGCCTTATTGATTGACTATATCGTCTGGGCATTAATTTGGATTGTTTTCCTGGTTGCTTGGGCGTTTTTGTCTATTCAGCTGAGCGACGTTATTGAAAGTTGGGTAGGCAGCGATAGCAAGTTACAACTATGGCTACTCTCAATCCAGCTATTAATCGGCTTTGCTCTAAATGTTGGTTACTTCGTCTTTTTTGAAACCCTATGGCAGGGCCAAACTCCTGGTAAGCGCTATGTCAAAATTCGGGTAATTCGGGATGATGGCCGCCCTCTTAGATTACAGCAAGCGACTCTGCGGGCATTACTGCGACCTGTTGACGATTTATTGTTTCTGGGAGTATTTTTCATCGTATTGGGTAAAAGAGAGAAGCGATTGGGTGATTGGGTAGCTGGCACTCTTGTGATTCAAGAAGAACAACCTGTTACTGCTGCTAGCTTTCCCATGTCTGACCAAGCACAACCCTTAGCAGAACTGCTGCTGGAAAATGCCGATTTATCCCGCTTGCTACCAGATGACTTTGCCGTAATTCGAGAGTATTTGCAACGGCGCGGTGGGATGACAGCTAATGCCAGAACTGAGTTGAGCCGCAAATTAGCCGATCGGGTTAAAGAAGTTATTGCGCTGGAAACAGTACCGCCAAAGGTTAGCGCTAATGTATTTCTAGAAGCGGTATATTTAGCTTACCAGCAGCAATCATCAGATTAGGGAGAGCGGGAATAATATTCAGGATAATAGTTTTTATTTTAATGTTAACTATAAGCTTCTGGGTAATGATTAACACCAGGTATTTTGTATTTGATTGCCAAACTGAACTGAAAAGAGCATCATATATACATCATATTTAGTGTTCTCTAGTGATGCTTGACTTAAGCCGCGATATTAACTCACTCTCAAACTTCAAACGGAACACCACTGAGTTTGTGCAGCAACTCAAGAAAACGGGTTCACCGCTTGTGCTTACGGTGAATGGGGTTTCTGAGCTTGTCGTACAAAGCGTTGCAGCCTATCA
>DNXU01000177.1:6417-9819 GCA_003505715.1 Cyanobacteria bacterium UBA8803 | reverse complement strand
TCTAGGGGCGAGTCGCTATTTTATCATCGGTAATGGTGCGTTAGCTTGGGCGTAACTACAGATAGAGGATGTGCTGTGGCAGGGGATTGGGCAGGAGGATGTAAGGGATAGGCAGGATATGCGATCGCTACTAATTTGTAGGTTAAGTCCTTGGTAACGAGACCCTACTCCGCTCAAGTAAATACTCGACTTGTCCTGATGAACGGAATATTTATTGAGGGGAACCCTCTTGCTGCTCTAGCCAAGTGACTAAGTTCTCTACTTCCGAAAAATCTAATAAGGCTTCTCCTAACGACTCTAACTGCTCGATTGATAATTGGTAAACTCGCTCAAAAAGAGCTGGCTTGACTTGACCAAACCGTCGGGTTAACTGGCGTGTCACCAAAGTGGCTTGAGCTTCTCTGGGATCGTTTCGTTTTAACCAATCTACTAAATCCGTAACTTCGGAAAAATCTAATAATGCTACTCCTAATACTTCTAGTAGAGCGATGGATAAACTGCGTACCCGTGCCATTAACGATGGTTCAAGCTTTCCTAGCCGCCATTTAAGTTGGCGTTCTATTAGCGAACGCGCTTCTTGTTCCCTACCTTGCTGGAGAATATCTTGATAAATTACAGACCCTTGCATCATTTCCTCTCTAAATAGTTGGCGAATGATATCTTTTTCAAACCTTAATCCGGCAAAAATCTGAGTGCAGCTAGCTATTGTTTGCTGCTGCTCCCTGTCAGGGATTGTAGCGATTTGTGTGGCTACTTGCATGAGCAAGGCTTGAGGATTGTCAGTTTGGGTTAAAGTGGCTAGGGGTAAAAGTCCTGGTACGCTCAGAAATAAGGCTGGGTCTTGTTCCCACAACCGGATTACTTGATAGCGGTGGGAGGTGGTTCTGTCTCGATACTCTTGGGTGAAGGCCATCTCGGAGGCGGTGGCTTGTAGAAATATGATAACTTGCACAACATCACACCGGTATTGCCGCTTTAATCTGACTGAGTAGTCGAGCATTCTCAGTGGTAGGGGTGTTTCAGAATAGGGTAGGGTTTGGAATTCTATATGTAGAATTTGATTAGCAGTGCGCAGAAAGGTGATGGCATCAGCACGGATTGGTTCGTTGGTTAATTCGGTTTTGAGGACTTCAATATCAGGAGATGGAACTCCTAGTAACCAGTTGGTAAAGGCGGCAGGGTATTTTTCGGCTAGGTACTTGCAGGCGTTATCGTAACTCAAGGTTTAGTTTTGCTCCTGGCATTTGCAGCAAAGTTAGGCTAGCCCATTTCTCTAGGGGCGAGTCGCTATTTTAATATATGGTTCAAGCTACAATATCATTTGAGTTGCTTTCATTGTTAATGGTGCGTTAGCTTGCGCGTAACGCACCCTACAGATAGAGGATATGCTTTGGTAATGGATATAAAGGATGTGCGATCGCTCCTTTGCTCTATCTACCAACTTGCTGTGCTAGCGCTGCGTAAGATCTCTCGTAATGTTTTGTGGGATTGGGTAACTTGGTTAAAAAACTACTTCCTTGACGCCGCTGATGCCACTGCCAAGCATGAGCTACAATTTCTTTAAGATTTGGGTACTGGGGATGCCAACCTAAAATTCTTTTCGCTTTTTCAGCACTGCCTACTAAAATCGGAGGATCGCCAGGACGGCGTGCATAATCAACGGTTTTGATGGTGTGTCCAGTCACTGCCGTAGCAGTGTTAATAATCTCTTTAATGGAAAAACCGTTGCCATTGCCTAAGTTAAACACCTCTATCTTGCCGCCTTGCAATAAATATTCCAAAGCCAAGACATGAGCAGAGGCAAGATCGCAAACGTGAATGTAGTCGCGAATGCAGGTGCCATCCGAAGTCAGATAATCCGTGCCGAAAATGGGGACAAATTCATGTTTGCCCAAAGCTGTGAGCAGCACCAAGGGGATGAGGTGGGTTTCTGGTGTGTGATCCTCGCCCAAGTATCCCGTCGGACTCGCCCCTGCTGCATTGAAATAGCGCAAGCATACAGAATTTAACTCATAGGCTGCATGGAAATCTGAGAGAATGCGCTCCACTGTCAACTTGCTTGCCCCGTAGGGATTGATGGGATTGTGAGGGGAATCTTCACAGATCGGCAGATCTTGGGGTACGCCGTAAATAGCGCAAGTCGAAGAAAATACAATCTTTTTGACCGATGCTCTGAGCATCGCGTCTAAAAGCGTCAGCGTTCCGACCACGTTATTGTCATAGTACTTGTTGGGATCGAAAACTGATTCGCCCACATAGGCATAAGCAGCAAAATGCATTACGGCATCGATTTGATGAGTTTTAAACAAGCGGTTGAGTAAATTGCGATCGCGAATATCACCGATAATCATTTCGACCTGTAATTCGTTTTCAACAATATCCCGATGTCCGTATATCAAATTGTCCAAAATGATTACATCGTAGCCAGCTTGTTTCAGGGCGAGGACAGCGTGAGAACCAATAAAGCCTGCCCCACCTGTCACTAAAATTTTGGGTTGAGTTTGATACATTTTCCAATTCCTTAATTCCAGTACGAAACGGTCAAAATTTATATCCGCTCGGCAAATCTGACTCTAGAATTTTCATTGATTCTTTATTTCCTTTAGAAGAAACAAATACAGGTTTCAAACCAGGTTGATTCCCTAGCCGCTCAATAACCGTTCCACCATGTTCTGTACAAACTGCCGGACACTTCTCCCCAACGATCCAAAACACTTTTACCGCTCGATCTACATAAGCTTTCTGCCAAAATTCATCCATAGGAATCACTCGCAGCCCTGGATAACCGTCATAGATATAAAAGGGATATTCTTGAACAAAAAACAGTGCTTCTGGATACTTTTTATGGAGTTCCCTTACTTTATCTGAGGTTTCGTCATGAAGGGTAATTACTTGATTACTTGGATATCGATAATCTGCCCTAAATTTCAAATAATTCTGTAAAATATCTGTCGCTACTCGCTCTCTAATCCCTTGAAAAACTATAGAGTTACCTGGACTCCAGCCTAAGGGGCTTAAAACTAAATTATAAAGCAAAAATAAAATAATAAATATTTTTAAATATATTTTTATAACTCGATATAATCTCTGAAATTTACTAACTGCGAGTTGATAAGATACAAATAGAGTCGGCAAAAAAACTGGTACGTAGTATCTGGGTGTTCCCAGGAAGTCATACTGACCTGCAAAATTGGTAGCGATTAAAAATAACACTAAAGTAAGAGGAACAAAAGCAAGACTCAATCCTATATCACCTTTTATGCTCTCAATGGTGGCTTGCTTATTTCTATAAAAAACTATTAAAGGCAGGGTCAAGGTGAATACCAGAAAGAATGTACCGATGAAATATATACTAGGCTTAGGATCTATCTGGTAAGCTAACTTGGTTTGTATGGGCAGTCC
>DNXU01000177.1:242-6394 GCA_003505715.1 Cyanobacteria bacterium UBA8803 | reverse complement strand
TGAGTGTACAAGTTTTTCAATAGTATTGAAAAATCCTGAATACTGAGATTCAAAAGACACTTGGGGCAACCCACTCTTGCCGTTATAGGCATTTGCCAACTTAATATAGACAGCTACAGGGACAATAAAGAATACTGAACTAAGGAGAAATACTAAATAACTTTTGACGACATTTTTAATATGAGGAAAGTGAACCTGAAATAATATTAAAAAGGCAGCAATGCTAAAAAAAAGGACGGCGTAGCGCAGGGAGAACTGAAACCCGAATATTAATCCAGCAGCAACTACATAGGAAAGTTTTAAGGAACCTTTGAATTCTGACTTGAAGAAAGGGAAATGGGATGAGTGATTAGGGTAAGAATCATCTTCATCCTGTTGTTGTGGGATCTTATCTCTAGGGTTTGACTTGAACAGCAGCAAAATCATAAACGGAAGAGCGGCCCACAGGAATATATCTGTTCCCACCCATCCCGGTGTATAAAATAAAGGCAGAATGGCAGCTAATAAAAGTTGAGCTGGAAACAATATTGACCCTAATTGAATTGGCTTTAATAAGCAATGGCTGCCAATAATTGACCAGGCAAACCAACCCAGGAGAGTGGTAATACTGTAAATTATTTTTAAAGATGAGGCTAGCGAGATTCCTAAAAATAGCAAGCTAGCGACTAAAATAGAAAATCCTGGCGGAAATGAAGTTAGATATTGAGGAGTGGGAGACTGAATTAGATTAGGAGGAATTTTAGCGATATCCTCAGGAACAGGGAAAACCGTGCTAGTTAACCCGAATCCTTGAACTAGGCGATGGGCTGCGTCTAACTGTACAGCTGGGTCCCAACTTAGTTCTATGGGGGCTAAAAGTCTGGCAATAGTAACAAAAACTGCTGATATAAATATGATGCCAAAAACCTTGGGATTGCCTTGGCTAAGATAATAAAGTAAGGCTTTGCTTTTGTTCAGCATGGCTTGATAAAAAGATACTCTAGATTTCAGATTGGATCTCCCGTAAATAGGGTGGTAAGAAAAACTCATTAATAAAGCCAAACGCTGACTGGGCAAAGAATTACCAATTACCAATTACCCAAAAAAAATGTAGTTTTCCACCACAACTACGGGAGATCCCCCTATTGCAGAATCTTAATGACTCGACGACCAACTCAGATGCTGCAACCCAACATTAATAGCTGACTTGAGGGTTGATAAATCGGAAGTGAGCATCTTCAAATAAGTTAGAATCGGTCCGGGACGAAAGGCCCATTCGCGGAATGCTCGTTTTTGCCAGTAGAGCAAACGCTCAGCAGGTAAGTCCGGATAATCGAGGACAGTACCCTTGTCCATATCTACTTGTTCCCAGCGAGTGCCGGGACGGAACCAACCATTTTCTACCACCTCAAAGAAGAAGGGCGTACCGGGATAAGGCGCGGCAACATGGAACAAGGCAATATCTAGGGGGAGTTTCTTAGAAAAGTTAATCGTTTGGCGAATTGTCGCTTCGGTTTCACCAGGCAAACCAATAATAAAGTAGCCCCAATTTTTGATCCCGGCTTTTCTCGCACACATTAATGACCTCATGGCTAGGTCTGGATAAACCCCTTTACGAGCATGTTTGAGGATCTGTTCGTTACCACTTTCGAGTCCCCAGGAAATCAACCAACAACCAGCCTGCGCCATCAGATCGAGCATTTCTTTATCAACGTAATCAACCCGACTGTTGCAAGTCCACTTCAGATTGATACGTTCTTCAATCATCAGCTTGCACAAACCCACCACCTGATCCCGGTTGACGGTAAATAGGTCAGCATACATGTGAATATTGTTAATGCCCAGCTGTTTGAGCTGCCATAACTCAGCCATGATGTTTTCTGGCGATCGCACTCGCGCACTGAACTGATAGTTGACATGTTTGATGCAGTAGGTGCAAGCCGCCGGACAACCTCGGCTGGTCACAATGAAGGTAAATGCCCCCTTAATCAAGGGCATCCGATACTTCTGTAAGGGTAGTACCTCATGCCGGGGTAAAGGCAGGTCATCTAAGTCGTGGATAAAAGGTCGGGTGGCATTAATGACAATCTCGTCATCCCGCCGCCATACCAGTCCCTTAATCCCACTTAGGTTAACTTCACCATCTTCCCCAATGGCTGGCTTATACCCCAGATCGTGTTTGTCAAAAATTTTCTTAATTTCAGGCGATCGCTGCTCGATCTTTCCTTCTAAACAATCTAATAAGTCACGCAGCGTTAACTCCGGCTCACCCACCAAAATAAAGTCCAAACTGGGGTAGGGACGCATGGTTTGGATCGGCATCGGCGTGACATGAGTGCCAAAGGCAATAGTGCGTGCCCCCCGGGCGTGAGCTAGAAACGCGCCATACATATCATTTTCTAAGGTCGGCGCACTCACCTGCGTCAGATAGTAGCGGGGCTTGTACTTATCCAGTAACGCCGTAAACTCTGCCCAACCCATGCGTTCAGCATTGGCATCTACCACCTTCACGCTGTAGTCTGGGTAAAGTAGGGCTGCCAATTGCGCCAGCGAGACTTGAGGCCACACCATATTCTCTCGCGATCGCCTCCCGACTCGATGTTGGGTGCGAATCCAGATCCCCCCATCCGGTGTGGGCGGGTTGACTAACATAATGTCAACCCGATCTCCTAATTGAGAATCTTGCAGCAAACCTTCTTGCACGATATCGTCTGCATTGGGAAAGTTAGCCATTGGCACCTTCAATGCAGCTCGGCTCCCTCGATTTTCTCGAATAAAATCTCTTGTTGCCCTATTCATGTTCTTCCTTTTTAATAAAGTTGTGGATTACTTAACCAACCCGATCGATTTAATTAGGCTTAATTAGGCAACCTCTATATCTGTTTGCGTGAGGCTGACATTCGGGTTCTCTGGCCTCTGTGTTAGACCCAGATCCTCTTGGGCAAGAATTTCGCGCTGGCTCAACTCATCCAGTACGCGCAAAATAATCCAATCGATTGCCAGCTCCATACCTACAAGAATGAGCATGGCACTCGCCAACAGGTACAGCCAGAGGCGTTCAATTTCCCAACCATTCACGCCTAGCCCCAGACTAATGCTTCCCAAAACCAAGCCAGCCACCAGTGTTAAGGCTCCCATCCAGCCAAAATGTTGATCTAAGGGTGGGTTAAATAACCTAAAACCAAATAAACCCTGACGAATGGGCCGTTTATTAAGCAGTGCTACCAAGTAATTGAAGGTAACACCTAAGACGAAGATGTTCAGACCAGTTAAACCTGCAACCAGACCTACAAAAAGCGTAGCGACTTCCCAAGCTCCTAAGTAGGCAATTCCGCTCAACCGAGCCAGTACCACTTCTAAACCAATTGCCAGCGACAGCCCAACCAAGACCAACCCAACGATCCCAAAGATGCGGACTGGGTTATAGGCTAATGCTGTCCAAATGATCGAGCGCAAAAAAATTGTCCCATCCCGCACCACACTTAGCTTAGAACGTCCCAACCTTTCGCTGTAAGGAATGGGTACTTCAGCCATTTCAATATGTTCGTGAATGGCTCGCGTACTCATAATCGGGGTCAGGTTTAAGCCATCGGGCAGTGGGTAAATTCGCTCCAGGATTTCGCGTTTAAACACACGCATCCCACTAGCGCTATCAGTAATCTGATGTCTACCCACCAGGCTCAGCAGGCTAGCAAAAAATATATTACCAATCCGTCGAGTCAAGGGCATTTGGCTCTTGGCACCTGCCATGCGCGAACCGATCGCTAACTCAGCCCCATTAAGCACAACTTGACACAACTGAGGAAAATATTCTGGGGGATAAGTCCCATCGGCATCCAGAAAACCAATTAGTTCCCCTTGCGCCTGGGAAAATCCAGTTTTGAGTGCGGCACCATATCCTTTATTGCGGGCATGGTTCACCAGTTTTACCCCTTCTATGAGGCTGACAATCTCGGCGGTTTTGTCATGGGAACAATCGTTAACAACGATAAGTTCTAGATTATTAACTCCAACTCTTTCTAGGTCTTCCTTAATCGCTAAAACGCGGTGGACAATATCCCTAATACCGTCTTCCTCGTTATAAGCCGGAATCACAACTGAGAGTGTAGTCATGGCAGATCTCCCTAGTGGTCTTAGTAGAAAATTTGCTTCTGTTTGCCCGTTATGCTTTTCTCAATTTTTTTGATAGGTCGGGCAGGAACTCCAGCAACAACTGTATGGGGGGGTACATCTTTAGTTACCACAGCACCCGCAGCCACCACGGCTCCTTTACCTACACGCACGCCGTCTGTAATAATTGCCCCAGCCCCTAACCAAACGTCGTCCTCAATCGCAATTCCCTCCGCCGTAATTCCTTGTTCGACAAATGAGCGGGATGGGTCATCAAAGACGTGGTTGACAGCCAGAATTTGAGTGAAAGGAGATGTATATACGCGATCGCCAATTTCCACCCCCCCTTGACCTCGAATTACGGTATATTCCCCAATCAAACTTTGACTGCCAATTTTGATACCGGAGTGGGGCAGGTTCCGAAAATTGTAGACGTGGAGAACTGCTCCATGCATAACCAGAGTGTCCGCACCAATTGCGATCCCCGGAGGGCAGGCGTGTAAATAAACACCTCGATCTAGATAAACGCCATTACCCAATTTAATGTTGTTGCTCATCCGCAAGCGCACGCCATCCTCTATAGCTGCTATCCCATCCATATGCAGAATCAAGCGATAGAGCAGACCGCGTAAGCCGATGCCAATAATTGTAGGAATCCAGCCCACTAAGACAAAAATGAACTGTTCTAGGCAATAGCGCCCCCATCCTTGGGCTTGGCGTGTTAGGTAAAGGTTTACACTCTGAATAACAGACACATTAGATCATCCTCCTAATCACTCAGTTAGGCGATTCAACTTAGGAAGGGCTAAATAGCTAGGCGGATATCAATTCAATCTCGTAACTCAATTGCTACAATCTTAAGATAAGGATTCTTCTTATTCTGAGATTGCGTAATCGGAAACTTTAGCCTTCCTTCAGCTAGCTTTCTGAATATTGAAGATTGCCAAAACTAAGCAAGCTTCAACTTGATTTCAGCTATTGGTTTAGTTGTTTTTACTGGTCAATTCTTAAACGCACTTAATAATTCTCAACAAAACCCGATCATGCTGCGTTCGTTCATCTTTGTTATTCATCAATTTCAGCCTTTGAACTAAGGGGCTGTTCGGCAAGGGAGTTCTCCCACGGTCTACCGCCTTTTATAGATCAAACTAGGATAAATAATCAATAACTTAAATTGAAACTTTATCATATCTTTAAAAAAGACAATTAGGGGAGCGGCAAATTTTATTAAAAATGCGCAATTATAAGGCTCATTGCAACCTACAGGCAGGTGCTTAAGATTATTGTTATAATTTTGCTCTTTATTAAATAATTAATTCAAATATTTAGGATGGGTTAGATACAGGAAATTAAAAGAGTAACAATTGATACTAAATTGTTACCCTTTTTGAAATGGGGGGTTATTTCTGCCGTGCTGTAGTAGTTCAGGGCAGGATTTCTACTTCCGTACCTTGTTGAACAACTCGATACAATTCGTCAACATCTTTATTTTTGAGGGAAATACATCCCCAAGTCCAATTCGACTGTTCGTTGATCAGAGAGTCGGCACCCTTTGGTACACCGTGAATCCCAATCTCGCCACCAATGCGATCGCGCCAATGAATCTTGCCTGCGATCTTGGCTTGAAAGTGTTTTTGCCAAGACTCTCGAGTGGGATAGTCAAGCCAGAGAAACTTTGACCAAGTGGGATGGGGATACAGATCTTGGATTTTAAAAAGTCCTTCTGGCGTTCTTTTGTCTCCTTCTTTCAACTTATCATCCACCGGATTGCTGCCAAAAACCACAGGATAGGATTTAAGCGGCTGTTGGCCGTAATACAAGGTAAGCCTGTACCGTGATTTCTCGATAAGAAGGGATAGCTGGCGCTTGTCTATGGTGGAGACACTGAGAAGCTCTGAAATTGAGCGGTTGTAGTTTAAAAGCTGGTTACCTGTGGGTGGGATATGTAAAGGAGTGCGATCGCTACAGTTATTGAAGCAGACGATAGTGAGAAGTTCAGGCAAAGCGGGAACATATCCCAACCACCTAAGTGCAGCGTAAAAACCCAAACTACCGATCAAAAA
>DNXU01000177.1:0-232 GCA_003505715.1 Cyanobacteria bacterium UBA8803 | reverse complement strand
AACGATTGCCAAACTAGTCCGTCTGACCCTGCCTTGTCTCGCCCTCAGATTCATAACAGCTGATGAGTTCGGATAAAGACAGGTTAGCCTATAGCACCACTGACTGCATTATTCATCCCTAGAATAGAACAAATGTATTATGCTTATACAAGATAGTAGTTTCTCTCCCCCAGCTCTAGCTATCTATTAATATAAGCCGCAACTAAGTATCACCCCTCATCCCTCACCCCTC
>DNXU01000174.1:3684-12905 GCA_003505715.1 Cyanobacteria bacterium UBA8803 | reverse complement strand
GAAATTTGTTTAAGTCCCGTTAAACACCCATAATATCTGTAGGGGCGGGTTTAGCGACCAATATTGTGCGATCCGCAGATATGGCTTAAGTCAAAACCCGCCCTGCGGCAGGTTTTATTATGGGTGATTTGCCGGACATCATATCAATTCTGACTTTGCGGTTTTTGGCTAATCCCTCTGACTAATTAAGTTGCCGTTTTTCCAGCTCCAGCAGAAATGTTGTGTTATTGCTGTAGCCAGCATCAATTACTACGATACCTGAGCTTTTTGACATCCATCTCCCAAGAGTGGAAAAATCTTTCACAGCATCCGTTGCGCTAGCTGTGACATCGCTGCCGACCTTCGGGTAAATCTTAGCGATGATTAACGTAACGAAGGGTAATATTGCTCTGCAACCCCAGTGCGCTCGCCTATGACTGTACTGGAATTTCCGCATTACTGGCTTTCAAGAATCCGTAAGGTTTCAACGGCTTGGTCACGAACGGCAAGATCATTATCTTGTAATGCCTTCTGTGCCAAAATGATAGCTTCTTCTCGGTCAAGCCAATCAGCACTTGCCAAAGCCCGCACCATAATTTCTCGGATCTCAGTATATGGAGAATCAAATAGTTCAATCAGCTTGCTCTTAAATATACGCAGTGATTCTACTGGAGCAACTTCATTCCCTCTGGCTCCATTTGCCAACAGTAGCGCTGCACTTCTCACAATAATTTCAGAAGGATGATCGAGGGCACGTACCAAGTCCTTTGGAGAAAGATCAACTTCTCTAGCACGCTGCCATCGAAACTTGACGGGGACTTGGGGAATTTTCCCAAAAAGGCTACCTCCCTTAGACTCTTCGAGGAGCTTTTCGATTTGCTCTAAAGCCCATGCAAAACCTTGAGACTTATTTTCTATGTTTTCTTTTGTTTGTAATGCGACTTCGATGGCATCTAAATCATAGGAATCGGTGCGTTTGATATCCTCTAGAACCGATGCTGCCTCTGTCGCTACTCTTTGAGGATCAATCTCTAGTACCGCAATCATACCCTTGAGCACAGCGTCTACAGCTTTCAGATCGTGGCGGTGACCCATAACATCCCACTCTGATACAGAAAGGTTCTCCCAACCTATTCCTCCAATAAGAGCTCCAATATGAACTAGCGCTTGTGGTGGTAGAACCTGCGAAACTGGGATGCTATCTGTAGTCCGAAGAACTGCCTCAAGAATTGCCCGATCAGCATCTCTTGTCCGTTCACGCCGCCTCAAGTCTGTTAATAACTTCCGTGGATTAAACTCAGCAAAAAGCTTATCAGGGCGGATCAGCTTGCACCAGAGAAGTTTCCATTCCTCTATATCTTCCTGTTGCTCTTCACTTTTTCGTTTTTCTAAGACATAAGTTGTTAGGAGATTCCTAAGTGAGCTACTAGTACCAAAGCTTAGAGTTCCTGTAGAGATTATTTGCTCAATTTGTTTAGCCGTTTCTAAACCTGGCTGCTTCTTTAGGAGTAGTTGGAAACCCTGAAGCAAAACATGATTTTGAAACTCCCATCCAAATCTTCCATACCTCTTAGATTTCTTAGGTTTACTAAGGAATGGTACAGGTGCTTGCGCTGGTTCAGCAATAATGTTGTCAAGTACCTCTTTCAAGATGTCTAAATCTACGTAATCCTCTCCACATGCCAATGCAAGCAT
This sequence comes from Cyanobacteria bacterium UBA8803, assembly GCA_003505715.1. Lineage (GTDB taxonomy): Bacteria > Cyanobacteriota > Cyanobacteriia > Cyanobacteriales > Coleofasciculaceae > UBA8803. The sequence goes on along the minus strand of DNXU01000174.1, from coordinate 11,231 downwards.
AGTCGCAGCTAATCGAGTCCATGACTGAGCCTGCTTAAACAAGGATTGTGCAATAGTTCCAATAATGTTTGGAGCCAAATCTGCAAGTGCTAAGAGTGCTTGGGCAGCTTCAAAAACTACGTCAGGAATGGGTGATTTTAGTCGCGGTAGAATCTGATTGGCTACTGCCTCCATAAGTTTAAGTGGTGGTTCAGTAGTTTCCGCCAGAGCGGCGGCAGCTAGTACAGCCTCAGTTGAAGTCGGTTCCTCTGGATTGTCAAGCTCAAGCAACTGGGTGCTAATTCGTTCAGCCGCACCTGCACCAGCACAAAAGAGTATCGATTCCCTCCACTTTGGTTGCCGTCTGACACGAGCTAACCACTGGTGTACTTCCTTTTCACTTAGACGAGAGGCATACCGCCCTGCTGCATACTCTCCTAACGATGGATGTACAAAAGTAACTGCATTTTGATGTCCTACGCTAAGGCGTTCGATGATACGCCGCTCTTCCCAAAACTCAAGTCCTTTTTGAGCTTCTCTTTGTGCAGCTAATGGTTTGAGATCTAGTTCATTAGCCAGTTCTTGACCTAGCAATTCAACCAGTTTGCGTTCGGGAATTCCTGGTGTAGTCTGAAGAATCCAGCCAATCGTCTCGATAACGCGAAAAGCAACTGGAGCATCAAGATCAGTTTTTGATTCTCTATCAGGTAAAGATTGATTGTAGACTAGCTCAATGATGCTTTCGTACAACCCTGCACGTTGCTGCACCAGCTCGATACCGTTGATTGATAACTGGACCAGAAATCCTAACAGCAATGGATTTCGTGCTGCAAGGGATGCTGTTCTATTGGTTTCTAGCCGCTGTTCAAATAAAGCTAACTGCTCTTCGAGTTGAGTTTTGTCCGTAAACTTAGCTTCTATGAGTTGCTGAGCATTCTTCCTAATTCCTTGTGGATCGAGTGGCAGGAGTTCCGCATATTCCCAGCCAGGAAGTAGCCCTGCATCATGACCAACAGGACGAGTAGTTACAACAACTCTGGTATGAGAGTGACCTGCCACCCACCTAAATAGCGCGTTCGCTATGGTTGCTCGTTGAGGATCGCATTCATCAAGCCCGTCTGCTAACAGATAGTCACGATTGGCGAGTATGAGCTGTAGTTGGTCTATTTCAATACCAGAGCCATCAGCAGCAACCTTCAGAATCGCTTCTTCAAAAGTTTTCCCCTGCTCGAAATACTTGGCAACATGGGGAAGCCGAATCAACAGAACCCGTTTTCCCAAACCAGCTAGACGATGGGCGACGCGCCTCAAGAGTGTGCTTTTCCCAGCTCCAGGTCCACCTATAACAACAATCTGGCGATTGAACTCCGCAATATAGTCTGCATCAAAAGCTTTGCTACGGTCTTCACGACGCGCTGCTAATCTTGACCACTCATGGTAAGAAGCAAGCCACTCTTCTATTGTCTTGGGGCGATCGCGTTCTTCTGTTTCAGAGCTTCCATAGGCTTGAAGCTGAATCCAAGCAGTTTCAATAGGTAGCTCTATGCCAAGTCCAGGAACGGTGAAGTGAGTGGTAGTTTCCCTGAGCCATGCTCTGTAACGTTCAGCAACAACAGCTAGATTTACTCCTGTCGCAGATAGCTGAATGTGGTGTCTACTCAATAGCCGTGCTAAGCCTTCGGAATCGCGACGCCCTCTATTTGTAATCAGGCTGAACCCATCCTTAACTAAGGTATTCCAAGCTTGTCCAGCTTGCTTTTGGTCGTTTATGACTTGTGAAAGTAATATTTGCGCTGATTTCGCACCTTGGGAATCATCGTCAAGATCAATAACAATAATCTGAAGACGCCTGAAAAGTGTCGTAGTATTTCGAATGTCTTCTGCGTTAAGCTTATCTATAACTTCCTGGGTTATTTTCTTGAGATCGTCTGTTCGTCCTTGTCCCAGTCGCTTCAGGTCTTGGCGCAGTTTATCTTTAATGGTTCCGCTTGCTGTTGAGTCAGTCAGCAAAATGCCATACAGCGATGGTTGCTGTCTGAGTCCATTAGCTAGCTTTACAATTGCCTCCCAAAAATCTTTATCCTTTTTCAAACCATGCTTGGCTTGAAGTTCTATAACTGCACCATCCTCAAGCGTGATATTAATGTCATCTCCAGGTCCGTTGGTTTCTTCTACCACAGCAATAGGAACATCAGGAGTTGAGTGTTCGAGGAGCCAGCCTAACGGTTGTTGAGCCAATATATGTGCATTAATATAAGCTGCTGCCCGCGCTTGATATTCGTATCCACCACCGCCTCCACTTCCGCTCATCTCTGTATCTCTACCTGCACACGCCCTCTAGGGTATTCATGAAGCCTTGTTACTACCTTAGCCGCAGATTTTGTTTTCAGGAGTCGCCAAAGGATGCGATCGCATCCCAGCAATAACCCTTCAAATAGTTGTCGCCCCGTCAGGGTAATTGGTAATTGGGAATGGGTAATTGGCTCTCCCAGCTCCCATTCCCTATTCCCCATTCCCTATTCCCTATTCCCCATTCCCTAACCCACTGTGTCTGAGTAAAGGTTCGGTCTTCGGTTCGCGACCCCGGAAGGCTTTGAATACTTCCATGGGATGTAACCCGCCGCCTAACGCTAGGACTGTATCCCGGTAGCGCTTGCCAATAGCTGCGATCGCTTCTTCGTTGTCTAAGCCAGCTTCCTCAAAGGCGGCAAAGGCATCCGCACTTAGGACTTCGGCCCATTTGTAACTGTAATATCCTGCGGCATAGCCACCACCAAAGATATGAGTAAACGCACACAAAAAGGCATCTTCTGGCAAGGGAGATAAAATTGTCGTTGTTTTGGCAATGCGGTGGCGCACATCTGGCGGGGTTTCATCGCCACCCGGTTGATAGCGGTGATGCAGTTCTAGATCGACAAAGCCAAAGTGTAACTGCCGCAACATGGTGCTGCCGCTCATATAATGGCGGGCAGCTAGCAACTTCTGGTAATAATGCTCTGGCAGTGGCTCCCCAGTCTCGTAATGTCTTGCCATGCCCATCAACGTGGGTCGATCGTAACACCAGTTTTCCATGAACTGACTGGGCAGTTCTACCGCATCCCATTCCACATTATTAATCCCTGATGCTCCGGGATAATCTATCTTGGTCAGCATGTGTTGCAAGCCGTGACCGAACTCGTGGAAGAGGGTTTCTACCTCATCGAAGGTCATCAGGCTGGGCTTACCGTCTACTGGAGGAGTTTGGTTGCATACCAAATAAGCTACAGGCAAGCGGGTAGTCGTAGTGCCATTTTCAGCCATTTTGGCACGACCCAGACAATCATCCATCCAGGCACCGCCACGCTTCTCAGCAGGACGGCTATAAGGATCTAAATAGAAGTAAGCAATAGGTTTGCCCGTCTCGTCAGCAATTTGGAAATAACGCACATCTTCATGCCACACAGGAGCAGTCCCATCAGCTGCCGTAACGGTAACGCCGAAAAGTCGCTTGACTAGGGTAAAGAGTCCATCTAACACTTGAGGTAGAGGAAAGTAGGGGCGCAGTTCTTCCGCGCTAAAGGCAAACTTTTCTTCCCGTTGACGTTCTGACCAAAAGCTGATATCCCAATGCTTCAAATCGCTAGCTTCCGCAGCACCTTTGGTAGCAGCAAAGGCTTTTAACTCTTCCAAGTCTTTAACAGCTGCATCATAACTGACCTGACGCAATTCTTCTAGCAGCGCCTCTACGGACTCGACATTAGGAGCCATTTTACTAGCTAGGCTCAATTGAGCATAACTTTCAAACTCTAACAGTTTGGCTTTTTCTTGACGCAGCTCTAAAATCCGCTCGATCAGGGGATTGTTACTCCACTCACCTGAAGAGGCACGGCTGATAAAGGCTTTGTAGAGGTTTTCCCGCAAATCGCGACGGGTACTGTGTTGCATGAAGGGGACATAACTGGGGTAATCTAAGGTAATCCGCCAAGGCCCCTGTTCGGGGGTCGCGTTTTCTTCACCCGCTGCCCGTGCTGCCTGTGCAGCTAAACTCTTTAAACTCGGGGGCAACCCATTTACTTCTTCTAGGTTAGTCAGCGTCAGGCTAAATGCCTTGGTTGCATCCAGCACGTTGTTAGAAAACTTAGTGCCAAGTTCTGCCAGCTCTAGTTGAATTTGATTAAAGCGATCGCGTTTCTCGCCTTCCAACCCCACGCCGGAGAGTTCTGCATCTCGGATCGCTGCCTCTACAATCCGTTGCTGTGCGCTGTCCAAGTGGTGCCACTCCTCCCCCTGATGCAGTGCTTTGAATGCTTTGTAGAGGGGTTGGCTTTGGTTGAGCTTATTTATAAACTGAACAACTTTGGGCTGTACGGTTTCCTGAGCTTCCCGCAGTTCGGGGGTGTTTTTAACAGCCATCAAATGACCCACGATACCCCAACTCCAGCGCAGACGCTCCGNNCCCCAAACGGTCTAGAGGTTCCACCAAGCCACTCCACGTCGGCGTGACTGTAGCCTCTAAGGTTGCTAGTTCCTTTTCTAGTTCAGCCAGCAGTTGAGTCATGGCAGGCACGACATGCTCTGGCTTGATGGCTTCAAAGGGAGGTAGCCCTTTACCGATTAACAAAGGGTTATCAGTAATAGTTGCGCTTGCAATCATGTTTAGTGTTTATCTTGGAATAATCAGGCTAAATCAGTGGTCATTAAATACTTAATTCCGATATCTAGCAGCGATCCCTGTGCCGTGCAATAGAGGTTACAAACCATTTCGCGCTGTGATCTGTAGCACTAGCACTGGTGTCGATATCAATTGACACGAGTATTTCCTGCTGAGTTCGGAATTTCCCTGATATTACTTATCGTAACGATTTGGGGAAATTGCTGGGGGGGTACGAGCTAGGGTGTGGGGTAGAGTTTTGAGTCTTAAATTGGGTGAAGTGTTAGTCAATTTTCTCAACACCCGACACCCCACACCCGTAATCCTTAAGTGCGCTCGATCAGCTTGGAAAAACGGTCTTTCACGCTAGCAATGGTAGATTGAATCAGGTTGGCCGTGGTTGCTTTGGGTCGAGTTGCCACTACAATTGGTTCATCTTTGAATTCCTTGAGGCGATAACCGTACTCTAACTGGCTTTGGTTTTGACGTAGTTTAGGGAACAGGCGAAAAACACCCTTAAGCAACTCTTCCTCTTGCTGAAACAGTGCTTGGTTAATGGCACTACTGCGATTTACCGTCATTGAACCGGCTGGTAACCAGGTGTTTTGTCCTTTGACGCGCACGTAAATGTTGAATTCTGGCAACCCTGACTTCTTCATCTCATCATACTTGCGTGCGGCGGCATTCCGTTTCGCCTTGTTTTGCTTTACAGTCTGCTTTTGAGGTTGTACCTTCCCGAATCCAACTTGGGTTGCCACAATGATTGCTCCCTTACTTCCTTTACAAAAGTTTACACCTTTTTACAGAATTCTGGCAGGTCAGTAGGCTTGAAGCTAATGCTAAGCTTGAAGCTCCCCATATTCCTTGTCAAAATGCTGCCATTGGCATAGGTGGCTTCCTGGTATCATCAGTTCGATTCTACTAGAGAGCCGATTGCTGTAATTGTCTCCTTGTGGTAAAGGGTCAAGGATGACGCTGAGCTGGATATCAAAGGCAGAAACCTTTGAGGAGTTTAGCTATGAAAAAATGCAGTAGTGATAGGTTTCAGCTGAGAACGCGCTTTACCAAAAGCCTTTCTAGGCAACAAGGAAAGTTAGCAATTTTGATCTGGATCGGGGTGGTTGTCCTGACGTTGATGTTATGGCAAGGATTGCTAACTCAGGAGCAGGCTCAGATCGAACAATTGCTCCAAGCTCAAGCCTTAAGTATTCGTCAGGAGATCACAGTACAGCTAGAAAGTCGAATTCTCGCGTTGGATCGTATGGTTCAACGTTGGAAAATACGGGATGGAATTCCTAGGTCGGAATGGGAAGCCGAGGCTTATGCTTATATGAAGGACTATGGCGGTTACCAGGCCATCGCATGGGTAGACCACTCCTTTGAATTACGCTGGGTTGTCCCGTTCGTTGGCAATGAGGAAGATCAAAATCGGTATTCTGAACTTCTGAACTCCTTTCAACCAGGACTGCGGACTGTTCTAGAAACAGCTCGCGATCGCCAGCAAGTAACAATAACTCATGCGGCTAATTTGATGCAAGGGGGTAAAGGTTTTCTGGTTTTCGTTCCCATCTTCAACGATCGAGAATTTGACGGATTTATCGCAGGTATCTTTGGCACTCGACCCTTACTGAACTCCATCTTAAATAAGAGCTCTCTGAATGGTTATGCCCTGGCTCTATTCGACAATGGGGAAGAGATTTATAGTTACAATCCAGGTATCAACCAGCACCAAGCACAATGGCAGCAGACTACAACAATTGATTTTTATGGAGTGAGTTGGATATTGCAAATCTGGCCAACATCCGTATTGTTGGAGAATGCTCAATCCCCTTTACTGGGGGGAGTATTGATCGGAGGGTTGCTGGGTGCTTGTATGTTGTCATCGGCTATCTATTTTGCCCAAATGACAGGGCTTCGTACCAGACAACTGGAACGGATCAACCAGGAATTAGCTAAGGAAGTTCGGGAACGCCAGCAAGCACAAGCAGATATGCAGGTACTGGCTCAGCGCGAATGGGAGAAAGCGACTCAGCTAGAACTTGCCCTTAAAGAACTCCAACAGACCCAAAGCCAACTGGTGCAGAATGAAAAAATGGTAAGTTTAGGCCAAATGGTCGCGGGTATTGCCCACGAAATCAACAACCCCATCAGCTTTATCTACGGCAATATCACCCCAGCCAGCGAATATGCTCGAGATCTTCTGGATCTGCTCCAACTCTACCGACAGTACTACCCGGAACCCGTGGCCGAAATTGGTGAAAAAATTGAGACTATCGAGCCAGATTTTATCCTAGAAGATTTTCCGAAACTCCTAGCGTCGATGAAAGAAGGTGCCAAACGCATCAGCCAGATTGTAGTCGCCCTCCGGAATTTTTCTCGCCTCGATGAAGCCCAACTCAAGCAGGTCAATATTCACGAAGGTATTGATAATACCTTACTCATCTTGCGGCATCGCTTGAAACCGATGCCTTATCGTCCTGAGATTAAGATTATCAAAGAATACAGTCAATTGCCTTTAATAGAATGTTACTCTGGCGAACTCAACCAAGTCTTTATGAATCTCCTTGCCAATGCGATCGATGCTTTAGATGAGGCAATATATCAGGAGCCAGAAACAAGAGGACTTGCCTCTGGTTTTTTACCAACTATTTGGATTCGCACTGATATTATTACAGACTCCCAAAAGAAACATAAGTCTTGCGTTGTGGTTCGCATTGCTGACAATGGTTGTGGCATAACACCCCAAGTTCAGGAGCAAATATTTAACCCCTTTTTTACCACCAAACCACCCGGACAGGGTACAGGTTTGGGACTATCGATCAGCTACCAGATTGTAGTGGACAGACACGGCGGTGAACTGAGGTGCCATTCCGTTCTTAGCCAAGGGACAGAGTTTGCGATTGAGCTACCAATTGTTGAAGGGATGAGGGATGAGGGA
>DNXU01000174.1:0-3599 GCA_003505715.1 Cyanobacteria bacterium UBA8803 | reverse complement strand
GAGGGATGAGGGATGAGGGATGGATATAAATTAGGGGTCTTCTGCTAAAATCAGGTTTAAAACATTCAACTCAGTAGACCTCAACAGATACTTATCTGCAAACATCTTTTCCCTCATCTCCCTGAGACTGTAGCTTCTAAAAACCACAAAGGGGAAATCCTGATACTTGTGTCCAATGGGTAGAATGCTACCGACAGGATAAAGCGTGCGAATATAGGTACTCAGAATATCTCGGAACTGGGCCTGTTCCGGTTCTTCCTCGCCACTGGCAAAATAGTCCTTCATGGCTGCACCAGCAATAAAGGTAAATAGCGGTAAGGCATAATATTGGTCAAATGCTCTGGAGTGCTGCTCAAACCATTGGGTTTTATTGACTGGCTCTCGGAGCTTTTTTACTAACTCGAGGGCATCTTTAATAGCAGAGCGTAAGTTTTCTGGATAAGAGCGATCGCGACTAATCCCCTGCATGTTGCGCCACAGTTGCTCGGTGGCGTGGGTTGCGATCTCAATCAGCTGCATTTCGTAAGTCTCTTCTAAACCTTTGTCAGCAATAGGTACTATCAGCAGTCCGCCACTGATATAACCCGCCTCCATTTGACCGAATTTTAATAATCCATCTAAACCACTATTGGCTAACTGGGTAAACTGAGAGTTAAAAGATGACCGCAGCGCCAGATAATTAGATGCAGTTGTATCCCTAATCGTAAATTCTGCCCGATCCAGCAGTTGCTCTAGGCTAATGTAAACCTGTAGTAGGCGGCGATCGCGTTTATTCCGATTGTGTTCTTTCTTTAGTTCCCCGATCAGGTTAGCCATTTGAGATGTAAAGGTTTCACCCGCTGCTGAGATGGATTTGCCGCCGATAGGAATCATCAGGAATTGGTGCCGACCAATTTGTCCAACCCCCTGAATCCGAGTCATTACTGACGCTTTCAAAATTAATAATATATTCAATAAACTCAGGACGCTTTCTCTTACAGACAGCTGCCGTTTATCCCGATCGCTATCGTCATAATACACCGAACGGTCTGCTAAATAAAATACTAGCTCTTTGTCTTCATCGTCCCTAGTCTGCCAGACTCCTTCCTCTTGATACTGACCGCGACCTCTATAAATCACCTGAATTACTTCCATCAAGTTTTTCTCAATCTCAAAGCGAGGAATTTCCACCAGGATGTGCTTGGCCTTAGGAAAAGATAAACCGCGACTGCCCGCAGCCGTCATGAAGACAATTTTTACTTGGTTTTTATACTTTTGGATCTTTTCCTTCTCGTCCTCAGAGATATTCGCATGGATTTCCAAGTAATCCCGCCACTTTTCAAAGGCTTCTCGCTGCTTCCCCAGCTTTTCAATTAGCTCTGTCAATCGTTTCTTATTCTGGATATAAACGAGAACTTGGTCAACATCCGGCTGGCTTAAAATAGTTTCTATATCTTTTAAAATCTCCTCTTGCAGATTTTTAGTTAAACTATCCTGGGGGTTTAATCTGCTTTCTTCATTAAACTGACAAGACTCTACCAATACTTTGTAAGTAATGCCCAAGTGACGAGCTGGGTAAGAGTTGGCATTGATAACAGATGCCGCTAAACCCTTAAACTTAAAGGGCTGCACTGAGAGGGGCTGAGCAGGTGCCGAGGCACGCCGAAAATATATCTTATCAGGTTCCGAGGTTGGTTCTGATAGGTGTTGAGTAATCACCTCTGACTCGACAATAGAGGCATCTGCCACAATTACCTTAGGGTTAAAGCCATACCGTCTGTCGGTCAAATTATATTTAGATAAAATACTACTGATACCATTTAAAAACTCCACCCCGCTATCATCTCCTGTTATCTCATCAATCATGATAAATAAATGCTTGATGCGGCTGGAAATCTCCTGCATCTGTTCGGGAATGACTACAGCGTCCCTTTGGTTGTAGGCATTTTTAAAGATTTTCTCAAAATGCTTTAAAGTATTGCCTGTTTCCGTGACCTTTAAAGCTTGGATGGAAACGGTGGCAACGATGCGATCGGAAATCTGGCGATCGACAATTGTATAGATTGCCTCACAAATACTATTAAGAACGCCCCTAGTTTTTTGTCCCACATCTTGGATCGTATCCTCTGTGATTCGGGTGAGTCGATTTGGCCGCCGTCCTCGTCGCTCAATGGTGCGGCTATCGAGAAAATTGACCGCTTGCACTGGGAAATCGCCTTGATATTCATTACAGAGATACTGTACGGTGTAGCGTCCGAAGTTGTCTTTAATTAAGCCGGCATGGGTGTTAATGGCGAATAGCCGTGAGTCGCACAATTTTTGGGTTTCTGAGTCTTTAAATTTCTCAATAATATCAAGGTTGACTTGTTTCCTAGGACTGACGTAGAAAAAGAGAAAACCTTCATCTAGATGAGATTTCAGAAATTCGGCGATCGCTGTAGTCTTACCGATACCGGGATTACCAGTTAAAAAGATATAAGTAGCCTGAGAAACCAGGGCTTTTTTAATTAGCTCTGCATGAGCCTGCCGCAGGTTCAGGCTACCACTCAAACCCAATTCTTCCATAAGTTGGGGAGGCACCTGGCCGACTGAGTTGAAAAAACCAGCCACTCGCTCTTTATGAGTTACCAGGGTAGTATGGTCAGGAGGAATGGCTAAAAGGGCATCGACAAATTTTTTCCCATCCTCGAAACTCCGATAAGCATTCCGCTGAATTTGCTTTAAAACTAGTGCGCGAGCTTTGGGAATGTCTTGGGGACTAGAATCATGTTTGTAAATCTGATAACAGGTTGCCAAAATATGTAAATGTTCGCGGCCAACAGACATGGCACTGAGACTGCGATCGCTACATCCTACCACGTTAAATACTACCGACGCCTCCTCGCCTAGAATACCTGTTTCGTCAAGAAAACGAGCAAAGCTACAAGCATAACTAGCCGCCTGGATTAACTTGGCACTCTCTTTGTCATCATATTTAAAGGCCGTAAAATAGGTTTTTAAGTCTGCTGATAAGTCTAATCCTAAGGAGCCGATATCTAAGCGGAGATTAGAAAAAACGCTTTTGGCTTTTAAATACCGAATATCGGCGATTAATAAATCTCGCAGGATCTCAATATAGTTTAAGTCTTTAACATCTTCAGGCTTCCTGACTGAAAAGACGGATAAGTCGGCACAGAACACCCTAAACTGCCGACGGCAACGCAGCAGGATCAGAGTATCAGCATTGACAAACTCTCCCTTTTGGCCGCGATCTGAGTTTTGGTCAATATTAGCTTTAACCTGTCGTTCGATTTCAGCGGCTGGTAGATTATCAAATTGAGATAATAGCTCTTTAAACCACTGTAAGTTGGTCTTATTCTCATAAGTACCTAAGCTGTTATCCCCACAAAACTTGCACTGGTAATACAGAATTTCCAGATGCCGCCGCTGGGGAAGTTTATGCCATCCGGTCGAGTTGATGTATTCGTGAAATAGATTTAAACCTGATAAGAATCCTTTGAAGAGGAAAAAGATACTCCATTTCTCGGCCATCTCTCGTTCGAGAGGACTAATAAATTTATCTGCAATACGCTTCAGCATTCTCGGCAGCTTGAGCTGTTGCAAATCTCGAAGATATAAAT
>DNXU01000636.1:6945-13636 GCA_003505715.1 Cyanobacteria bacterium UBA8803 | reverse complement strand
TTTTAAGTGGGGGAGTCTCAGAGAGTTGTTTATCGCTATCGCTGAGATTAGAATTTGTGCTGAGATAGTCGTGCAACCACTCACAACCTCGGATGAGCAGTTCGTCTAATGTTTCGATGCGCCACAAGCGCACCGTTTTGTCAAATGAAGCGCTGGCTAGGGTCTTGCCGTCAGGGCTAAACTTGACACTGACCACCTCACGCTCATGACCGCGTAGGACGGCTAACTCATAGCCTTGGATATCCCACAAGCGCACCGTTTTGTCATCTGAAGCGCTGGCCAGGGTCTTGCCGTCGGGGCTAAACTCCACGCTCGACAACACACTCTCATGACCGCGTAGTTGATTCCGTTCCCGGATGCGAGCCAAAATTTGTTGCAATGCGGAGAGGGGACTAGAGGCAGGATACTCCTCAATCGGTCGGTTTTTCACGATCGCTTTTAGCTCCTTACCTGCTTTCATTGCGGTGAGTAATGCTGGGATTTGAGTATAGTTAAATTGCCGTAGAGCCAGGGTGCCGAGTCGTTCTAGTTCCGTCCCTTTCTGGACTTCTTCTGTTTCTTTCTTAGCTTGTGATCGTTCGGCTTCTGCTTGTGCCAGAGATGCTTGCGCTAATTTCAACTGCTCCTGAGCTTCTTTTACTTGTTGTTCTAGTTGCTGCTTAGTTTGCTCTGCTCTCTCAACCTCTTGATTAACCCGTTCTCGTTCTGCTTGAGCAATCTTTAATTCACCTCGAACCTGCTCAATACTCCGCTCTAACTGCTGACGCTGTTCTCGTTCCTGATTCAGTTGAGCGATAATTTCTTGTATTTTCGGCTCCTGCTGCTGGCGAATAAATGGCACTAAATAATCATGTACCAACTGATAGCGGTCATTAGGCGTATCTGGCACCAGAAACACCAACCCTGACGCCACTAAAATCTCTAAAACCAAATCTAACTGACTCTCATTGACAGTCCTAAAATCTGCCAACTCCCCAGCTAATTCCTCACGAGTTTTGAGCAGTCGCCTGTCTTTCTCATCGGTGAGTAAATACAGCAATAACTCTGCTACCTGAAGATTCTCTTCTCCGCAGTCCCCCACCACCTCCGCTAGGTAGCGCAACACTAATTCTTCTTTTGTGCCAAACCGCTGATACTCCACCAGAGTTCTAATTCCCTCCGCCTGAAGTTGCGCCCCCACCACCTGCAACTCAATCGGACGCACCTTTCCCGACTCTTGCGCTAAATCCTCAACCAGTTGCTCGATTAACGCCCCTTCCAATTGAAAATTAGACCGTTGTGTTAATTGTTCGAGCAAGCTTTGCGCCTCTTTCGGTGTGAAGTCAGCAATTTTATACAGGACATTCTTCCCTAACAAATCATGATTCACCGCCTCCATCCCCGGTCGATCCACGAGATAATGAAGGTAATCTTGGCGAAGGGAAAAAATGATTTTCAGTGACAAAATCCCTAAGCACTGACCCAAAAATTCAAAAAACTCATTCTCAAACACTTCAGGCTGGGAGCCTTTGTCATCATTAACGAAAAAGAACTCCTCAAACTGGTCAAAAATTAGCACGACTCGCAGATTTTGGGCTTCAGCTTGCTGTAAGGCTTCTAGAATTGCGGTTTGAGCATGACTCGCTAAAGGTTTATCGGCTGAGGTTTGAGTCCAGTCCAATGGACTTTGGCTATTAATTTCTGAGCGAGATGGGTAGCTTGCCAACGCCTCTGCCAACCGCTCTGCCAACTCACGCATCCAATCGGTATAAACTCTGATCAGAACAGGTGCGATTGTTTGCCCACTTACAGTAGCAGTTTGTAGAGTTGGCACCAATCCGGCATTCACCAAGGAACTCTTTCCCACACCGGAATAGCCATACAAAACCACAACTTTATAATCATTGCGCTTCACCCGTTCTACTAATTCCCGCACATCCTTTTCCCGTCCAGAGGCGATAATTTCGAGGGCGATGGGTTCTAAAGGCTGATTGGGGGAAGATGCAAAGGAGGGGACAAGGCGTTGTGCCCCTACGATAAATTGAATACGGCTAGCACCGATAAAGGCTCGTAATCCCAACTGCGTTTCTACCGCTTGCCGTTCCTGCTTAATGTTAAAAGCTTTGAGATAATCTTGATTCTGAAAGTACAGCTGGTGTAAATCACGTAAGATATCGAGATGAAGTTGAAGGTCATCAATGGGATAACCCAATTTTGCCCGTTCTAAATTCTCAATCGCTGCTGGCTGTTGACCTAAATGAGATTGCGATCGCGCTAAAATAAACCGCCATCGACATAAATGTCCTTCACGTTCGGCATAATTCCCCTCTTGCGGGTAAATTTCTAGAGCGATCTGCGCCAATTGATTAGCATCCTGCCACCGCTTTTGTGCTAAAGCCACTTCTGCTAAAAAGCCATAATCTCTCGCCACATCAACGGCTCGATTTTGAGCTTGGTGAATGCTTAAAGCATTCTGGGCTAAAACTGCCAGAGTTTGCCAATCCTCTAATTTTCTTAAAACTCGGCTCAAGTTAGCGATGGCATCTGCTAATAAATCCGGTCGATGTGCTTGTTCAAAGGCTTGCCGCGTTTGTTGTAAATAGTCTTTTGTCGTTGCCCAAAGCGAATGGTCAATCGGCTGCTTTAAAGCCTCTTGATAGTAACAATCAACGCTCCGCAACAGAATATATCCTTGGCGTTCCCAATTTTCGAGTTGCCGCCAACATTCTCCTGCTCTTTGATAATGCTCTAATGCCGCATCTATTTTGTTATTAATGTGTTTAACAAAACCTAGTAAAGATTCTAAATTTGCCGCTAATTCAGTTTCTATAGTCCGTCCACTGCAACACAAATCTGATCGAGCTGCTATCAATTCTGATTCTAGTTCTCGACTCTCTTGCCAATCAACAGAGACGTTATGTGTAAAAAAATGTGTAGCTTTATTTTGAATAAAAGCTGCTAACTCTTCCTCGCTAAGGTTAAACTCCGTACTCGTTCCCCAACTTGCTAAATTAGGAGCCAACTGCATCCATTGACTCTTAATCTCATCACTCACCCAAACTACCAAAGGAAAGCGACAATTTTGCCGAAACTCCTCCCGCACTAAATCAGCAGAAGTCAACATCCCCTCCACAGATAGCACCGACTCTAACCCCAAAACCATCAATGCCCCAGGCTGTGATCCTGCTAGTTCCGCCTGAATCCGAGCATAAAGCGCTGTATCCTTAGGGTTAAGGGTTAGAGTCCAAATGTCAACCTGACAAAGTTCCTCCAGACGTTGTATGAGAAGCGATCGCAACGAGTGATAATTACACCGCGCAAAAACAAGCAAAAACCGTCCCTGATAAGCCTCAATCGTCCAAGACAACTCCTCTAGCGCTGATTCGTTGGCAACGACAATCTCTTCAGGATGGTGGGAATCGCTCATATAGTTTAAGCACCATAGTAAACCGTAATATTTTCCTTTAACTCCTCAATAATTGTGCCACCCCGTACTGGCGAAAAATCAATATAGTATTTGCGATCGTCCGGATTGGCAAAATCTAGCGTATCACCTGGATTTGTAGCTTGAAAAAATGCCAGTAAATCTACACTCATTCGGTTTGAGATTGCTAATTAGGTAATAGGTAATAGGTAATTGGCCAGCAATTTTTTGCCGATTACCCGTCATATCAGTTTACTCCCGATCCCTCATTTTCATTTTCGTCACTCTGTATGGACTCTGGGACTTGAGCTTGTATCATGGGTATTCTAGATTCTAGAATATATTGTAGGGGGGGATTGTAGGAACCCTTTGTAGGGACGGGTTGTAGGAGCGGATTGTAGGAAGCGTTTGTAGGGGCGGGTTTAGCGACAAATATTAAAGGCTCTCACAGATAGGTCTTAAGTCAAAACCCGCCCTGCGATAAGTCTTATTAGGGTTCGCTGGATAAGACTTTACAAAGTTGATACTACTTGGCGGAAGGAGTGGGGATTAGGGTTGATAGTTTTTTTAACCAATCACCAATTACTGCAATTTCAAATTCAATTCCTGCAAAGGTTCTGAGGACTCCTCTAGGGCGATCGCATCCGGTTGTGCTGGTTTACCATTAATTTGTAGCTTGAACTTGCCTTCGGACAAACGCTCTAGATAGTACACCCCAGCACTATTGGTGACGGAAAATCGGCGCTGTACTCCATCGGTGCTAATGGCTTCTACCCTAGCGCCTGCAATGGGGTTTCCGGCAGTATCTGCTACTATACCTGCTAGAGTATAAGAACGAATTAAGGGTACTGCTAAGAGTGTATAACTACCTGCAACTACCTCGACAGCATAGGCATCAAGGGCAGATTGCCAGTCGGGGGGAAATCCGGCAGGGTCGAGATCGAGGCGGTAGGTGCCGGGACTAAGACGGATCAGGACTCGGTTTGATTGGACTTCAGGTTGAGAGGCTTTAATTGGTTGGTTATTGAGAATTAGGAGTAAATCGGCAGTTTCGGTGTAACTTGACTCCCCAGCATCCTGTTTACCGTTATGGTTGCGGTCGAAAAATGGCTGGATTAACAAACCTCCTTTCGTGCGGAAGCGATCGGAGTGGCGATCGCCTGGAAAAATTCCGTCCTGCAAGTTAAAGCTGGTTAACACTTCTAAGCTGTAACTGTCCTCCTTCGAGGTTACAGATGTGCCTTGGTAGCGTCCTTGAACTAGTAAACCGGGTATAACTGCCGTTTGTAGGCTGGCAATGGGGCCGGAACCTTGAGAACTAATACCGTAACCGAGTTGGGTTTCCCAGAGAAATCTGCCGTCGGGTGTCCTTGCTTGAGAACGATAGCGCCATCCGAGGGTCAATAGTTGTGCTGTATCTGTGGCGTTGCGAGTTTCGTAACCGAGAATCAGTGAGTGTCCGGTGTCGAGAAAGACATTGCCCGACAGATTATAGTCGAGTTCCGAAACCGTGCCAATTTCGTTACCCTGCTGGGAAAATTCCAAATCTCCCAAGCGTTGCCGGATCGTCCAGCGCAGGCGGTTTTCTCCATCTAGGGTGGCACGAGCAAAGGTAAAAGCACCCGGACGACTAAAGCCGGTTTGTACACCGACGGTTGCGCCATTCAGATTGTCGTAGAGTCCTAGTAGGGTAAATCCGGGAAAAAGCTGCCAATCAATATTGAGGCGCACAGTAAAGCGATCGCTACTGAAACTAGCACTCAAACTGGGCGAGGCGCGATAGAAGATATTAGAATTAATATCCCAAGTCCCCTCCTCATCGGGTGTCAGAATAGAAATAGCAGCCTCAAAGGGCACCTCACCGGGTCGAAAAAAGAGTTCTCCTAATCCTCTAGCAGTTTTGTCGTAAACAGCGCCAGCACCGAGAGTGAGGCTGTCTGTAACACCCCAACGCTGAGCAATGCCACCTCGTATATCTGTAAACTCGCCAATAAAATTGCTACCAACTCCTCCCGAAAATTGCCGTCCCACGCCGAGAGAGACAATAGTTGCCGATGTACCGGAGGGAATTTGTCCGGGAACGTTAGAAAATGTTGCTTCCCGCACTTCCGGTGCAGCGGTGAGGCGTCCTTCTGGATACAGTAAAATACGATAGTTCCCCCCATAGGTACGTCCGCCCACGGGTACGTCTTCAAAACGGTAGATACCGGAAGAATCCACTAGAACTTCATCAATAAAGCGATCGCCAAACCCCTGAGTGAGCCGCACCAAAGTGCCGGGTTCGGCTTTACCAACAATCGTGCGTCCTACTTGAGACGCCTGCAACCTCTGTCCCGGCACGAACCCGCCGCCACCAAATTGTGAGGGTGGTGTAAATCCTTGCCGTCTAATGGCAGTAACACCCCAATAATTCCCACTGCGGCTATTCCAAAAAGTCGGTTGAAAACCGATCGCCAAATCTGTATAGTCTGTCTGTTGTAAGTATTGAGCTTCGGCCAGAGTCCAAGTAGACGAATTTTGTAAATCCGGTTGGTTAACCCGCAGATACCAACTGCCGTCGAGTAAGGTTCCCACTGCTAACAACTCGCCTTGCAGGTTAGGGGTTGATGAAGGCGATCCGGTCACGTTTACTCGTTGTTCTAATGTAGTTGCTGTAACGTTAGGTGCGTTGATTTGTGGCAAGCCTTCTAGTTGCACCGGGGTTTCTGCAATACCAGAACCCCCCGACAGTCCTTGAGCTTGAGGGAGGTTAAGCTGAATGGCAAACTCATTAATATCAAATTCCGCCGGGACACCCAAGAGGGTTTGCAGTTGTTGAATAGAAAAGACTAAGCCTAATTCCGGGTCATTAGTAAGTTGTTGGGGGTCAAGGCGCGTCACCACAATAGGCGATCGCACTTCTAGTTGACCATCAGGTAAGGGCGTAACATTAAGTTTTAAGGCTCCGACAACAGCATCAAACGGCACCAACCACTGAGCAAAATTAACCGCCTGAGTACCATCCTGTTGTCCCCGTATTAAGATACTGAAAAATACCGGACGCCCACCGACGTTTAACCCAACGGGAAAGACTCTAAAGTCAGTTGGTACTTCAGTGGTGGGAATGACAGCAGGATCATTGGGAGTTGGAGCTTGAATAATACTATCCCTACTTTCCCGCTGCAAGTTTTCCGGAGGTTTATTAGTCTCATTGCAACAGAAATTACCAGGCGTTTGCGGCCAAGCTTGGGGAGTAATACTCACCAATAAAATCCCCATCAATCCCAGAACCCTCATCCCTCATCCCTC
>DNXU01000636.1:3927-6895 GCA_003505715.1 Cyanobacteria bacterium UBA8803 | reverse complement strand
AAATTAACGCTAAAAGGTTGCGTGCGTTGATTGTTATCTTCAGACCAAACTAACTCCCCAGTTAGCTGGTATTGACCAGGGGTGGGGGCTGGTTGGTCTTTGCCGGGATAATTTAAGAGCAGATTGCGATCGCTCTCAGCTATAACTGCCGTTGGATCGCTACTGCCCGTTTTAATCACTGTTTCCCCTTGCTTCATAGTCCAGCTAATGCCAAGGCGAGCAGAAGCCTTTCCGGTATTGCGCACGAGTAGCTGAATTTGCTTTTGTTCGCTATTCCAGCTCGCATCTTCTACTGCTAGATTAGAAGACACATTGCCTTGACGCACGTAGACAGTAGTGCCAATTCGGGCTGTAAGAGCTACCGCATTCCCACTACTATCTGTAGCTTGCTGGAGTGTTTCTGTAAAAACCACAGCTCGATATTCCCCTTCTGGCAGGTTGGGGGGAAAGCGAGTAATCAGGCGGACTCGGCGCGTCACTCCTGGAGGTACTGTTAGCTCTGTGGGTGAAAATTGCAGGTAAGGGGTCAGGCTATTCGGACTAGAGGTTAGAGTTTCAAACCCATTATTGCCATAGGTAAAAGGTTCGGCGTAGACGCGACCTCGAAAAGGTTCGTTACTATTATTCGTAACATTAATAACCCCTTGACTTTGGCCGCGATTTGCCTCTACTTCAATCACTAATGGCGAAATCGTCATCTGTGCGGGAGTGGCTCCCCCCCAAAGTAAGGCACCAGATAAGAGCAAGCTACTGAGGGCGGAAGCTGCTGCGGTAAAAGGATTAGAACTTACAAATTTTGCTGCCCCGCTCCCTTGCCCCCCCCATCCCCCCCANNCCAACTTTGAGGGGGAGCAGAAAATAAGCCTTTTTGCCTGAGTAAATAATGCTCTATCACGTCCCATCTCCTCCAACTTTGAGGGGGAGCAGAAAATAAGCTTTTTGCCTGAGTAAATAATGCTCTATCACGTCCCATCTCCTCCAACTTTGAGGGGGAGAAAAGAGGGAAAAACTTCTTGTTCCCCCCAGATTTGGGGGGTTAGGGGGGCTTTTGCCTAAGTTCTGAGATTTAGAACCCAAAGTCATAATGTTATTTTCAACTGGGTTATGAGCAAAAAAAATATGTAGCTACCCCTGATGGAATCAGCTCCCAGCAAAGTTGCCAGGAGCTGGAAACAATCAGACTTAAATGTGGGAATGGGCTACGGCACAATCGTTAAGGTGACAGCATATTCGTAAGTGCCTGCTAGAGGAGCTAATTGTGTAACTGCTAGATCGACTTCCACTGTTTGGTTAGTTGGAGCTAGAAACATAGGACTGCCAGGAAAACCGCCACCTTGGGAAGGGCCGTTATAATATGTTTCATTACCTAGACTTCTGGCTCTTGCCTCCAAAAACCCTCCCGGGAAATCTGGTGGAGGGGGAGGATTACCAGGCAGAGGATTGGTGGGAGTAAATGAGACAAAGCGTGCGTTACTGATCCGAAGGGATGCTCCTGTATTGCAAGAAACATCGACTTGACCAGATACTCCTCCAGGTGCATCAGAGGTTATGGGGCCAGCAGTAGGGCCTGCTCCGGGTTGTGAATAAACTAACGTACCGGGAATGGGAGCCGCAAAACTACACTGAGGCCCGATATTCCCTTGGAAGGGAACATCTACTGATTGAGCAAAGGCTTTCGGACTGAAAGCAACTGCACTTGCTAGCATCAGTCCGGATGTTAAGAGAAAACGGCGAATCATAATATAGTAATCCTCCTAAGTAGGTACGCTTCTCACCCAGTCATTAATAGGAAAGCAGACTAGGTCGCATCTGTAATTTGCAAGCTGATGGATATTAATCAGGGTTAAGTCCTGCCTTTTACGTCAGATTGCGGTTTTTGTCAAATTTCTTTACATATATTAGCTGGGCAGACAAAACCCTAGGGCATGACGGTTAGAGTCACCGCATAGTTGTATGTTCCCACCATAAATGGTGTAGGTCTTTTTACTCGTAGGTCTATTTCCAAATCAGTACTTCCAGGCGGAATACTCACCAGACTATTGCCAAAATCGCTGCTCACTCTTGTGGAACCAAAACTGACAACACCAGCAAGAATTGTCCCATCCGGATCGGGTGTAGGTCCCGATACTAAATGAGGGGGAGACACCAAGAGGGTTACAGGTCGATCAGATTGCACCCTAATCGTTACAGGAGTTTGTGACTCCAAGGTGTCAAAACTTCCGGGGGCTAGGTCTAAAGTGCCGGGGGTAATAGGAGTAAAAGCGACCTGAGCCTGAACTGGAAGTGAGATAGTCACTATGCTAGCAATGACACTGGCTAATGTCACTGCTAAATTGTTAAGCATCGGTGGCAACGGATTTGGTAACGGATGATTTGATTAATGGTTAGGGAGTGATAGTTAGGGTGACGACGTAGGTGTAAGTTCCTTGAGTAAAGGTTTCTGGTCTTTCTACTAACATATCTACCTTAAGTTCTGTGTTACCTATAGGTAGGGGTGCTGTGCCTCCTCCAATATCACTTCTGACTTCGGTTGAGCCAAATTGTAGGAACCCAATGCGATTTGTGCCAGGTGGATCGGGGGTAGGCCCCGATACTAAGGTGGGTGGGGAAACTGTGATATTGGCAGGGTTACTGGATTGAACAGTTACTAGTGCAGGAGTTAAGGACTCAATTTTGTTGAGACTCCCAGCAGTTTTGCCAGAAGGTGTGGTTTCTGTTGTACCAGGAGTGATATTAATAAAAGTTGCCTGAAGCGGGACAGTTCCGCTAAAGGGAACGTCAACTGTTTGAGCTACGGCAGTTGAGTTGAAAGCGATCGCGCTAGCGATGGTCACAGCTGATGCCAGTGTATAGCGGAATCCCATATAAAGCTCCCTAGGAGCGACTTATTTTAAATTGCAGATAGTCCCTATCCTAACCATCCCGTTACTAGATGTCATCCAAGAAGGGAATGGGGAATAGGTTTACC
>DNXU01000636.1:0-3875 GCA_003505715.1 Cyanobacteria bacterium UBA8803 | reverse complement strand
TCTTGCACCATTCTCAATAACCCACCACAACCCTTGATTTTCCATTGATGCGATCGCTAAAAACCCAGCTTTTATAGGCTTAATGACATTGGTGCAAGATCTCAGATATCTCACACTATTTGCTCCATGCGTCGGAAATCTGTTTCAATTTCTGCCCACAAGGCGCGGTTATGGGGGTCGGTTTTCAAAGCTTTTTTTAAATAAATTCTGGCCTTTTCCAATTGCCGCTCTTTAACTAAATGCCGTCCCCAACATTGATAGGCGATCGCTTGCCACTGACGCACTTCTGGATCTTGGGGAATTCTTTGGGCTAACCCTTCGGCTAGGGCGATCGCACGAGCAAATCGCCGTTCTTTGAGAAGCTGTTGTAGGTGTTCGTAAGATTCCCACTTCAGCTGTTTTTCCACCTCTGAAAGAGGGGGTTCGATTTGCACCACAGGTGGCTTGCTTTTTGCTTGCGGTGGCGGTGGTGGTTCCGCAACGGCTTGAGGCTTATGAGTCGGAGTCTCTGTTGGAGAGGGATCGGCAGTGCGATCGCTCCCAGACGGCTTAGCAACACGCAGGAGAAGCTGATACGCCTCGGTCAACTGGATAAATTTTTCTTGAGCCAGGTGATCTTTAGTGTTGACATCCGGGTGATACCGACGTGCCAAGCGCCGATAAGACGCTTTGACTTCAGCCATGGAGGCTCCATCTGTTAAACCTAACAAGTGATAGCAATCCGCCAGATTCATTGAAAGGATATACGCTGATAAACGAAGAGGCAGTATAGGACTGCTCAACCACCTGTCCATCTTAACGGGGAGCTTATCAAAATTGAGCTAATTTAGGTTGGGTCTCGTTACCAATGGCCTAATCTACAAATTACTTTCACTCACCCCCCTCGCCTTTGATGGGAGAGGGGGCCTTTGGGGAGAGGGTAGAAGACCGATATTTCCGGACACGATATTATCGGCACTCCTAGGTTTTACCCTGCTCTTTCCTCAATGACTTGATCGATCAATCCGTACTCTTTCGCCTCTTGAGCGGACATGAAAAAGTCACGATCCATGTCTTTTTCAATCTTGGCCAGGGGTTGACCTGTGTTTTGAGCGTAGATGTTGTTGAGCTGATGGCGGATGCGTAGAATTTCTCTCGCCTCAATTTCAATATCGGTGGCTTGTCCTCGCGTCCCACCGGATGGTTGGTGGATCATAATCCGCGAGTGGGGTAACGCTAGGCGTTTGCCCTTCTTACCTGCGGCTAGGAGGAAGGAACCCATTGATGCGGCTAAGCCTACGCAAATGGTGACAACATCGGATTTGATATGCTGCATGGTATCATAAATTGCCATGCCTGCTGTTACCGAACCCCCTGGAGAGTTGATGTAGAGATAGATATCTTTGTTATTATCTTCCGAGTCCAGATAGAGCATGACGGCGATGATCTGGTTGGAAATATCATCATCGACTTCTTTGCCCAGAAAGATGATCCTTTCCCGGTAGAGACGATTATAGATGTCAATCCAGTCACTGTAGGGAGAGCCTGGTAACTGGTAGGGAACTTTGGGGACGCCAATGGGCATATTTCACTCCGAATTTAAAAAAGGTTAACGTTATAGGTAATTACTGATGGCTAATTGCCTGCCGCTGACAAGCACTAGTACAGTATGGCGGAAATAACCCACCCTTAAAAAGGAATCAAAAAGCTTACTGTACAAGCTTTCTTCCCTTGTGCCTTTTGCCTTCACAGCACTAGGAGATCCCAGCAGCTACGGCAGCAGGCACTTCATTGCTTTCCAGCACTCGGTCAATTAGACCGTACTCTTTAGCTTGTTGAGGCGTCATATATAGCATCCGCTCCATATCCTTGGAAATTTTTTCCGGTGGCTGACCCGTATTGCGAGAGAGGATTTCTATCATTGTGGCTTTATTGGCCAGTACTTCCTTAGCTCGAATTTGGATATCTGTGGCTTGACCGCGAGCATAACTCTTGGGTTGGTGCAGGACGATAGACGCATTAGGCAAGCTGGCTCGACACCCTTTCGTCCCTCCTGATAGCAGCATTGCTGCCATACCCATTGCCGAACCAATGCAGATGGTGTGGATCGGCGGTTTGATATAATTCATCGTGTCACAAATGGCAAAGGCTTCCGTTTCAAAGCCAACTGGTTCGCCATCATAACGGGAAGTGCCAGTAGAATTGATATAAATTTTAATTGGCTTGTCGGGGTCTTGGTACTGTAAATACAGCAGTTCGGCAACGATTAGTTCGGTGACAGCTGGCACCAAGGGCAGACCTAGATAGACAATCCGCTCATTTAGCAGCAGCGATGGTAAGTCTGGTGGCGGTGTCCGGTAGCTAGGCCGACCGTAGTAGGTGGATTGAACGGCCTGAATAGGTAGTTTCATTGTGTTTAGGGCTGCGATAATGGCGCTATCTTTAAAACATACTAGCGTGCCTCTTGCCCTGCTTGGGGCAGTTATTGGGTTGATGTTACAAGGAAGTTGCTACAGCGAACCTGTTTTGATTACTAATTGTTCGGTTATTTACCCATGATTATTTCGCTGTAGCGGCCTACTGCTATGAAGTTGTTATTATGACATCTTGCCGGATCGGGAGTCTTATAAAATGAAAGTTGGCTTGTACCCTGCCTTGAATGATACCAACGTTGATGCTAACCAAACCACCAGTCAGCGTCAGCTATCCCTAGCGATTTCTGCCATCTCAGAATCCCTCGATCGCTCGGTTCCCCTGAATCTGTGCTTGGTTCTCGACCACAGTGGCTCAATGCACGGACGCCCCTTGGAAACAGTGAAAAAGGCGGCGATGCGTTTGATCGAACGGCTGAGTCCAGGCGATCGCATTTCCGTGGTAGCCTTCGACCATAGAGCCAAAGTACTGGTGAGCAATCAGAAGATTGAGAATTTAGACGCGATCGCCAAACAGATCCAACGCCTGGATGCAGATGGGGGTACAGCCATTGATGAGGGTCTTAAGCTAGGGATTGAAGAAGTTGCTAAGGGCAAGCACGATACTGTTTCTCAACTATTCCTGCTTACTGATGGCGAAAACGAGCATGGCGATAACAAACGCTGCCTGAAATTAGCCGAACTCGCGGTAGAACATAAGTTGACCCTCAATACCTTAGGTTTTGGAGCCAACTGGAACCAAGATGTTCTAGAAAAGATTGCCGATGCCGGAGGAGGAACCCTCTGTTATATCGAGGAACCGGAACAAGCTGTACAGGAGTTTGGGCGCTTGTTCAACCGCATTCAGTCGGTGGGGTTAACTAATGCTTACCTGCTATTTGACCTAATGCCCAAGATAAGGTTTGCGGAACTCAAACCCGTTGCCCAAGTAGCTCCCGATACGATTGAACTACCCCTACAACGGCAGGGCGAGCGCTTCATGGTGCGTCTGGGCGACTTGATGACGGATGCCCAGCGAGTCATCCTAGCTAACCTTTATATAGGCCAACTACCCCAAGGGCGTCAAGCGATCACCAACGTACAGGTACAGTACGATAACCCTGCCACAGGTCAAGAAGGGGTGATGTCCGAACTCATCCCCATTGATGTTAATGTCCAGAGCGTTTACCAACCAGCTCTCAATGCCGAAGTACAACAAGCAATTCTCGCCTTGGCGAAGTATCGGCAAACTCAACTAGCCGAAGCCAAATTACAACAAGGCGATCGCGCCGGAGCAGCCACCATGCTCCAAACCGCTGCTAAAACTGCAATTCAAATGGGCGATCGCAGTGCTGCCACGGTATTGCAAACCAATGCAACTCGCTTACAATCCGGGGAAGATCTATCAGAAGCCGATCGCAAGAAAACCCGCATTGTCTCTAAGACCATCTTGCAAGAGTGATTGGAGGGATGAGGGATGAGGGA
>DNXU01000583.1:9195-9874 GCA_003505715.1 Cyanobacteria bacterium UBA8803 | reverse complement strand
TTGTTTAAGTCCCGTTAGGAAATGGGGATTGGCAATTTGTGCAGTTGTCCGACAGCCAGTCGCACGCGGGTACAAACGGCTAAATCTGTTTCTTTGTTAACCATTTGCTCAAAATAAGCGATCGCCTCTGAGCAAAGGTTAGGTTGAGTCTCAACTATAGCAGTAGCTAAGGCTTGCAATCCCACAACCGAGGCATAACGTACTACCCATTCAGGATCTTGACAGGTCAACATTAGGGTATTGAGAGTTCGGGCTTGAGCGGGTTGGATTTCTGCTGCGGGCATTTTAAACCAGTGCAGGTTCCCCAAACCTTGAGCGGCAGCTCGACGAACGCTCAGAGCAAAGTCCTTTTCTGCTGCTGCGAGCAATGTTTCTAGCGCTCTGGGGTCGGCAATTTTAGCTAATGCTCGGATGGCCCAAGCTCTGCCTCCATAGTTATATTCATCCAGCTGTTCGAGCAATGGCACCACGGCGGCTTCCCCCAATTGCACCAGTCCTTCCACAGCTGCTACTGCCGCACCTGGGTTGTTATAGCTGAGTACAGCAATTAAGGTGGGAATCCCTACCTCTAAACGGGCCTCTGCCAAGGTTTGGACTGCCGCCAGCAAGCTAGCCGTCGAATCCGCCTGTTCAACGGCTCGAATAAGTTTTAATCCTTGGTCATTAGTCATTGGTTGTT
>DNXU01000583.1:8874-9092 GCA_003505715.1 Cyanobacteria bacterium UBA8803 | reverse complement strand
TTGTTGGTTGTTGGTTGTTAGTTGTTAGTTGTTAGTTGTTGGTTGTTTGTTGTTGGTTGTTGGTTGTTGGTTGTTGGTTGTTGGTTGTTAATGATGGTAAGCCAAGTCAATCAGGGCGAGTTAAGTTATATTATTGTTAGCACCAGTGCATTTAAACAGCAACTCGCCCCTACACTTGATGCCTTTATAACAAATAACAAATAACAAACAACAAACAA
>DNXU01000583.1:0-8770 GCA_003505715.1 Cyanobacteria bacterium UBA8803 | reverse complement strand
AACAACAAACAACAAACAACTACAACAAGTTGTCCATTAGAGTCATTACCTGGATAGCGGCATCAGGAAGAGTTGCTGACTCTGGGGAAGAGTTTTTTACCTGATGCTCTAGAACTCCTTTGAGGGCAATTAGCTTTAGACTATTTTCTGCTAAGGTCTGAGCGATCGCTTCTGCTGCTCCTAAATACCCAATTGCTCCTAGATCGGCTAGTGCTGCTCGTCGCAGTTGCAGCTTTTCACCTTTTAAGGCTTTGATCAAGCGCTCGGCATAACTGGGGTTTTGGGTGAGTTGGTACATGGCGCGGGCGGCAGCGTACTGCACTAACTCCATGGGATGCCCTAAGAAGGGTTCGATCGCACCAATTGCTTCAGTAGCACCCAGAACTCCTAAAGCTTCCATAACTGCACTGTAGGGTTGTGCCAAGTGGGGACTGCCGGGTATGGGTTGGGCTACAGCTACGCCACCTTTTAAGAGGGTTATCAGTTTGGGTACGCAGGTTCGATCGCCTAACATCCCTAAGGACTGAGCCGCTGCTTCCCGCACGTAGAAATCGGAGCAATCTAAACAATCCATCAGTCCAGATACAGCTTGAGGATCTCCCAGTTTGCCTAACGCCCGCGCCGCATTCCGTCTGAGAGGATATCCTCCAGATTCCGTGCGATCGCCTTGTTCCTCTAACGCTGCAATTAGGGCTTCAATCACCACTGATTCGCGGACTCTAAACTTACCCAGCCACCAAGCTGCGTAATAACACAAACTCAAGTCTTCGCGTTGCTTTAGGTTAGTGATCGCCTGCTGCACCGTTAAAGACTCACCACCAGCAGCTCCTGCTGGCAAATCCTGCTCAGGGCTAGACTGCATTACCATTTAACAGAAACTTTGTTGATTATAACTTTTTCACATAAGATATATCCCCCTGGGGACTTTAGTCCCTGGCGGGCATGAAACTATTCTCTTAAATCTTATAATTAAACAACTGGTAATACTTAATAAGCCATGGGCTGCCAAGTACCCCTTACCTATTAACCATTACCAGTATTTATCCCAACCAGCTAATTAATTGCCAGAGTTCACAGGTTGAATGCTGACAATTTTGCCGCCCATGCGAGCAATCCGCCGCATTTCTTCATTCATGCGGCTGTAGGGTACTTTAATAAATACACTGCTGCTGGAACGGAAAGCATAGTCGTTTTTGTCATTTTCGTCACTTTGACGAAGGCCAGTGACTTCATAAAGGAAGAAGCGACCACCTGATGGGGTATTTGCTGTGCTACCAATTGCGGCTTGACCTAGCATTGTAATTAATTCTCCTTTTGGGTTTTTGACGTTCTGTTTTATGGTTTAAATAGCGGACTCACTCCACCATCAATATTGTTCTTTATTTTGGTTAATTATTTACTAAATACAGGATTTTACCAAGCAATTCCTCAGGATTGTTGAAGGGGCTAGAGGCTAGAGGCAAAGGAAGGTAAACAGCTAAAAAGGAAGCATCGCATCTTTCCCAGCCATTCTCTCCCAGCGTCCCCAGTCCCTAGTCCCGATGGGAACCAGCTTCTAGAGGCTAGCAGGAGTGATGCTCGCGACTTTGCCGCCCAGACGATTAATTTGCTGCAATTTGTTCGATAGCTCTTCGTAGGGAACCAAGAAGGCTTTGCTGCTGCGGCGAATGCTGGGATATCCGGGCTGACTCATCCCTGATACTTCCACCCGATATACTTTACCCTTGCTGCCAAACTGAATTGGACCACCCAGGGCATTATTAGGAGTAACGCCTTGCTTAGAAGGACGATAAGCCCAACCTTCGTTACCTCCTGAAGGGCCAACTACTGCTGAAGCAGCATTCTTAGCGAGTTCGCCAGCCAAACGAGGGCTGCTGCCTTCTAGCTGGGAGCGATCGCTATTAGCATAACCGCGATACAGCCGGAACATGCGGGTAAACCCTACAGCTTTTTGGCCCCGTTGGGTTTCAAAACCGCGATAGTAGGGAACGACATAGTCACCGAAGCTTTCTTGATACTCTTCACTATCTATGAAGGAGTCAACATCAGCATCGTACCCTTTGGTTTCGTAGAGGTCGAGGTGGAAAATGACCTCTGACTCATCGTAGGGAGCCCGGCCCAATAGGTGCTTGTAATGCAGTTCAATCACCCGGGTCTGGAAATTGCTGTAGAAAAACTTGGTTTTGTAAAGCTCCGATTTAGCAACGCAGCGCACGAATTCTCGCACGCTGATGTATCCGTTGCGCAATAGCGACTCTGCACTGGTGAGGCGCTCGCTTGCCATGAGATGGTCATTGCCCAGAACTTGACGATAGACGGCACGAATTACCGCGCTAACGTCTGATTCAGTCCAATTCGGGCGCAATTCAACCGGAGCTGCATTACTAAACGCTGATGTCCCTAACCGGGACGCTGCTGCCGTAATAGCCACTTAAATTTTCTCCTGATTAAAACACCAAACTTGAAAATGCTTAAGCTGGCGTGATGGTCGTTACCTTACCGCCCATCTGATTAATTTGCTGCAACTTGCGCGAGAGTTGCTCGTAAGGCACGAGATACTCCATGTTGCTCTGCCGCACTCGAGCGACTCCTCTTCCTGGTGCCCCTTGGATTACTCGCAGGCGGTAGAGTTGTCCGCGACTACCAGCAGTAGTACCAGTAATAGCCTGTCCGGTGGGATCAGCTTCAATGGGTGAGGTCGTATTTAGAGCAACTTCCCGGAGCAACCGAGCGCGGTTGCCGCGTGGTTGAGTGCGATCGCTACTGCCCAATCCTCCATATAATTGGAAAATGCGGGTATACCCCACCGCCTTCTGACTCCGTTGGGTTTCAAAGCCAATATGGTAAGGAACGGTCCACTCGCCGAAATTTTCCTGATACTCTACCGAGTCGATGTAGGAGTTGATATCTGCCTCGTAACCCTGTTGGGCGTAAAGGTCGGTATGATAAGCAATTTCTGATTGGTCGTAGGGAGCCCTACCCAAAAAGTGCTTGTAATTCAGCTCGATAAATCGATTTTGTGGGTTAGAGTAGAAAAACTTTGTCCGATAGAGTTCTGATTGACCCAGCGCTCTCACGAAATCTCGTACCGTAATTTCTCCCCGACGTAACAGGGATTCGGCACTGGTTAAGCGATCGCTTTCCATCAGGTGATCGTTACCTAATACCTGACGGTAGGCTGCCCGGATTACCACCTGCAAATCATCCTCTGTCCAATTCTGACGGAGTTCTACCCGTGGAGATTCAGCGAACGCACCAATTCCTAACCGATTTGCTGCTGCCAAACTTGTCATGTCTGCCTCCGAAAGGAATTTTAGACAAAACGATACCCGGAAATGCAAACAATTGCTAACCCTTGACGCTAACAACTGCTTGCCTTTCCGGGCAAGACGCTAATCTAGCTCAGGGCGTTGATTGCGTAATCAATATAAGAGTTGGCTTCAGCAGCTGCATCGCCACTTAAACCGTGGGTTGCTTTGATGTACTTGAGGGCTTCAACATACCAGCTGGGAGACAGCTCGAAGGTGCTGTTGATTTCGGCGAGTCCAGCAATCAGGTACTCATCCATTGGGCCGGTGCCACCAGCTACTAAGCAGTAGGTGATCATCCGCAAGTAGTAACCTATATCGCGAGCGCACTTAGCTTTACCTTCGGGGGTAGAAGCATAGTTGGCACCCTGCATGGTGGTGGTGTAGGGGAACTTGCTGTACACCGCGTTAGCTGCGCCGTCGATCAAGGTTTGAGCCTTGGCAGTCAGAGCTTTAGCAGCTTGTAAGCCAGTGCTGGCTTGACGCAAGCGACCAAAAGCAATCTGGAGTTCGGTGCTGCTTAAGAAACGACCTTGAGAATCGGCAGCTGCCACTGCTTCGGTAAGCGGGGTCTTCATCGTTTAGGTATCTCCTTAATGTTTTGCCAATTTTTCAAAAGATGGGATAAAGTTCAGACTTCACCAAATGAAATCTTTCAACTTAAGCAACCGCAGCGGCAGCCAAATCGAAGTAGCTAGCGATTTCAGACATCAGAGCGCTGCAATCGCCAGGGGTAATACCAGCGCGGTCGTTAGCGATCGCGATCGCGGCATCTTTCATTTTGGCAACGCCAGCAGCTACGGAACCACCGGGAACGCCCAGAGCTACGTAGGTTTCGCGCAATCCGTTCAGGCAGCGATCGTTCAGCACGCTAGCATCACCAGCAAAGGTTGCGTAGGTTACATAGCGTAGGATGATTTCCATATCGCGCAAGCAAGCAGCCATGCGACGGTTGGTGTAAGCGTTGCCACCAGGAGCAATCAACTGGGGTTGCTCAGCAAACAGAGCGCGAGCAGCACTGGCAACGATAGCAGAAGCGCTACCGGTGATGCGGTTTACGGCATCAATACGCTTGTTGCCATCAGCAACCATTGCGCTCAGAGCATCTAGTTCACCGTCGCTCAGCATGGTACCGCGAGCATCGGCTTGGGAAACTACCTTAGTGAAGGCGTCGAACATGAACTCAGTTCCTCCTTAAAGTTTGGGTGAGTTTAGTTTTGATTCCGGGCTAGCATCTTATTCTAAGCTAGTCCAAGTTATTTTAGCATCCTCTCTGGTTGCTGAGAAAGATCTTTCAACATTTATCCTCCCCATCACTCCTTCAGGCTTTTACTCTGATGCCGCTTGTTGCACAACCTTTGCTAACACAACGGACTTTTAAGAAACCTGAGAAAACTTTTCTGTTATATGAGAGACCTTTTTACGGTCAGTCATGAGTTTGGTTAACGGTTTCCTGTTGTATGAACCCTTCCGGTAACTTTTATACAATGATGTCGAGTTTTTATTTGTTACAAATTGTTAAGTTTTTGAGCGTTAACGTCTTGGGCGCAATCCCTAAGGGGATCAAACCCCCACTCTGTCTGGATATTCAAGCTATGAGGGTATAGCAATGTACCTCTATCTAGGGTATCCGTCAGTAACTACCCAGACGCCAAAACTCATAAGTAGATTTACTTATGCACGAGGTTAATTGAATTTTAATTATTGTTTAAGGTATAAAAGCTGTATTTATTAGTATAATTAAAGATTAAACTTTTTTAGACACAAGTAAGTTTTAAGAAAAATTAACTAAATTTGTAAGGAAACTTTGATGGCAGCATAGGGTTAAGGTGGTTGTGCCAACTAGATTTGTGACCAATACCATATTAAGAAAATCGTTACTTAAATTTACAAAATGCGGCTTTTTGGTTATAGAATTGTAAAGACCATCCCATATTTGAGGCGTACTAAAGCTGGAGCTAGAGCAGGGTTCAGCAAAATCCTGTACAATAAAATACATTTTAACAATTCGTAATGAACAAAAATCTTCAGGCTATTGTATAAAGAAACCTGAAGGCATTAACGGTAGAAATAAAGTCCAACAGAACCGTTTCTAGAATTTACCTAAATTCTCAATATAAGGGTGAAATTGCATTAGTAATGAAGGCTGTAAAGTTCCTGTTCAAAGGAGCTGTGATGCAGCTAGAAAGGCTATTTTGCCCAGATATCAATAATGTTCTGCTGTGGCTTGAATTCACCTGTATAGTGCCGATTTAATATCGCTTTGCGAACCTAGTCAAAATTAAATTAACTTAGGAGAAATTAAATGCTTGATGCTTTTTCCCGCGTCGTAGATCAGGCTGACAAAAGTGGTTCCTACCTCAGCGCAGATCAGATCAACGCCCTCTCAGCAATGGTAGGTGACAGCAATAAGCGTTTAGATGTAGTCAACCGCCTCACCAGCAACGCTTCTACCATCGTTGCTAACGCTTACCGGGCTTTGGTAGCCGAGCGTCCTCAAGTGTTTGCGGCTGGCGGCCCTTGCGATCACCACCGCAACCATGCAGCTTGCATCCGCGACATGGGCTTTATCCTGCGCTATGTCACTTATTCCGTGCTAGCCGGGGATGCCAGCGTCATGAACGATCGCTGCTTGAACGGTCTGCGGGAAACCTACCAAGCTCTGGGAACTCCTGGGGATGCCGTAGCCTCCGGCATCCAAAAGATGAAAGATGCAGCAATTGCGATCGCTAACGACCCCAATGGTATCACCAGAGGGGATTGCAACGCTCTGATCTCTGAAGTAGCTAGCTACTTTGACGCTGCCGCTGCCGCTGTGGTCTAGAGTCCGTTTCGAGTTCGGTACTGATTAACCGACTCTTCAACACCAATTGAGCAATTTAACACACTTAACTCTAACTTTAGGAAAGCGAAAACAGTCATGAAAACCCCGATTACCGAGGCAATTGCTGCAGCTGACGTGCGCGGTGCTTATGTAAGCAACACCGAAATGCAAGCCATCTTTGGTCGCTTCAGCCGCGCCAATGCAGGTTTGCAAGCTGCTAAAGCCTTTTCTGACAACGGACAGAAATGGGCAGAAGCTGCTGCCAATCACGTCTACAGCAAATTCCCTTACACCACTCAAATGCAAGGACCCCAATATGCCTCTACCCCAGAAGGCAAGTCCAAGTGCGTGCGGGATATTAACACTTATCTGCGCGTGATCAGCTACTGCTGCGTGGTAGGTGGCACCGGTCCTCTGGATGAGTACGTCATTGCTGGCGTCAAAGAATTCAACGCTGCTCTCGGTTTGTCCCCAAGCTGGTACGTGGCAGCATTAGAATTCGTCCGCGACAACCACGGTCTATCGGGTGATGCTGCTGGTGAAGCTAACATCTACCTCAACTATGCTATCAATGCCCTGAGCTAATATGATTGGCTGAATCGGGTCTGGGAGACAGGCAAGTACTGATTATTGATGAGTATTTGTCTATCGCTCAGACCCGAATTTATTCCAGGACAATTTAAAAAACGGAGCCATTTTTAAAATGAGTACTTTACTAGAAAAGCGGCTGGGCATTAGCGGGGTTATTGACCAAAGGGCCGAGCTGCGCCCGAACTGGAGCGAAGCTGATTTGCAGCTAGTGTTTCGGACTGCCTACGATCAAGTGTTTGGACGGCAAAGGGTTTACGCTCTAGATCGGTTTAACAGTGCTGAAGCCTTGTTGCGTAACGGTAGCATTAACGTGCGGCAGTTCGTACAAATTTTAGCAAAATCAGAATTGTACAAAGAACTCTTTTTCTATAGCAATTCCCAGATTCGTTGTATCGAACTAAACTACAAGCATTTGTTGGGACGCGCTCCCTACGATGCTTCAGAGATTGCCTATCACGTAGATCTCTACACTTCCCAAGGCTACGATACAGATATTGATTCCTACATCTACAGCCCGGAATACGATAGTGCGTTTGGGGATAATGTCGTCCCCTACTACCGTGGCTTTCAGTCTATACCGGGAATGAAAACGGTAGGATTTAACCGCATGTTCGAGGTGTATAGGGGTAGCGGCAACAGCGATAATGCCCAGATTGGGGGCAAAAATTCCCGCCTGCGCACTAGAGTATTGCTCAATGCCAGCAACTGGGTGCGTCCCCCAGTATCGCCAACCAATTCATCTTTAGATTTTCTGGGCGAACACACCTTACGAGGCACGGCGCAGTCTGAAGGTGATCGGGTTTACCGGATTGAAGCAGTTCAAGGAGGTACGGGGAGTGTAGCACCCCTGCGTCGCAGCCGCCGGATTTACACCGTTCCCTTTAATCGCCTATCGGCTACATTCCAGGAAATTCACCAGCAAGGTGGCAAGATTATTAGTATTTTGCCTACTTAAGGTGTTGCTATTAGTAATGGGGAATGGGGAATGGGGAATTGGTAATTGGTGATTGGTGATTGGTGATTGGTAAAAAGCTAGCTTGTGGTATTATATCTTGTCCGGTAAACGCGAGATACGCAAGCACCATCACCCCTCAGCCCCCTCTCCCATCTAGGGGATGGGGAGCAAGATACAATACTGATGCTCTCCTGACTTGATATTATTACCAATCACCAATCACCAATTACCAATTACCAATTCCCCAATCACCAATTACCAATTACCAAAAAAACATTGGTGTTTGTGATGATGACTGCTTCTGTGCCTGAACCAATTTGTTCTGCTGCTAGTGCGATCGCTGCCTTGAGGGGAGATGATAATCAGCTGCGGTATTATGCAGCTTGGTGGCTGGGAAAACATCAAGTAGGGGAATCTTGGTCTGTACTGTGTGAGGCGCTCAAAGACGAACGCTATCGCACGGAGGCAGGAGGATATCCTTTGCGACGTCAGGCGGCGCGAGCTTTGGGTCAGTTGAAAAATAAGTACGCCGTACCGACTTTGATTGAAGCTTTGGACTGTCCCGACCTCAACCTGCGGGAGGCGGTAATTCAAGCTTTAGCTGCTATTGGCGATCGCCAAGCTGTGACCCCGTTGCTCAACCTGTTGGCCGACGGGAAAGAACAACCTTATGAAGCTCTGATTGAAGCACTCGGTACTCTGGAGGTATGGGAAGCTCGTCCCCAGATCGAAGATTTCCTCACCCATCACTCTGAACGGGTGCAATGTGCGGCAGCTCGATATTTGTATTTGTTGACAAAAGAACCGCAGTATATCGAGCGGATTGTTAAAAAGTTGGATCACAGTAATATGTATCTGCGCTGGGCCGCTATGTTTGACCTCGGCGCGATCGGCCATTTACAAGCCGCTCGGGCGATTATTCAAGCAGCTGTTCCCAACAGTTTAAAATTATTGAACTTAAAGCGGATTTTAGAAGCCCTATTAGAGGGTGATACAGATGCTGAACCTACCAAGCAGGAGAAATGCCAGTTTTTGCTAGGGGAAATTGATAAGTTATTAATTCAGCTCTAGTTCTTGTATGAAGGGATGAGG
>DNXU01000460.1:6939-7149 GCA_003505715.1 Cyanobacteria bacterium UBA8803 | reverse complement strand
TCCCCCACTCCCTCACTCCCCCATCTCCTCATTCCCTCACTTCAGGGGGTGTAACCCCTAGATATCAAGGCTCAATTCATGAGTTACTTTCTACTTGATATTGCGTGACTGGGTAAGTCCTGAGTATGAAACTGCATCTACCTACATTTTTTAAAGCCTGTAATCCGGCTAAAACTCTGGTCATGGGTAATCCTGAGGATCGTCAGTACT
>DNXU01000460.1:0-6850 GCA_003505715.1 Cyanobacteria bacterium UBA8803 | reverse complement strand
CAGCTATTTACCGGACATATCGGCTGTGGCAAGTCTACTGAGCTATTTCGCCTCAAAGCTCAGTTGGAGCAGCAAGGCTTTCATGTGATTTATTTTGAGTCCTCTCAAGACCTAGATATGGCCGATGTTGATATCAGCGATATTTTGCTCAGCATTGCTAGATCTGTCAGTGAAAGCCTGGAAGCCATTGGCGTCAGCCTCAAGCCGCGATACTTTACCAAATTATTTAACGACATTAAAGATTTTTTGCAGACTCCCATTGATTTATCAGTAGAAGCCGAGCTTTCTGTTGGCATTGCTAAAATTACGGCTAGAACTAAAGACAGTCCGCAATTGCGGGAACAGCTCCGGCAGCATCTAGAACCCAGAACTCAAGGGATTTTAAATGCCATTAACCTAGAAATTATCGAGCCAGCGATTGAAAAGCTCAAGTCTCGGGGTAAGAACGGGTTGGTGGTGATTATTGATAATTTAGATCGGGTAGATCCCAGACCCGTACATGCTGGGCGATCGCAGCCAGAGTACCTATTTATTGACCGGGGTTCTCAACTACGACGCTTGAAGTGCCATGTGGTTTACACCATACCCTTAGCCTTGATGTTCTCTAATGAGTACGAAGCCCTGAAGAATCGTTTGGGAGGTGGTGTGGCTCCCAAAGTGCTACCGATGGTGCCGATTCAGTCACGAGATGGTCGTGAGTTTCCGAAAGGAATGGCCTTACTGCGGCAGTTGATACTGGCACGAGCTTTTCCCAACGTCGATCCCCAAGAACGGCTAGAGTTGATCCCAGAGATTTTCGATAATACCGAAACCCTCGACCGCATGTGCCGTATTAGTGGCGGTCACGTTCGCAACTTATTGGGACTGCTGTATAACTGCCTACAACAGGAAGATCCCCCTTTCTCCCGCAGCTGTTTGGAGAGTGTGATTAAAGGATACCGTGACGATCTGGCTCTAGCGGTGGAGGATCAAGAGTGGGATTTACTTTTGCAAGTGGTGCAACAGCAGTTCGTCAGAGGTGAAAAAGAATATCAAACCCTGTTGCGCAGCATGTTTGTCTATGAATACCGAGATGATTTGGGACGCTGGTTTGGCGTCAACCCAGCACTGGCAGAAACGACAAGATTTCAGTCTTTGATGCAAATGCAAGCAACCCAGAGAAACTGGGCCACCTTGGCAGCCATATAGCTCTCAGTTACGAGCTGATAGTACCCGTCATGACAGGTGTATTCCAGCACGCCTGAAAGCCTCTGTCTCTCATTTCTCATCCTTAATTTTCCAGACAGACCCCATGAGCTGTCACTCACAATCAAGGAATGAAAATCCTTCTTCTCCTGTTCGGGAGTTTCCTGTTCCGTATTTGCCAAATAGAACTCAAGGCTTATAAACGAAGTCCGCCTGGGCGGACTTCGCTTGTCTAGTTGAGAGCAACAGAGCTAAGAGCTAAATTTCTAAAATTGATAGCTTCAACAGTTGCACAACCAAGCTGTTCTATAATTTATTTTTATAAATTTGCTGAAATCTAGCTAGAGCCTGAGTTTTCCTCCATAACAAGGCCGTTTTGCTAACGATATTTAGCAGACTCAAGGGTAAAAATAGCAATTTTGTCAGTGATCTATCTCACTAAATAAAAGCAGATATATCACAGGCAATTCGCTCACAAATCATTGGGAGATCTAAGTGAAATCACTGATATTAACTTTCTAAGACCCGTAAAGTATCAGTTGAATTACTGAGCGGCAATTACGTTATTTTTCCTAAAATTACCGTAATATGCCACTTAATAACTTGTGTAGTAAAAGAGGAAATTTGTCTATTTTACTCTGGAAAAATAAAAACCTGTCAAGTTAATAATAATTCAGCACCGATGGCGGTCAAAAGTTTGATTGTAATGAATGATCAGGATCGATCGGAAGACATAGCAGCATCTAATGAGCGATCGCTATTAACACTAGCTCGAGCGATTACTCTGTCTCAAGAGCAATTTGCCTTGATTTTGGTACGCTGCAACTATCAGGTCTGCAAGCAGCAAATGTGGCAAGGTTTGCAAGCGCTTATCGGAGTACCGATGAGACAGATCGTTCTACAAAAGTCAATCAAAACCCTATATACAAATATTTTGGCTGCGATCGCCCTCGAGCCAACATCTGTCCTCATCGTATTTGGCCTAGAGTCAGTAAAGACCATTGATAGCGTACTCATTTCCACCAACCAAGTGCGAGATGAGTTTCGCAAACGCTTTACCTTCCCTTTGGTGTTGTGGGTAACCGATGAGGTACTACAAAAACTCGCACGGTTTGCCCCGGATTTCAAAAGTTGGGCGGCTACCTCAATTAAGTTTGAACTTACCACCGCAGAATTACTGGCTTTATGGCAGCAAACAACAGATGAATTATTTGCCGCTATTTTGGATACCGATCTAAAGCAGTTTTTCTCACCAGACCAGTTTTTCTCAAATGATGCACTCGATTTGGCACCTGGTTGCCGCCGCCGCCAAGAACTGGAGTCTGCCCTGCGAGACTTAGCAGCTCGGGGTGTCCGTTTAGAATCCTCACAAAACGCTACTTGGCAATTTCTTATTGGACGAGATGCCTATAGCAAAGACCAAATTGATATTGCCTTAGAGCAGTATCAACAGAGTCTAGAGTTTTGGCAGCAACAAGTAAATCGAGAGGGAGAAACTTGCACCCCCTCTTATTTAGAACAAGTCGGGATATTACTCCATCACATCGGCTGGTGTTATTGCCGCCAAGCCCAGTTGCAACCGCTCTACAGGTATGAAAACTGGGAAAAAGCTAAAGATTTCTTTAGTGAAGGGATTGAGGTATTCACTACAGCAGGACGCTTAGATTGGGTAGCTCACTTAAGGATTCAGTTAGGCGAAGTTCTGCAAAACCTGCAAAGCTGGATAGACTTACAAGCTCTAGCTCTCGATACTCTAGCTGAGTCTCAAAGTGCAAATACCTCCGTGCAACTGCCTCAAGCTTATGGCTTTTTGGCTGCTGTAGCTCAAGCCCAGTCCGATTGGGAAGATGCCAAGGTCTTAGCTGAAACAGCCCTCGATTGCCTGGAACAGTCCGGATTACATCAGCCCCAACATCAAGGATGGTATCTGCTGATCTTGGCTAAAGCTCAGAGGCAGTTGGGACAGACAGCAGGTGCAATCGCTAATCTGGAAAAAGCCCTCAAGGTAGAGGGGTTGCTGCCCCAATTCCCAGATCAGTCCCCACAGCTTTACATTGACATCTTAGCTGAATTGCGATCGCTATACTTCCACAAGCAGCAATATCTCCGCGCCTTTGAAGTCAAGCAAGAGCAACGAGCAATTGAGCAACAGTATGGTTTTTTTACCTTTCTCGGTGCTGCCCCCTTACAGCAATTCACTCGGCAGGGTAGAAGAATATCGCCTCTAGAAATCGCAGCAGTTGGACGTGTCGAGGAGGTCAACCGCCTCATCGAACATCTGAGCCGCAACGATCACAAATTAACTGTGATTCATGGGGCTTCCGGCGTCGGCAAAAGTTCGTTAATTAATGCTGGATTAGTACCGACTCTAGAAACCCGTATTATTAGTGCCAGAGAAGTTGTACCCGTAGTACAAAAAGTTTATGGGGATTGGGTTAGCGAGTTATCCAAGCAGTTAAATAGTTCTTTAAGCACCTTTGGTCAAGACGAAAAAGAAATCACAAATAACCAAGAACCGAGCGCTAAACTACAGGCCATTGAGAAGCAGTTGCGTCTAGCTGCCGATCGCAATTTATTCATTGTTCTCATTTTTGACCAGTTTGAAGAGTTTTTTTTCGTTGGCACTCACCTAGAACAGCGGCGTCAGTTTTACGATTTTCTGGGGGATGCCCTGAATCTTCCTTTTATTAAAGTCATATTATCTATCCGAGAAGATTATCTCCATTATTTATTGGAATGCGAACGCTATAGTAACTTAAATGCCATCAACAACAATATTTTTGATCGACAGCTGCGCTACCGTTTAGGCGATCTTTCGCGCTTGGAGGCCAAAACGCTCATTTCGACTTTGACAAGAGTATCTCAATTTCAATTAGAAGAGCCTCTCATTGATGCATTAGTAGAAGATTTAGCTGACCTATCAGGAGCAATACGTCTGATTGAGTTACAAGTCGTAGGTGCCCAGCTACAGGCAGAAAAAATTACAACTCTGACTCAATACCAGGCGCTGGGTACTAACCCAAAGACCGCTTTAGTAGAGCGATGGCTCTTAGACACGATCGGTGATTGCGGGTCAGAAAATGAAGAGACGGTATGGCAAGTTTTATTCGCCTTAACCAATGAACAAGGCACCCGCCCTTGGAAAACTCAAGCTGAATTAGCCAGTTGTCAGTTAGCCAATATCATTTGTCAGATGCCAGATGTCGGCTACAACACCCAACTCGCAACGGAAAAACTGGATTTGATTTTAAAGATATTGGTAGGTGCTGGTTTGTTATTCAGAATTCCGGACGAACCACAAGATCGATATCAGCTCGTTCACGATTATCTAGTCGCACCAATTCGCTACCACTATCAGCAGCGATCACAATTAAATATGGTGACGCAGCTAGAAAGAAGTGAGCTGGAACTGGGGCGAGTTCGTCAACAACGCTTGCGAGCAATAGCGGTTGGCATGGCAATGGCGGTTCTTGCCGTTACAGCTCTGGGATTGGGCTGGCGAGCTGAGAGCCAACGAAGACTGGCAGCAACGCTCTCGTTCAACGATCGGCTCAGTGCGCTCAGTGCCTCTTCAGAAGCCCTATTTGTGTCCAATAATCAGTTGGACGCGCTGTTGGAAGGGTTAAGAGCTGCCAAACGCTTGAAGCAAGTAGAAAGCAAACAGGGATTGAGAAATAGCTTCTTTCAAATAGGCAGTAGGAAATTTTTTCTCCCCATTCCCGATTTCCCATTCCCGATTCCCCACCCTTCGTCTATACCAGTGGCACCCGATACTAGCTTGCAAGTTATTGCCGCTCTCTCACAAGCCCTTTACGCAGTTTCAGAGCGCAATCGCTTAGAGGGACATACGGATATAGTTACAGATGTGAATTTTTCCCCAGATGGTCAGCTTATTGCCTCGGCTAGTCGAGATCGCACCGTGAAACTGTGGCGTCCTAATGGCGCTTTAATCACCACCCTTAACGGTCATCAAGATAGCGTGACTAGTGTCTCGTTTAGCCCCAATAGCCAGCTGATTGCTTCAAGTAGCTGGGATAGTACGGTACGGCTTTGGCATCGGGATGGCACCCTGGTGAGAACGTTTCGGCTTGATCGGGGTCATGTCTATAGGGTGAGCTTTAGTCCTAATGGGAAACTAATTGCTGCGGCAGTTGGTGATGGCACCATTCAACTTTGGACGGTTGACGGCAAATTATTAGAAACTATTCCTTCGGAGCAGGGAGTAGTGCCGTGGGTGAGCTTTAGTCCCAAGGGCGATGCGATCGCTTCGGCGGGGAAAGATCGGACGATCAAGCTATGGACGCTAAATGGCAAGTTACTACAAACCCTGAGAGGGCACAAAGCCAAGGTCAACTGTGTGGTCTTCAGCCCCGATGGTCAGTTGATAGCCTCAGCTAGTGACGATGGCATGGTCAAGCTATGGAATTCCCAGGGCAAGCTGCTCAAAACCTTCCGCCAGCATGACCGATGGGTGTTGAGAGTGGCTTTCAGTGCCGACAGCCAGCTCATTGGGTCAACTAGTGCTGACCATACAATGAAGCTGTGGGATCGCCAGGGCAATTTACTAAAAACGTTTAAGGGACACAACGACACTGTGACTAGCCTCAGTTTTCATCCCCGTTCCTCACTCCCTCTGATTGCCTCAGCTAGCTATGACAAAACCGTTAAGCTTTGGGAGTTTCGCCAACAGTCTCGCCTGATTCTGCGGGGACATCAGGGTAATGTTAGAGATGTGACATTTTCACCGGATGGTAAATTGATAGCCACGGCGAGCAACGACGGGACTGTGAAACTCTGGAATCGGGTCGGTCAGTTGCTACATACCTTAAAGGGACATACCGAGCGCGTCTATAGTGTTAGTTTCAGTCCTGACGGTCAGCTGATTGCCTCGGCAAGTCGAGATGGCACGGTAAGGCTCTGGCATCCCCAGGGGACTTTGATTAAAGTTTTAAGGGGGCATCAGGATTGGGTATTGAGCGTTGGCTTTAGTCCAGACTCCCAGCGCATTGCTTCTGCCAGTAGGGATGGAACGGTGAAACTGTGGACAAGTCAAGGAACTTTGATTAAGACCTTGAGGGGGCATAAGGCTCGCGTCAATTCTCTTAGCTTTAGCCCCGACGGTCAGCTCCTCGCTTCTGCTAGCGATGACCGTACAATTAAGCTTTGGGCAGGGGATGGGACATTAGTGAGGTCGCTCTTAGGCCATAACAATTGGGTTTTAGATGTCAGCTTCTCGCCCGACTCTCAGATGCTAGTTTCAGCAAGTTACGATAACACGGTGAAACTCTGGAACCGGGATGGAAAACTGCAAGCAACGCTCAAAGGCTCCACCGATAGCGTGGCTCGTGCCCGATTCAGCCCCACAGGTAAAATTCTAGCAACCACTAGTTGGGATAACCGAGTCCAGCTCTGGCGGCTAGATGACACTTTGATTAAAACCTGGAAAGCTGAGGAAGGTCGCATCACAAGTGTTAACTGGAGCAACGATGGCAAAGCACTAGTCGTTGGAACTGAGGATAAAACAGCAATTGTATGGAATCTGGATTTAGACGATCTGTGGGAAAAGGGCTGCAATTGGCTGCAAGATTATCTCCAAAATAACTCAGACTTGAAACAGAGCGATCGCGAGCTTTGTTAGGGGATGAGGGATGAGGGATGAGGGATG
>DNXU01000434.1:4391-5957 GCA_003505715.1 Cyanobacteria bacterium UBA8803 | reverse complement strand
CGACAATAAATCCGCCCTACCTTTCTTTGGGGGGTTAGGGGCAGGGCTAATTCATGGTCATCATGGAAAATCAATAAGAGACAGCATAAAAGTAAGCAAGAATAATAAATCCGACACCTGTTAGAAAAATTAGGAATAGAAGACAAAACTGATTGCTATTACACATCTGCCATCCCTCAGTTTAATCGCGTTTAGGCTGTCATATCTATAGGAGAGAATGCTAGCTTGTTTATCGTTCGATAGCTGGATGAATCCGAGCTGGATGCTGATTTATATCTAATAAGTCTCTGAAGTAAATCTTTGTTGGCTCTACGAATATGGCATAATACTCTTCATTGATTTCGGGAATCGTTGCACCTTGATTGCTGAATAATAAAATTTCGTGAAAGACTTCTAAAGCCCGATCATTAATAGAATTAATCAAAACCTGAGGCATATTTGCTTTTCTATTAGCTAGTCGTTTTAAGGTAGATTCATCTCGGTCTAAAATTGCTTTAAGGGCAATTTTTTCATCATCACTCAGTAGTTGAGTAAATTTCAACCAGTTGATCCATTCTTCTGGTAAAATCTTAGCCATGACTTCTTCGCTTTCCTGAGGTAATGCTTGATATTCTGTAGTTTTATGGTTTTGGAGCGATTGCATCTGGCTTTGCAGATAAAGATAATCTTTTTCTAGTTGTTGTTTCAAACTTTCTAAAGTTGTTAAATCTCGATTGAGCTTTTCCTGTTGTTGCTGTTTAGCTGAAACTTGGCTTTGCATTTCCTTGAGTTCAGTTTCTAGAGAGGTTAAGTTATCTTGAATCTGTTGTTGCTGGATGCGCAAATATAACAGCGATTCATTCACTTGCTCCCAGTGTTGCTTAAGTACTTGAATATTTGTTTGTAAATCGTAAGCTTCTCCTCCTAATTCCTCTTTTTGGCGTTCTAGTGCAGCTAAGTCTTGATTAAGTTCTTCTTGTTGATTAAGTTTGTCACAAATTTGGTTGTGCAGTTGATCGAGTTCTAGGTGTAAGCGATTTAAACGGGTTTCAGCAGGCTGGATTTGAGCAGTTTTCGCCCACAGGGATTGATTGAGTTCAGTTTGGTGTTTTTCCAGCTGCTGAATTTGTGTCTTTAGCTTCTGTAGTTCTCCAAGTTGTTGCTGCTTTTGCTGTTCGATATCGCTGAATTCACGATAAAATTCATTTCGCTGGGTATGGAGTTCCCCAAGGCGGCCTAGAAGCTGGCTGCGTTCGACTTGCAAGGCATTGACACTAGCTTCTAATTGCTGTTTCAGCGCTATGTCCTTAGATAAGGCTTCATAAAGCTGGATCTCCTCTTGTTCAAATTCTTGAATCTGATTGAGTAAGGAGTATTTGAGCCGTTTTTCCCCAGCAATGCGTCGTCTGTCAGCCACCATAGCTCCGGCATAGCTAGCAAAGGTAGTAATTGCGCTATTGAAAAACGCTTTGTCTGGGTTAGTAAACAGGCCAATTACAAAACTAACACTGAAGGCAATGGCACCGAGAAGAAGGCGATTAACTAGCTGAATTGATTGCATGTTTATGGTGATGGGTGATGGGTGAT
>DNXU01000434.1:2833-4132 GCA_003505715.1 Cyanobacteria bacterium UBA8803 | reverse complement strand
CGATACTCTAGATCCTCC
Source organism: Cyanobacteria bacterium UBA8803 (assembly GCA_003505715.1). GTDB lineage: Bacteria > Cyanobacteriota > Cyanobacteriia > Cyanobacteriales > Coleofasciculaceae > UBA8803. Next base: position 4,114 of record DNXU01000434.1, on the reverse strand, counting down.
TGAGCCAGAGTGATACCAGCTTGGGTGGCTAGATGTTGGACAATTTTAAGATAGGTCTGTTGGTTTACTGGCTCGAAGGTTAGGGTTAAGCCAAAGCGATCGCTAAACGATAACTTCTCCTGAACGGTATCCCAGGCATGGACTTCATCATTGTCGCTGGGGCGGGGGCGATCGGCAAAAAATTCCCGAACCAGATGCCGACGGTTGGAGGTGGCATAAACTACCACATTTTGCGGTCTAGCGGTTACACTGCCTTCGAGGACAACTTTTAGGGCTTTGAAGGCGTCGTCATCTTCTTCAAAGGAGAGGTCATCGACAAATATAATGAATTTTTGAGGCACATTCCGCAATTGCTCGACAATACCGGGTAGGTCTTTTAAGTCAGATTTGGCAACCTCAATCAGTCGCAAATCGCTTTTAGTATATTTTTGCAACAAAGCCTTGACTAAAGAAGACTTGCCCGAACCGCGACTGCCATAGAGCAAGACATGTAAGGCCCGATACCCAGCCAATAAAAACTCTGTATTTTTCACCAAAGCGGCTTGTTGGGACTCATAACCAACCAGTTCTGCTAGCTGTACGGGGTCAGGATGAGCAATACCGATGAGTTTTCCGGACTCCCAGCGTAAGGCAGAATATTCTGCAAATAGTCCAGTGCCATGCTGCCGATAGTAGGCGGCTAAATCCTCTAGGGCATCTGCCCAGTTGCCGTGGGAGCCCAGAAACTTGGACTGTAAGGTTTGGGCATTCCAGGCAACGGGTTGAACCTCTAACTGGGATGCCTTTTTAACCCAGTGGCTGAGTTGTTCGCTACTGCACCGATAAAGATGCTGCAAGGCTTGTAAATCATGCTGGGCAGCAGCTACTAGAGCTTTTGGTAAATCACTTACAGATACCTGCTGAACTTGCCGAGTAAAGGGATTATCATCTCGCAGAATTTGACGAATCAAGTAATCTTGCCAGCTTTCACCCCTAGCAGCTAAAGCCTTGAACCAATTGCCATAGGCAACTAGACAAGCCAGTCCATCTTCCTCATCACGTCCTAGAGTTTGCAACAACTGGAGAAAAGATTGTCCAATATTGTTGCTGAGAACAGATTGATAGAGTAGCAAGGATGCGGCTTGGCGTTTTAGAAATTTGCTTGAGGCGATCGCTGGGGTATTTGTTGGGGTATTGATAGTTGAGGACATGACGGTATTTTAGCCTAGGAAGAGGGAAGACGGTAACTTGATATAAGTTATCGCGGCTCAATGTCAATTTTAGGACTTACGCATTGTGCCC
>DNXU01000434.1:0-2655 GCA_003505715.1 Cyanobacteria bacterium UBA8803 | reverse complement strand
CTTGTTCCCCCCAGATTTGGGGGGTTAGGGGGGTGTTTGCGTAAGTCCTAAATTTGTGGCGTAAACATCAATCAACTCGTAAATCCCTACTGGCTCATTTTTACCTTTAACTTTTACCGATTCATCGACTAGGCGCAGAGTGAAAGCCTCTGGATGCTCTAATGCCATTACTACCGACTCTGTAACCAAAACAGCACAGTTATATTTTCGAGTGAGACGCTCAACCCGCGCTGCGACATTCACAGCATCTCCAATCACTGTAGGCTCGATCCGGGAAGTGAAGCCGATAGTCCCCATAACGACCTCACCGCGATGAATGCCGATCCCGATGTTGAGGGTTGGTTGTCCTTTCATAAACTGCTCTTCATTAAACACTTGCAGTGCTTCTTGCATTGCCAGCGCTGCTAAGAGAGCGCTGCCAGTAGTCTCATTATCGAACAGAGCCATAATCGCATCACCAATATATTTGTCAATAAAGCCACCCGCATCGTTAATTACTTGTCCCATGCGAGCCAGATAGTCATTTAACAGTGCAAAGGTTTCTAGAGGAGTCATTTGCTCGGACATAGATGTATAGCCCCGAATATCGGCAAACAAAATTGTAATCAGGCGAGTAGCAGCAACACCTACTTGGATGTTCTCGATACCATCCGAAGCAATAACCGCTAGAAATTTCTCTGGCACAAAGCGTTCAAAAGACTCTAGAGTTTTCTGAAGTCGGCTAAAGGATGCCTGTAGAGCTGTAGACATTTCGTTGAACGCTTGGGCTAAAGCACCAATTTCGTCGGACAGGTGGATCTCAGCGCGATGATGTAAATCGCCAGCGGCAATTTTGGTGGCACTGATTTGGAGCCGTTGCAACGGATGAGTTAACTGCCGCGCCAGGATGTAGGCACCTACTAGTCCACAGCTCAGCCCAATTGCACCCACTAATAACGCCTTATGCACAGCATTTCTCACGGCGCGGTTGACTTGCCGCAGCGAAATACCAATCCGCAACGTACCAATTTTTTCACCAGCGTCATTGCGCATGTCAGCAGCAACTTCAATTATTTGTTCTCCCCGACGCCCCCGCAGCTTACCGTTAGGAAATTCCAAGTTTCGCAACAGGAATGTTTCCACAAGGCGGGTACTGTTATAGACCTTTAAGGCTGATTTAGTATCAGCGACTGAGACAATGTCAGGAAAGTACTGCCCTTGAAAATCGTTGGGGACAGCGGCGACAATCTGGTTGGATAACCGAGCATCTGAGATCAGAATGTAGATAAACTCTGGGTTGCGTTTGAGTAAAAGATTGAGACCTAGGCGAATTTGGCTCCAATTCTGGTCTACCAGTTCGTTCGTCCAAGCATTTGCTAAAGCTACAGCTAGGGTTTGAGCTTCTTGCCGCTTTTGCTCGCGGTAGACATCGCTCTCGTTTTTAGCCCAACTCAATACCACAGCAACCACAATCGGCACAATTAATACGATAGTGGCGGTCACGATCCGGGTACGGATAGAGCGGAACGAAATGACCTTCATTAGTTATTTGTTGTTGGTTGTTTGTTGGGAAACTCTTTTCCTTCTGCCGTGGAGCCTATTGGTTATGGGGTAACCTCAAGCTCCTCTACAAAGGTTACCCAACGCCGAGCGTCAAATTGAGTTTGGCAAGCAGAAGAGATAGCTAGAGCCACTGGCCCACCCATCTTGGCAGGGATGGGTTTGCGATCGTTATCCCAATGAGTGGCTAGGAGAATATCGCAATCTTTAACATCAGATGCTTTGAGGCGGATGGGATTAGCAGGGTCTCGGTAGATCGGCGATTTGCCCCGAACGATGACGGCACCGTTTTGGGAGAGCGTGAGTCCAGCAGCCGCTAGAACGTCACGTACTAAAACGCCGTGGAGCTTGACTTCACCAGCAGGCCAACTGATGTGGTAGCCAACAGTTTGTTTGAGGGTGACTTGCGGTAATTTTTCAANNGGCGGCAGCATCGAATAGGCGGTTGCCTGCTCTCAGCTGGATCTCTTCAGTGCCAATTACCATATCAGTCACGTAAAATGCCCAGAAGCGATCGGGATACTTCGGCTGTAGCTGTGGGAATTCGGTGTGTGGAAACGTTAGGTAAAGAGGGCCGCCTTCACTCCGAGAAATCTTTTGGTTATTGCGCTCTAAGGCAATCGTAATCGGATACTGACGCAGATCGGTAAGGCTGACGGTTGAACGATAGGCGTCATAGGCAACAAACGTTACTTCTTTAACCTGAGGCCCAACCCCGAACTGATCGAGCAGTTTGGATACGGCAATGCCCCGAAAGTGAAAGATAGCATCGGGATCGTTGGTACTATGTGGTTCCTTCGTCCAGATTGATGTTGTTGCCAGTGCTTCGAGTTGAGACCAACTCAAGCGCACTGATTTACCAATAGCGGTTTGTCCTGCAATAGCTAGTTCCCACTCTTGGGGATTTTTTTCCTTTTCATTGTTCTGGGTAACCATTGTCGCTGCATTCAGAGCTACTGCTTCCTGACGCAACGCTTCTAGCTGAGCAGGAGTTGGGCGATCGCCACACCCAGTCAAACCAACTGCTATGGTAAAGCAGGCCAAGGTGAAACAATAAGCAAAACGGTGAGACAAGGGAGAACTAAACAACCCCCAATTTTCAATTTTCAATTTTCA
>DNXU01000416.1:5978-9896 GCA_003505715.1 Cyanobacteria bacterium UBA8803 | reverse complement strand
AGCGAAGTCGAAACCCGCCCTGCAACTAGACCCCACCTACAAAGATGACATGCTCCCGCTGCGCCTAACCTACCCGACGATTGCCTAAATTTTCTAGGGCAATATCCCGATTATGCCATACCTCAGCATCCTCTGGTTGCAATTCTAAGGCTTGGTCGTAACTGGCGATGGCTTCCTCATACCGTCCCCAGTTAAACAGCGCCATGCCGCGATTGTTCCAGGCTTCGGGGTAGTCTATTTTGAGGGCAAGGGCTTGGTCAAAGCTGGCAATGGCTTCTTCATAACGTCCTAAATTATCCAACGCCATACCCCGATTGTTCCAGGCTTCGGGGTCATCGGGTTGGAATTCTAGGGCTTTGTCAAAATTGGCGATCGCTTCTTTATGCCTTCCTAAATTATCCAAGGCAATACCCCGATTATTCCAAGCTTCTGAGTCATCGGGTTGAAGTTCTAGGGCTTTGTCGAAACTCGCGATCGCTTCTTCATGGCGTCCTAAATTATCCAAGGCAATGCCCCGATTGTTCCAAGCTTGATAGATTTCCGGTTGGATGGCTAAGGCTTTGTCATAGCTGGCGATCGCTTCTTCATACCGTCCTAAGCCAAATAGCACGCTACCCCGGTTGCCCCAGGCTTGGTAGAGTTCGGGTTGGAACTCTAGGGCTTTGTCAAAAGAGGCGATCGCTAGTTCGGTTCGTCCTAAATGCACGAGTAGCAAGCCGTGATTATACCAGGCTTGATAATAATCGGGTTTGTAGGCCGTGGCCTGTTCGTAGCTGGCGATCGCTTCTTCAATGCGTTCTAACTGACACAAGACGCCGCCCCGGTTTTTCCAGGCGTCGGGGTTATCGGGGTTGAGTTCTATGGCTTTGTCGAAGCAAGAGAGGGCTTCTGCGGATCGTGCTAAGCTCATTAGAGCCATACCTTGGATGTACCAAGCTTCAGCGTAGTCGGGTTGGAATTTGGTGGCTTGTTGACAACTGGCGAGGGCGGCTTCGGTTCTGCCTAAGTCAAATAACAAACTGCCCCGATAGAACCAGGCTGGGGGGTAGTCTAACTTAAATTTGGTAACTTGCTCGAAACAAGCAATTGCTTCTTCCGGGCGTTCCATATTCATTAATGCCCTGCCCTGAATGTACCAGGCTTCATAGTATTCGGGTTTGCTGAGGGTAAGTTTGTGGCAACTGGCGATCGCGTCTGGATAGCGTCCCAAGTTATACAGGGTACTGCTGCGGTTGCCCCAAGCTGGATAGAAGTCGGGGTTTAATTGCAGGGTATAGTCGTAGCTAATTAGGGCTTCTTCGAGATTTCCTAGGTTAAATAGGGCATTGCCTCGGTTAAACCAGGCATCGTGATAGTCAGGTTTGAGGGTGGTGGCGCGATCGCAACAGGAGAGAGATTCTTGATAGCGTCCTAAATTAAACAGCACCAAGCCCGCATTGTTCCAAGCTTCGGGGTAGTCTGGTTTTAATTGTATCGCTCGGTCGTAGCAAGAGAGCGCCTCTTCTAGGTTTCCTAGTTTGTAGAGGGTATTACCTCGATAAAACCAAGCATCGCAGTCATCGGGTTTATGGGTAGTGGCGCGATCACAACTGGCTAGGGCTTCGGGGTAGCGTTCTAATTTAAACAATACCGAGCCTAGGTTTTTCCAGACATCGGGGTAGTCGGGTTTGAATTCCAGGGCGCGATTGAAACTGGCGATCGCTTCTTCATGCCGTTCTAGATGCATCAACGCTAAACCCTGGATGTACCAAGCTTCGGGGTAGTCGGGTTTGGCGGTTGTGGCGTTCGCGCAACTGGTTACGGCTTCGTCCCAACGCCCTAGATTGTACAATGCACTACCTCGATTGCCCCAAACCGCATGGAAGTCCGAGTTCAACTCGATGGCTTGGTCGTAACTGGCGATCGCTTTTTGGTAGCGTCCTAATTTAAACAGAGTATTGCCCCGATTAAACCACGCCTCTTGGTAGTCTGGTTGCAGTTGCAGGGCTTTATCGTACCCAGATAACGCCTCTTTATAGCGTTCCAGATTAAAGAGGGTATTACTTAGATGGAACCAGACTTGGGGATCGTCGGGGTTCAATTTTGTCCCTTGTTCCAAACTAGCGATCGCCTCTGGGTAACGTCCTAACTTAAAGTATTCAATTCCCTGCTGCAACCATTCCTTGGCTAAGTAGACATTGATGTCCTGTGGTGTTGGTGGCGTCATCTGGGCAATTCCCCTCGTGCTATTGCCGATAGCGATGGCGGGAAAACCCAACTAAGGCGATCGCCACTGCTATCAAACCCGTGCAGATACTTCCCCAAAATACCACTGTCAAGAAAAATGGTGTCTCTTGAGCCGGAGGCATTTGTTCCACCAGGACAGTGGCGGTGATACAGCTAATTGCCAATCCCAGTCCAACCACTGCTACAGTGGTATTGAGGGTGCGATCTCTTTTAGTTTGTTCGATTTGGCTGGTGCTACCAATCGTTCTAATCAGATTTTCCAGTAATATTAAACCGGGACGGAGATAACTGCAATCTGTTTCTATCTGCTGCAAGTATTTTTCTTCGGTAAAATCGCTGAAGTTGGCTAATATTTTTAAATAGCTCGTGCTTTCTCGTTCCAGTTTTTGCAACCGCTTCTTATAGTTTTCCAAATTGACTTTAATCATATTAGCTTGGAATTCCAAATCATTTAAGTTAAAAGCATAATCTGATAAACTTGGCAGCGATTGAGTTAAGGCAAGTTGTAATTCATTCAAGTTTACCCCCTGAGATGGTCTTTGCTGCGATAAATCTTTTACCTTAGCAACTAAATCTCTAATCTCCACTGACTGTTTTTTTAGTTGCGCTGTCAGGCGGCGGCTCTGCCAGTAAGACCAGATGATTTTATGACGGTAGCCAAACAGGCGAGTGAAATCTAAGTAAATATCTTCCAGTTTTTGCCGAATTTCAGCGATGTTCTTGCCTGCTGGAAACAGGCAAATAATAATATGATAATTTTCCTGGCTAAATTCCTCCCAGTCTTGCGTCCAGTTGGTCGGCAGGTGCCAATACTCAAACACTCTTGCCCCCAGCAAGCGGCCCTGTTCTTTAAAATCTGGTTTCCAGTTAGGATTGGGGGTAATTTGCTCGTAACAGGCTTTAGCAAGTTGTTGGGGATCTTGATTGCTATCTGCGATCTGAACTGAAATGAGCCAGGTTTGCCCGATCGTACCTTGCTGTTCTGGCCGAATTTCCCTTGGCTCTACACTCTGATTAATTTTAGCAACAATAGTTTGTTTTAGTTTGCTCAAATTTTCAATATTTTGGGTGCTATTATTGCGCTTTTGGCTATTAGCATCTTTATACTCGCCCGCACAAGCCACATGGAGAGCGTAGATATCTCCTAATTGCAGGGCATAGGAGTAGCCATCTAAGGGAGAATCAAAGGGTTGAGCTAAGAGGGGGACGTAGTCGGCTTCGGGATTTTCTAAGGCTGCTAATTGAGCTAATTCCTTCTCATCTAGATTAGCAGCCATTTTTTGACCAAACTTTTGGCGATGGCGATTAATTTCTAGAGGATATTGCCCTAAGCCGTCGCGCAGGTCGTAAAGAAATAAATCAACGGTAGGATAGACTAGCTGAGTTGGTTTGGTCATTATCCTGGCACTACCTAGGGCATTATTCAAGGGCAATTCTACTATGGCTTACTCCAGTGTTTGGGAACTTACAGTCTGAGTTAAGATGGGGTAGGGGCTGATTCTGCATATTCATCCCTCATCCCTTACCGAACAGGATCTGATGGGTCAGACCCCCCACTAAACGTTCTACACTATATATTCTATTCGCGAGGACTTTTCCAAACTAGACCCTTCCTGGGTGCTGGCAAATCCTATCGTGTCTGGTAATATCCTTCCCTATTAGGACTTACGCAAATGCCCCCCTAACCCCCCA
>DNXU01000416.1:0-5946 GCA_003505715.1 Cyanobacteria bacterium UBA8803 | reverse complement strand
GGGGGGAACAAGAAATTTCTCCATCGGCGATCGCAAAAGCAATTACGGTAGCGGCTTCAAGATGCTAAGGGATGAGGTTGCATTTGAAGTTAACCATCTGGCCCATCGTATTCCCATACTATCCCGTTATGCTCCCTCGTCAGTACCTGCTGCCCAATCTTATAAGCTGCTTCTCCTATTTCTCGAATCGAGGGAATAGATTGCATTGCCTCTCCCACCTGTACCAGCCGCATAGCCAACTCGCGATTTGAAGCTCGCGATGCCAGTACCTTTTCCCCAAAACGGCTTAACCACCCTACCCATTCAGCATGAGTAGTGCGTCCTTTGAGTCCATCAAAAAACTGTACGATCCGCGCCTGCTGCCAGCCGTGCGCTACTCCTTCGAGCAACTGCCGAAACAGATACTCATAATCTGCATCCTCTAGAGGTTTCGGCGTAGCAGTAGCCTCAGGTTTAGGGCGAACCTCCTGCCTTTTGCCGAACAGATTCTGAAACAACCTCACCAACCGCCGCCAAATCCCCCTAAACATCTACTTCCCCCTCACTCGCTGCGTTATTTCGATATTAGAGGATATCAAAGAGACTTTATTAAATACGGTTAGAAGTGACGATTCGGTGAGATTTATCGTCCAGACTGATAATCTAGAGTTACAAAAATAGCACAGGCGAGCGGCAATTCGTCGTTCAAAAAGAACGCTCTGATGCTTTAATTCAAGTTCAAGATGGTAAATTTGTCAAACTTGAATAGGGAACAGGGAACTTTTAACAGGCTTGTGCGACTCGACTGAGCGCGGTTCGGACTTCGGCGTGAGGCTGCGACGGTGAGATCACGCCGAAGTCCGAACGGGAACTCCTGAACAGGAAGACTTATTTACGTAATTTTGGATAATTGGTAATTTCTGAAACAGCACATTAGTATATATGTACTATAATAACGATAGGATATTACTTCCCTTATACTGAGAGGGGCTATGAAAGGAGAGCTTCTCAAAAGATTATTTAGAGCGATCGCCAGTTCGGACACAGAGGCGATTGACAAACTCGCATACCTAGTTATAGAGGAAGAGCGTAGGAAGGGACACACTCTCCTAGCCGATCAGTTAGAGAATATTACTAAGAAGAGTAAGAAAGAGAATTCCGCTAACCACAGCAAACCAGTTTCTAATACTTCTAACGTCACTAAATTAGCTATATCTAAATCAGAGAACTTACAGGCTCTCAGTGAACTACCCACAAGTAAGCGATTCAATGTTCCCCTAGTTAGTCTTATACCAAGAGAAAAGTTACGGCATCATATGGTACTACCGCCGAACATTGAAAAACGTTTCCAGAGGATTGAGCGCGAGTATGCAGCAAGAGATAGACTAGCTCATCATGGCTTGCGCTATAGACAAAAAATTCTTCTATATGGTTCTCCAGGTTGTGGAAAAACTTTGGGAGCAGAACGTTTAGCTTGGAACACAGGTTTAACTCTGGTTAAAGTTCGTTTTGATGCCATGGTATCGTCTTTTTTAGGTGAAACTGCAAGTAATTTAAGGCTAGTGTTTGATAAAGCGATCGCCGAACCATGTTTATTGTTTCTGGATGAATGCGACTCTATTGCTAAGTCACGGGAGGATAATCAGGAAGTAGGAGAAATCAAAAGAGTAGTTAACACGTTTCTCCAAATCCTAGACGAGTATGATTCTTCTTCTGGCCTTTTAGTAGCGGCAACGAACCTGAACAAGGCTCTAGATACCGCGCTTTGGAGAAGGTTTGATGACTTGATTGAAGTACCGCTACCGGGGGAAAAGGAGTTAGAATTTATACTAAGGCAGACTCTAGAAACAATTGGAGTTGGCTCTATCGAATGGTCGGGGATTATTAAACAGATGAGTGGTTTCTCAGCGGCTCAAGCCGTGCGAGTAGCACAAGATGCTGCTAAACGAGCGATTCTTGAACGAGAAGAGTTAGTAATTCAGGAACATTTGGAAGAAGCCATTGCAGAAATTAAGATTTATTAGAATCAGTCATTTGCTTGTTAGGAGAACTAAATGGTAAAAAGACCAGAATATATCCTCTCGCCTGAATTATTAGCTCATTGGGATCGAGTTAAAGATGAGGATATATACACTGTTGATATAGGAATTGCTTGTGTAGGCACTAAGGTGAAGCTATCGGATTATCCAAAGCGTAAATCTAATGAAAGTAATGAGCAATTTGCTAAACGAGTTAATAATTGGCTTAATAAGCGTGATTCAACCTATGAAGAATGCTAGAAGTAACTCTTTTCTACAAAGCTCAACCTCGTAGAACGAGACGGAATCGAAGAAAAATATTTATCAACCTGGCTCGATTGGGATTGTAGTAAAAGACGAGAAGATCCAGAGCGATTTCTGGGAAGAACTTTGGAGAAATATGAAGCTCCAGAGGATAGCGAGAAAGGAGAAAGTATTTTTAAGTGGATGCTAGGTAAACAAAATAATCATGGGAAAATTAAGGATGTATCTAGAAGTGCCGGAACTATTCAAAAAGATTGGACTGTTGTCAAATCATTTGAACTAACAGAAGCTTTCTGCATAGCAGTGGTTGGACATGAAGGTTGGAACAACGATCCAGATGCTACAGCACCATACTCTTTAGTTGTTAGTTTTGAAGCTGTTGCAGCTAATATCCCGATTTATGCGCCATTTGTCGAAGCTCAAATAGAATTAGAGGTTGAACAGGAAGTAGAGATTCAAGCACTTGGGGGTAGTTGATGCGATCGCTTAGTTGTTGGCTTGTAGTAATCACTTTGAAGGAACCAGATAAGCGCTGGGATAGGTGAGAATTCAAACAGACAAGTTTGTTCAACTCGCTGAACCTTGAGATAGAAAACAAAATTATAGCCAGTTGAAAGGTAAAAGAGAAAAGGGCAAAAGGGTCAGAGGGAAAAGTGTTACAGAGTCCTCGGCACACTACACACAACACGAAAACCCCTAGCGTTGCCGAAGCGAAACTCCGCATAGAGGTTGAAGCGACAAGCAGAACGGCAATACCTAGGACCGAAGAACCACGAACCGCCCCGCAGAACACGACTTGCATCTTCTTCTGCTTCAGTGTCTATCCAAGGACTACCATCCTTTGGCGCTCCCTCATAATTAGAATGCCAATGATCTTTACACCATTCCCAGACATTGCCGTGCATATCATAGAGTCCAAAGGCATTAGCAGGAAAACTGCCAACAGGGGTCGTTTCTTTACGGTAAATCCCCTTAGGCCCACGACCATAAGAGCCATACTTATTGTCAGTACCGTTATAGTTGGCTAGCCCGGTTGTGATGGTCTCGCCAAAGTAAAACGGTGTGGTGGTTCCAGCACGACAGGCATACTCCCACTCTGCTTCACTGGGGAGACGATATGGCCTACCCGTCTTGTGGGCAAGGCGACGACAAAATTCTGTGGCATCGTGCCAGGAGACATTTTCAACGGGGCGATCGCCTCCTTTGAACCTTGACGGGTCAGGCTCTAAGTTTTGGTTTACCTTGGGTAGGGCAACAACCGTTTGCCACTGGGCTTGGGTCACAGGATACTTACCTATGAAAAATGAGGGCACCGTTACCTCGTGCTGTGAACCTTCACTATTGCTTCGCTCTGGCTCATCCTCTGGTGAACCCATCAGGAATGTTCCCCCTGGAATGAGTACCATATCTAGCGTGACACCGTTACCCAAATCTTCGGGGTAATATTTGGCTTTGCAATTGTCTCGCTGAATGATGAGTCGCATGGGATGAAAAGTCGTAGATCCCACTAATGATTATGATTAATCAATCGGAAATGATATTATATCCTTTTAGGTTGCGTCGATTTTCCTCTAAAAATTTCGAGCCGCTTTTAGCGGCAAAAGTGAATAGATTATACAGGGAAAAGGGCAAAAGAGCAAGAGGGTAGAGGGTTACAGAGTCCTCTGCCCACTATACAAAACACGAAAACCGATGTCGTAGTTGTGAAACTCCGCAAGGTCGTTGCTGCGAGAAGCAGAACGGCAATCCTTAGGAAAGTCGTGCCACGAACCGCCTCGCAGGACACGACTTGCATCTTCTTCTGCTTCAGCCTCTATCCAAGCACTGCCGTCCTTCGGCGCTCCCTCATAATTACGATGCCAATGATCCTCACACCATTCCCAGACATTACCGTGCATATCATAGAGTCCAAACGCATTGGCTACGCCCAAATGACCTACAGGCGTCGTTCTTTCAAAAGATTTTTGCTTTGTCACCTCAACAAAGCCATAAGTGCTATTCCAATCGTAGTTGGCCAAGTCTGGGGTAATGAGTTCTCCAAAGTGAAACGGTGTTGTTGTTCCAGCACGACAGGCATATTCCCACTCGGCTTCACTCGGTAAGCGGTATGGCTTTACCGTTAACTCCGAAAGTCGCGCACAAAACTCTGTCGCATCGTACCAAGAGACGTTCTCAACGGGGCGTTGCCCTGAGTTTATCGAAGGGTGATTCTCTCCCTTGAACTCTGAAGGATCGGGATCTAGATCTAGCTCTCGTGCCACTTGGGGCAAGCCTGCAATCACTCGCCACTGCGCTTGTGTGACCGGATACTTACCCATGAAGAACGCGGGTACACTTACTTGATGCTGGGGACTTTCATCCTTATACCGTTGTGACTCCTTCTCGGGTGAACCCATGCGGAACCGTCCTGCTGAGATTGCCATCATCTCCAGTTCCACCGTCTCACTCAGCCGTTCGACATAACCCCAAGCTTGCCTTCGTTCCCGCTTGATGACGACTTGAAACTGGCTACGAATCAATTTGCGCTGCACTTCTACCGTAGCCATCTCAAACTCAAAGGGCTGAAGTGCCTCTTCCTCCTCAAATACTATCCTCGCTGTTTGATACTCAAACTCTTGCAAAGGTGGAAATGAGACTGTATTTTCTAAGGGAGGTTGGGGAGAACTCCCATACTGATGCTCTATTAGCTCGACAAATTCCCCATACTTCCCCCCCTTCCGCTTCAATACGGCTGCTGTCACGGTAGCAAAAGGACGAGCTTTTTTTGCTAATTTCGCATCCTCGCTCTGGCTCCAAATTAGTAACTCTGCCACAAACTCATCTAGCGACTTATCAAACTGACGCTCTATGAATTTCGATAAAACCCGCACCGTGTCCGTGACGGGTGTTTCTGCCAGCAACCGATCGCGAATCGCCTCATCCCCAAAGTGATACTCAACCTCATCGGGATTTGCCCCCAGTTGGGGTGGCTCGATGGGTTCTAATAAACCGCCTAGTAGTACCTCTGCCACATTCATCTGCTGGGACTTAGGCAACAGAGTTTCCTGAATTAGTCGAATCACGGGCAGCGTAATTACAGGGGATGCTGCCACCAAACCCATCAACCGTTGTGCTATAGGAGATGACATCACCTGAAACCGCTCGACGCGCTGTTCTGGAGACAATGATGCTGGTTCTGATGATTCTGACTTAGTCGGAAACGATCGCACCCAATACCCTGGAGCATCACTTTGCCCCATCAGCATTTGGCTCCAAGTCTGCACCGAGTCCGGTTCTAGCGGTAAAATCGGCACGCATAGGCTAGCTTTCCCATCTGACTGGGCCTGCCACACCCCACTCCAATCGATAACCAACTGACTATTAGGCACCCCAGGCTCCAATGCCGTTAGCTGCACTGGCTCAAAACCTCGGATTGCCGTCCGCACCCACAGCCATTCGGGTAACACCTGAGCGATAGCAACAGGACTATGCTGTGACCATAACTTCAAAGTCTTTATTAATGCCTTACTTTGCCAGTAGGTAGCAACACAGTCTGTAATCAGCACAATCAGTCGTCTGCCACTGGGATCGAGTATCTCCTTCGGTTGTCGAGGTGCTGACTTGAGTGCCTCCGAGCCAATGCCGGGACGCAGACACACAGGCCCAACTCTCTGCCCCCCCCCGCCCCCCCAACTTTGAGGGGGAG
>DNXU01000578.1:2187-5448 GCA_003505715.1 Cyanobacteria bacterium UBA8803 | reverse complement strand
GGTCACACCCGCTACCAAAGTGCCGTTATTGACCAACTTGAAGTCATCGGTGGTTGTCCCAGTTGTACCGTTGTCATCTACCAAGTTAGTGATAGTCAACGGATCGGGATCTACTCCCGGAGTCGGATCAGTATTAGTTAAAACGTAGGTATAGGTGACAGGTCCAGTACTTCCTTCTGGGATTGATGTCGGGTTAACCGTTTTCTCCAGATTGATGGCTGGTGCCTGAGCAATCAGATTATTGTTGAATGTCAGCGTCCAGCTATCGGTTTCAGTAAGTGAAATGGTGGTTTGGTCGTTCGCTGGATTGTTTACAGTATCATTAACGTCACCTGAGTTGATCTCGTCAATCTCGACCCTGTTAATGCTGGTTAAATCCCAGTTCGCAGGTACGATCTCTTTAATCGTATAACCAGCAAAATCAGTCAGCGTATCAAAGGTAATCGAGCCACCATCAACAAGGGAGAACGAAACAGTTCCAGTTCCTGCTAGATCAACGGCTGTGACAACTGAACCACTAGTACTGCCACTAACAACTAGACCACTGGTGTTGACAAAGTAACTATTGACTGTGCCAGCACCGTTATAACTGGTGATAACACCATTGACAACAGTAAAAGTTTCTCCACCACTATCTACGAACGTGCCATCGTCTTGCCCATCAATAGCTCGATCGCCACTCAAATCGATGTATCCGTTCAGAACATCAACGGTGTTAACTGGACGAGTAAGGGTAAAATCAAATGTTTGATTAGAACCATCGGGAGTCGTTTCTTTCTTGACCGTAATCGAGGCAGGGTAGGTAACTGCATTATTTTGCAGAGAACGATCTTGGTTTCCCCAACTCACGGTTGAATCGTTTTGGGAAATGAAATCCAAGCCCCGCATGTGGTAGGGCGATCCACTAATAGCAGCGGCTGAATTGTTAGTACCCCAGTTGGCTCGGGTCGCAATGTGTCCACTCCAAGCCAGGATGGCATTCCCTTCTGCTAAGCCGTTGTATGTGATTACTGGTACCAGTGATGCTGTGCTGGCTCCAGCATAGGTTCCCGTATAACTATAAGGGTTGTAGTCATCGGTATTGCCAAAAATCCCGTCAACGCCGTTGATGACACTTTTGCCGGTATTCAGGAAAATTTGTGTAGGGGTATTCGTACCGAACCCACCTGTTGTGGTTATATCGTCTGCTGTGCCATAAAACCCATCCGCACCAGGATTAATAAGCTGGTCATCAACAGTGTTAAAAACGTTATCTGCACCTGTACGGAGGAGCAGGTCATTGGTTGCTCCTGTAATGTAGTTCGTTGGGCCAAAAATCCCATCTATTCCTGGAAGGGCGTAGCCATCAAAGGTACCGCCATACAGCGTCATTACGCCAGGACCCTGGGTGATATCGTCCGAGGTGCCAATCACACCGTCTTGTCCAGCAAGAACCCTAGGATCGTCCGGAATGTCGAGGGTGCTGATCGTGGCTGAACCCACTGTCTGATTGTCTCCAACCCCCGGTCCTCCTGTTATAGGATTAGGATATACTTCTCCGGCGGGAAGGGGATTGAAGCTGGCATCATAAGTTCCAAGGAAGTCCAGCGCGTGCTTGCCCGAACTCACTGTCGTATCCCATTCAAACTGGTGCCAGTATTTAATATTGGGATCGAGAGCGCTTAAGGTTGTACGGTAAGGTACATATTCTCCTTCGTTATAGTGTGCTTGCGATCCGTTTAGGTTTCCGTTTACCCAACCATCTTGGTTCGGGTCAAGGTTATCGCTAGGTCCATTTTGCCACTGGTCAAGATTTGCTGCTTCTTTACTGCCAGCGTCTGTAAAAGTTGTCGTCGCTGTTTGGTCATCTGCTGTACCTAAAGTGCTATCGGCACCATTACCTGTTGCCGTCAAAATCAACGTTGCATGATACGCAGAGGCAATTTGTGGCCCATTACCATCAGGATCGGGTGGCACTAACCAGGTTGTAGTAAAGTTACCGTCAGCTACTCCATCCAAATCGCCGCCGATGACGTTGCCATTGACATCCTTTATTTGGACTCCATCGGTAATCGAAAAGGGTGTGTAGATATTGGTGATGCCATCGTCCCCAGGATCGTTGGGGTCATCCTGGAGCGCAACCTGAATGGTCGAACCGATCGCAAATCCTCTTCCTGTAATGATTGCCGTTTCACCTGGAGCGTAATCTGGTTTATCTGTACTTACAGCTGGAGCTTCTTGACTTACAGTCAGATTTTCGTCGGGTAGCTCATCTCCAGGTAACAAATTATCTTCAAATAAGTCCGCCATGATCTATATCCTCATTTAGTGTTTTACGTGAATCAGCAAATTGAAGTGAATTAGCTAACAGCTAGAGTTGGAAGTACTGAGACAGTATTTTCTCGAAGTCCAACCAGGAATTTATCATCTATAATTTCTCGATAAGCTACCAAATCATCCTGCCAATTTGCCAGAGTTTTATGTAGATGCTGTAGGCATTTATCGACAGTTCTACCTACCAAATCGTAGTGAAAATTACCAGCGAACAATACCGCTGGAACGGCCTCTTGCTCAGGTAGCTGGAGTCTGGCCTCATTAATACTCAACCGAAATTTACAGCGTTCTAGGGTATAAAGTAAGTTGATATTAGCTTGCACCGCCGTAGTCCCCATATCTTGCCAACAACCACGAGATAAAATGGTTTCAGTAAGATCAAACCTTGGTTCCATAGGAATTTACCTTATTACCGAAATAACTCGCCGTTAGTGTTTTAGGTTCAGGCGATCACCTCGCCAAGTTCACTACGCCAAAAACAACCCATTTCACACCCTTAGCTAATATTTCAAGTCAGCCCAAACCCAGACTAAATTAACCAAAAGTTCAAACCTTTGGCCAACATGTCAAGTCAGTTGAAACCGACTCTAAGCACCGCCATCAGTCCGTTTCTTTCAACGGACTTCAGCTATAAGCAAGAGACTTGAGTCCCTTGCCGATGTTAATTGAATGTCTAAAATTTATCAGTCAATGAGGCTACTGCCACATACTGTATCAATTTTGACTATTCTTTTACCCTCAGGATCTAAAGCATACCAGTCTGATGTGGAAGATCATATTCAACTTATGTTCAACTTATGTATAACTTATTTACATTACTTAATTATCTTGCAAAGGCAAATAGTTATAAATCTATATAGCATCCAAAAAACTAAGCATCGCAAGTGCTGTATAATGTAAAATCAGGTTAAACACCCGAAACATCATGTAGGGGCGGGTTTAGCGACC
>DNXU01000578.1:0-2132 GCA_003505715.1 Cyanobacteria bacterium UBA8803 | reverse complement strand
GTTTTATTAGGATTAATCAACCGACCATGATAATAAGAGTGTCAACCAGAACGCTCAATAGCGATCGCTATCAAATCCCCTAACTCAACTAGCAGATCCACTATGTCCGCGTCCCAGTTTCTGAGATCTGAGTGAGACATTTGTATCAGTCCCCACCACTTACCTCGAAGCGCCATTGGTATCATCAGCACCGCCTTAATATTCAACAGTTCCAGATGCTTCACCACAGCAGGTGGCACATTCTCCTCGTGAATATCTGAGATCGCTACCACTTCTCCCGCCTCAAAATCTTTGGCATAGGCCATTTCCCAACCAGGATCGTGCCAGAGCAGCTTTGGCAATGTAACATGTTCAGCAACAGCCTTCACCATCAAATTCCCATTTTGGTGATACACAACCACTCGATCGACTTGCAGAAATTCTCGAATTTCCGCCACTGATGAGTTCAGAATTTCCGCCAACTTTAAAGACTGTGCCACGCGCTCGGCAATACCCCGAAACAAAAACTCCCGTTGAGTTTGGTATTGCAAAACCGCTTCAATTTCCTTGACTTGTTTGAACGATCGACTAGCTTCTAGCAGACGGACAACACGCTGGCGCAGAACCGCCCACAGTATCGGTTTAGTCACATAATCTGTAGCACCTGCGGCAAAGGCTCGATCGATAGAATCGCGATCGTCAAGTACGGTGATCATCAGAACTGGCGTATACTCGGCAGCAGCAAGAGTACGCAAGCAGCGACAGCAGGTGAAACCATCCATCACAGGCATCACGCCATCCATCAGTACGATATCAGGATGTAACCTGATAAATTCACTCAAGCAACTCTCTCCATCTTCCGCCTCTGCCACTTGATACCCTTCTTCTTCCATCGCAAGGCGAAGCAGCGCTCTGAGAGTCCGGTCATCGTCAACCACCAAGATAAGGGGAGAATGTGTAGAAGTTACGCCCATTTTGACCCTCCGACTTCCAGCCCCCCCTGTCCCCCAACTTTGGGGGGAGAAAAGGCTGAACATAGTCTACACGGACTAGCGGAAAATCAATAGGTGTTTTTGTAGGTGCTAACCAGATGCAGCGGCAAGGAGAGATTGGGTCAAAAGCGAACGCTTCCTTGTAATGAGGAAGATATGCTTTTCTTTGGTCAGCTAAGCAGATACTTTCGAGACGGTGTTTCAACCCCTCCCGAAGTATCTACTTAGAATCCGCCGTCTTTTAAGCGGCGGAGTGTCAATGTTAACCCCCAGCGGCAACCACTTCCGGTTCGGGAGATGGCTGAGTTTCTAGCGCATAAACACTTACTTTCTTGCGGCTTTTACCCTTTCTCTCGAAAGTGACAATGCCATCAATGAGAGCGAATAGCGTGTCATCCTTACCTAGGCCAACATTGTTACCGGGATGGAATTTAGTGCCGCGCTGGCGTACCAAAATGTTGCCTGCTTTAACGACCTGACCTCCAAAACGCTTAACGCCTAGTCGTTGGGCGTTAGAGTCGCGACCGTTACGTGTACTACCTGTACCTTTCTTATGAGCCATAGTTTCCTCTTAAAGTCCTGCGTTGATTCCTATCTCTTATTGTGATGCAGTCTTAGTATTGACTACGTTACAACACCTCAACCTCAACCGTGGGGACTTCCGTAGCAGGTGCTTCTTCAGAGGTTGATGTCTGGGCATTAGCAGCAGCTAGCACAGAACCATTCATACTGATAGAATTAACCATCAGGCGAGTAACTTCCTGCCGATGTCCCCGCTTTTTGCGAGTTTTCTTCTTCGGCTTCATCTTGTAGACGATGATTTTGCGATCGCGAAAGTGCCGCATCACCGTGCCTTCAATGGTTGCCCCTTCAATGAAAGGCTGACCGATCGTGACTTCGCCATCGTGCTGAACAAGTAAGACACGTTCAATAGTGACCTGTTCTTCTGGTTCAACTGGTAACAGCTCAATATCGTAAAAGCGACCGGGTTCAACTCGTAGTTGTTTACCGCCAGTTTCAATAATTGCGTAACTCATGGGATTGTCCTTAAAGGTGGCCGTACAGGTAGCCAGCTCATACTGAGCGGCTTTTGGTATATCTCAACCTGATCCGAGCCGAAATATACACGCAATTTACTATTCTCCTTTAGAAAAGGGGTGC
>DNXU01000193.1:7588-11569 GCA_003505715.1 Cyanobacteria bacterium UBA8803 | reverse complement strand
GTTTGACCGCAACTTGGTATGAGGATTCATTTTTGCAGATGAAACTTGTTATCGCTCTTCGAGTACATTAATTTTTGTAAAATTTAGCGCAATTTACTCCCCAAGTTCGTCTAAAAAAGTTGGGATTTTACTTTATAGCTATGGCATGGGTGTATCGACATTTAATCTACCTATTGGACAGCAAATACCATGTCTCAAACAAAGCAGACTTCCGGGCCATTTGTTTCTGAAAAAGAGCCTTGGCTGGCCGTCAATTTATCCCTATTTTTTCCCGGACTCGGCCAAATCTATGCAGGTAAGGTTGGCAAAGGACACATTTTAATCGGCACTCAACTTCTGCTATACGGTTTGAGTGGCTGGTTAATCGTGAGTCCAGCTGGAAATATAGGTATTGGTTCAATGCTGCTGCTAGCTGCTCTATCCCTGAGTATTTGGACGATTTACGATTCTTACTCAAGTGCCCAAAACCAGAATAGCTCTAGCTCTCTTCAATTGAAACAAAGTAGTAAAGACCCCTGGCTGGCTGTATTTCTTTCCAGGCTCGTCCCAGGTATGGGACATTTATATATTGGTAAAGTTTGGTTAAGCGTTTTAATATTTACCTTTTTTATCTTTTCCTTATTAGTGCAATTAGTACCCATTCTGCTTTCAGCAATGGTTGCTTATCACGTTTATATAACATCGCCTGTTCGTCGAGAAAAATCCCAATACCCGATCCTGATCCTTTGTATTTGTTCAATTCTGATAACTATATTAATAGCCATGGAGGCTTTCTGGATCAAAACCAATATTGCCGAACCTCACTACATTTCTACAAATTCGATGATGCCGACATTGCAAATGGGCGATCGCGTATTCATTAACAAACAGACTTACCGCCTCCAAGCGCCCCAACGGGGAGATATCGTACTGTTCTCACCTCCAGAAAAACTCCAAAACCAAAATTTTCAAGAAGCATTAGTTAAACGGGCGATCGGTCTACCTGGAGAACGGGTAGAGGTGCAAAACGGCAGAGTTTATATCAACGATCAGCCTCTAGAAGAGAATTATCTTGAACAACCTCCCCTATACAAGTCCCCACCCGTTACTGTACCGCCTAATTCTTACCTGGTTTTAGGCGATAACCGCAACAGCAGCTACGATAGCCTAGATTGGGGCTTTGTTCCCCGGAGTAAGATTATTGGTAAGGTATCCAAGCGATTTTGGCCTCCTCAGCGCTTGGGGGCTGTTCGTTGATCCCCTGTACTCCGTAGTGCTGTGCAGGCAGAAGGGAAGAAAGCTTTTTAACCTTTTGTAAAGGGTGGGATATTTCCGCCGTGCTGTACTAGTAGTTGGGCTTTAGCTCTAAAGCCCAACTACTAATACCGCTCAGGCCATTGGCTGACTTGACGATAGACTTTCTCTAAAGGGTCGTGCCAAGATTGTATCTGTATAGCAGTTCTAACTTGGGTGAAGTACAAGGATCTGGCTTTTTGGTTCATGGTTCAGGGTTCATTGCCTTTCTCAATTGCCATGAACAATAAGCCTGGGAATGTCTGCCCTACAACCTTGAACTGCTATAGACGTGCGGCCAAATAGTGCCATTGCAGCAGAGTTTGACAGTACCCCCTCTCCCAAGTCATGATGAATTGCAACTACCTGGTTAAAGCTCTTAAGGAAGGATAAAGATGCAAAATCGCCAGGATTTAGATGTAATTCTCCTAGAACTATTAAAAGAAATTAATCACCGACTACAAAAAGTTATTGCTGTCGATCGCACGACTATTTTTCTATTAGATCAGCAGAATCCTGAAGTTTGCTCGATTCTTTGCAGTGACTGCCCTCATCTCATAGAATTGAGAATTCCCATCCATAAAGGACGTGGAGACAAGGAGAATTTTAAACAATTTGTTAATACTGCTTTTGATTGCTCCAAGCATCAGCATCATTATTGCCCCAAAAAAAGGCAAGACGCAACTTACTATATAGCTTACAATTTACTGGCTTTACCAATAAAAAATTCGCAAAAATACCCGATTGCTTTTGTGCAGTTTATTAATAAGTTAAACGAAAAGAGTAATCCAGAAGACTCTCTGTATCAAAGAGTCGATCGGCAGGGCTTCACTCCAGAAGATGAGAAACGGCTGGCTAGGGCAACTGCTGCCATGCACAGCATGGTTGAACGATGCCAATCTTTATATGCACAAATTAAAAAACAACGAGCCATCGTTGCCTTTATCAAAGCCATACACGAAATTAGCCAAGGTGGTTTAGATTTAGAAGCCACTATGCAGCTAATTGTGGATGAAGCCAAAACGCTTATTGATGCCGATCGCAGTAGATTATGGCTGATAGATCGAGAACGTCAGGAGCTTTGGACAAAAGTACCGATTTCTGATAGCTCCTTTAAAGAACTGCGCTTGCCCATGGGCAGCTGCTTCGTCGGTCAAGTGGCTAAATCGTGTCAACCGATTAATATCCCGTTTGACTTGTACGTTCATCCCAATTCCGAACCAATCCAACGATTAGATCGCCATACAGACTATCGTAGTTGTAGCTTGCTGTGCTTGCCCGTCTTTAATGCCCATAACGAATTGCTGGGCGTCATGGAATTAACAAACAAAAAAAGACCGGGTCATTTCCCAGATTATAACCCTGAAGATTGGCCAGTGCCACCCGAAGGTTTTAAGAGTAGTTTTAGCCAAGCCGATCGGCATTTGATGAGTGCATTTACGATGCAAGCAGGCATAGCCTTGCAAAATGCTCAACTCTTTACTACCCTCAAGCAGCAAGAACAAATCCAGCGTAATATTTTCCGCAGTCTGGATAAAAGTGTAATTTGTACCGATCGCGTCGGTCGCATCCTCACCTTTAACGAACGAGCCAAGCAACTGTTAAATATCAGCGATGACGAACAACTCCAAGGGCATTACATTCGGGAGCTAGTTCAGATTCAAGAAGGAAACCTCATCGAGTGGTGCCAGCAGGCATTAGCTGGAGATGGCCAACAATATCACCCCAATCAGACATTAATCTCTAGGGGTCAGGAACACAAGATTCATTTATCCATTAATGCGATCGCCGATACTAGCAATGGCAACCATCTTAACGGGTTGTTGGTTGTCATGGAGGAGATGAGCAATAATCAGCACCTTAGGAGTACCAGCGAGCGCCCCATCAGCCAGGAATTAACTCAAGAGTGGCTGAGAAATCGCAACGGCACCTCGTTAACGCCAGAGAATGTTTCAGTTGTGTGTTCTGATCTGCGGGGTTATACTAACTTGATTGAAGACATGGAACCAGAAGAAGTCGTTGCCCTCCTCAATCAGTATTTTGAGTTGATGGTTGAGGCGGTTATGAAATACCAAGGTGCTTTAGATAAGTACATTGGTGATGCGCTGATAGCTGTTTTTGGGATGCCATTACCGCTACACCATCGGGCTTGGTATTCCGTACAAACCGCCTTAGAAATGCGTCACCGATTAGCTGAATTTAACTCCCGCCACTTCCCCCAAAAGCAACACCAGCTGCGGATTGGTATTGGGATTCACTCTGGCCAAATGAGCCATGATACTATTAGCTCAGAGCCAAATGTCTCTAATGATGTAGTCAACTTTACCTCTCTACTAGAACATGCCAGCCGGGAATATAACTGCGACATCATTATCAGCGAGATGACTTATCGACAATGTGGCGATCGCATTTGGGCTAGGGAACTCGATCGCCTTCAAGTTAAAGGCAAAAAGAGAGCTGTGGCAATTTACGAACTCATAGGATTGCGTTCCCAACCTCTTTCAGAACCCCAACAGCAGATAGTTGAACATTATCGTAAAGGGCGTCACTTTTATCTAAACCATCAGTTTGCCCTAGCTATGAGTGAGTTTGCTAAAGTTTTATCTATTGATAATAACGATAAGGCAGCAAGATTACACATCCAGCGTTGTCTGCATTGGTTGAAATCTCCCCCACCTGCTGATTGATACCAAATCCGACTCGATAACC
>DNXU01000193.1:0-7521 GCA_003505715.1 Cyanobacteria bacterium UBA8803 | reverse complement strand
AATGGCAGCGGATTTGGTATAACATCATGTAAAGTAAAGAAATCAGGTCAATAAGTTATTAGAATCCTCATGACCAGAAGATTATTAAGGGAGCAGATGAGGCGATCGCTACTGCCTCAAGAAGGTACAGTCGAACTACTCTCGTAAGACCAACTACTCCCTGGACCAACAGAAAGGACATTCCCATCTGGCGTGTAGAGCATCCAATGCTCAGACTCTTCTGAATAGATTGAAAACGAACGTAGAAAGACCTCTTCGTCAAAACTGAATACCGTATCCCAAGCTGGAGGAAGTAGCTGAATGGAATTAAGAGCAAGACCTTCCAATTGTTGTACTGCTAACTCAAGTTTTTCTCGTGGATCTTCCGAACTAGCTAATACTTCATTACCTTTTTCAATACGCCACGCACAACAGTAAATCCAAAGATGCCATTCTCCATGAGTTCGCTGGCGTTTTTGGTTAGGTGGAAGAGAGTCGCCAAACTCTAAAGTAATAAAGCTTCCTACGCCCAAAGATGCTCCCCAAGCCTTTCGGGAAAGTATGGGGTTAATAAGAGCTTGGACTTCACGAATATCTGTTTCTGTTACCGTCATCTGCTAAATTTCTGTTCTTTTAAGAGTGAGGATTTTAAACGTACTGGCTAAGCTAACAAATTCCTCAATTGCCAAACATTCCTATACCCTCTTCAACGATTTCGTGATAACCATAATTCTGACCAGTGATGGTATCGTGTAGCTGCCTTATCTCATCTTTGGAAAGTTTCCTCCCTATACGCCTTTCGATCTCCTGAACAGCACCTCTGAACTGGCGATTTTGAGCCTGATTGTTTCCTGGTGTACCTCCTCCACCTCTATTGTTACTTGCACTCATATACACATTGATCATCTGCAACGCCTTGGTTACAGACCAACCCATCTGTTTGGCAACTTGTTCGGCAATTTGAAGCTTAGCCGAGTCGGGAATAGCTCCCCAGCCTGCAATTGCTAATTGACGCGAACCTCGCATAGCCAGACCCCCACCACCAGCAGCAGGTAAAGCGGCTAGTACCAAATCTATTGCGAAAAAGAGAGTATTTTCAAAACGTCTTAAATCTTTCTCGTCGCCTTCTTCATAGGCAAGTTCTATATAAGCACGCTCTACAACGTCAATACCCAATCCAATGTAATCTAGCCAATCTGTAGGCAAACCCCAACGTTGAATCTGCGGAGTCGTTACATTTTGCTGCACTAAAGGTTTTAACGAGATTCTCTCCCTGTCTGTAGTATTTTGCTCTGACATCTGTAGGGCTTGTTGTGCAAAAGCTTCGGTCTCCTCACCTTGAATTGAACGTTGCAGTTGCGATCGCATTTGCACCGACTCATCCACTTGCCTCTGCACTAATGGTGTAATTGACTGTGCCAACGACCACATCTGAACCGAGTTTTCCTCTTGAGGAAAGCGCTGCACTTGCGGCAAATTATCGGGCATCGACATTACTTGCGATGCTACTCTGTCCGCTTCTTGCTCGTAATGATCTCCGGGCGCTCCTACTGTTAATTTAGTTTGGATCGGCTGCTTTTGTTCTTCCTCTGCTAACTCGGCCTCACATTCAGAACACAGGCGCTGAATCGTCTCTGATTCAGTTGATAACTGGGTGCTGTTTTCCCCTTCTGAGTCTTCCTGAGGTGATGCTGTCTCCAACATCCTCATGATGGGATTGTCCGTAATCCAGTCTGTAGGTAGGGGTTTATAGGCTGGCATTTCCTTGGATTCCCCTTGTTTAGGCTGAACCTTATACGGCTGTGGGCCAAATTTAGAGGGTTTCTTCTGAACTTTAGGACTCCAGGAGGACGTTGGCTTTTTGACCTGCTCGTACATATCCCACCTCGGTTAGCGCCAGAGACTTTTGGCAGAAAGTATCCTCATTATATAGGGTTGAGCAAGAGCGCTTATCTAGTCCTTAACTAGAAGATTGCCAGGGTAGTTAAGGCGAGCAAGCAGCCGAACTGAATTACTAAGGTTAAGAGCCGAAACCTTGGATCGAGACCAGCAATGTGAATCAGTGAGTGTATAATCCGAAATACGATGTACACAACAATGAGTACATCTACTAAGGTGCCGGAGACACCCCGAACTGTCAGGAGGAAGAGAACTCCCAGATACAAAGGCAGGTTCTCTACCAAGTTGGACTGTACCCGATATAACCGCCAAAGCAAGCTTTCATCGTTTGGTGTTGCGAAATCTTTGACAGAGCCACCCGCCGCTAGATGCCGAATCCTGACTATGAGCAGCAGGACAACGACAGTGATCGTCCATACGATGAAGATGGCTAAACCCCAAAGGGGAAAGGTCATACCAATAGGCAAGTCGATAGGCATCTGTCCGCCAGGTGTAGAAATCATTCGTTATCACTCCTATCTGTTGGATTGGCGGTATGGGACATTAGTCTGTTTTAATCCGCGCTTGATTCTAGTGTGGCGCGATCGCTCCACCATTTCACTAGCCGAAAGGATAGTTGAGACGATTGCCAGGGACATTGGTGAGCGTAAAGCTGGACACTGACTACAGATGCGATCTTACACTTTCATGTCAATGCTTTAATCGGTAGTGCAGCAACATGAAACCGTTGTTGTAAACTTTGCTTTCAAGTAGTTCCAGAGAAGTTAAGTGAATAGCACTTGAAAAGAGTGGAATGCCTGAACCGAGTAGAAACGGATGCACCTTCAGAATCATTTCGTCGATCGCTGGAAAAAGTACGCTTGCTAAATCTCCACCACCACACAGCCAGATATCTTTACCGGGTCGCTGCTTTAGTTCTCTAACAAATGCCACCGGATCAGATGAGACAAGCTCAACTGCTGGGTCGGGACTCTCCTTTAAGCTTCGCGAGAAGAGGTACTGTCTCATTTGCGGATAGGGATTTGTAATTCCTTCTTTGACTCCGACTTCGTAGGTTTTGCGTCCCATCAAAACGCTATCAAAGTGCTGATTCTCAGCCGTAATACCCAGTTGATCCCGAAAGTGAACCGGAATGGTTTCAGGAAAGTTGGTCAGCAAATCAGCAACCTGTTCTCCTTCTGTCAGAAAAAAGTCAAATGAACCATCTTTGCGGGCGATAAATCGATCGACGGTACAAGCAACAAAGTATTTTAGTTTAGACATTCTCAACATCCTTGGATTTTATTAATGGTTCCACCAGCGATCGCACTCGCTCTATATTTGTCAATGACCAGGAAAAAGTCTTGAAGTTCTACACAGAGGTTTTGGACTTTGTGAAAAAAGTGGCTCTCCCAGCTGGAGAGTTTAGAATGCTAATTATATAAAACAGGAGATGAACTCATGGAGAAAACATACCAGGGAGGCTGTCACTGTGGGAAAGTGCGGTTTGAAGCCGAT
Organism: Cyanobacteria bacterium UBA8803; assembly: GCA_003505715.1. GTDB lineage: Bacteria > Cyanobacteriota > Cyanobacteriia > Cyanobacteriales > Coleofasciculaceae > UBA8803. The sequence goes on along the minus strand of DNXU01000193.1, from coordinate 4,146 downwards.
ATCGATTTGAGTGCAGGAACGGGCAGGTGTAACTGTTCAATCTGTTCAAAGATTAGGCTTTGGGGAGTTGTTCTCACACCTGATGCCTTTCGTCTGCTAGCGGGCGAAGCAGATTTGAATGACTATCAATTTGGTGCCCATAGTATCCATCATCGATTTTGCCAGCACTGCGGAGTACACCTCTTTTGGCATGGCTATTCGGCTAGGAAGGGTAGAGCGTTTTACACCGTTAATCTTGCCTGCTTGGACAATATGAGTGATGTGGAATTGGCAAATCTTCCCGTCCGTTATTTTGATGGACACAACGACAACTGGGAGTCACCTCCTGCTGAAACCAGGCATCTTTAAGAGTGGTGTAGCGAGGTTCAGGTTTGGTTACTACGAACCTGGCGCGATCGCACTTAAGGAACTGCCGGACTTAGGGAATTGGAAATAAAAAATTATCCAATGTAGGGGCGAGTCGCTGTTTCAATGTAGTACTCTGCCGACCAAATAACTTGACTCGCCCTGATGGACTGGATAATTAATTTTTTGGAAGTCCCTTAATCAACCACCCTATCTCTTTTTTCAACTCCTTGTCAGTTGTTCACAACTCTTAGTTCAACCCCCATGAATCCTAGGGCAAAAAGCGATCTAAGGCGGCTTTTAATTCTTCAATTTCTGCCTCAATATTGCTTTGGTCAGCAGCGCGAGCAATACACTCGGTTAAATGTTCGTCTAAAATGATCCGGGCAACTCGGTTTAAGGCACCTCGTACTGCGGCAATTTGTACTAGTACATCAGGACAGGGGCGACTTTCCTGCACCATTGTCTTAATTCCTCGAATATGTCCCTCAATGCGAGACAAACGATTGACAATTCGCCGCAGAGATTCTTCATTATGGATGTGACCGTGGGTAGATAATCCATCATGATGATGCTCGGTGTGGTTGGGGTTGAGATCCCCTTCTAAGGAATATTCGTCTTGGCCAGACAAGGCACAGGTTTCATTAGTCAATGGCTCAGCTCCAATTATCGGTTGAGAACGTTTAGCACTCTGGTATTTGTCGATCCTAGTCTAGAACAGAAGAATGCAGGAGTTCACGAGTTCAAGCAGCGATCGCTGATCACCAATCCACTGTTCCCTGTTCCCTTGAAAGCAATTAGCCTCAAAATAGAATTGGATAGTAAGTTCTTGTGGGAACGCAATTGGGGATGAAACCCAGGCTGTGGCAACAACGTCATCCAATAAATTAAGGTTAAGTCACGAAACTGTAACAATAACTTATACAGGTGCTCGCAGCCATAAAAAGTAAACCGAGTTCAAGATAAATGCTATGCGCTCCAAAAAGTTGTCTTTCTTCTTACGCCAAATTATTAGTTATTTATTCGCGATCGCTGTCGGAGCCTTGTTGATGGTTAGCAGCGATCGGCAATTGCCGTCTCAGGCAACTCCAGTACCGATCGGTGCCCAGGCTAAACCAACTTTACTCGCTCAAGGGCAACCCGCCCCTAATTCTAATAGTCGTGGCAGTTTTGTAACAGGTGCGGTGAATCGGATCGGATCGGCGGTGGTGCGGTTGAATACCGAACGTACCGTCAGCCGTGGCATAGACCCATTTTTTGACGATCCTTTTTTCCGGAGGTTTTTTGGTGAGGAAGGTTTTGCTCAAATTCCTCAAGAACGGAGCTTCCGGGGTCAAGGATCTGGCTTCATTATTGATAGGAGCGGTGTGATTGTAACTAATGCCCATGTGGTGGGTGGCGCGGATAAAGTGACGGTAATTCTTAAAGACGGACGCCAGTTTGAAGGGAAAGTGCAGGGGACTGATGAAGTTACTGACTTAGCGGTGGTGAAAATTGATGGCAAAGATTTGCCCGTTGCGGCTTTGGGGGATTCTAATCAAGTGCAGGTGGGGGATTGGGCGATCGCTGTCGGCAATCCTTTGGGGCTGGATAATACAGTAACACTGGGCATTATCAGCACTCTACAACGTCCTAGTGCTGAGGTGGGGATTCCTGATAAGCGGCTGGACTTTATTCAAACGGATGCGGCGATTAATCCGGGGAACTCTGGTGGACCGTTATTAAATGAACGGGGCGAAGTTATTGGTATCAATACTGCCATTCGTGCTGATGCGATGGGTATTGGTTTTGCCATTCCCATCAACAAAGCTAAAACGATTTCTACAACGTTAATGCGAGGGGAGAAAGTCGCTCATCCCTTTATCGGCATTCGGATGGCTAACCTAACGCCTGAGCTAGCTCGCCAGAACAATCGTAATCCTAACTCAGCTTTTATGGTGCCAGAAATCAATGGGGTTTTGGTACTACAGGTGATACCTAACTCACCCGCAGAAGCTGCTGGTTTGCGGCGGGGGGATGTTGTCATTGCTATTGATGAAAAATCGGTGACTACTGCTAATCAGGTGCAGCGGATCGTTGAAGATAGTGGGGTTGATCGAGTACTACAGATTAAGGTGCAGCGCGGGACTCAGGCTACAAATCTATCGGTTCGTACTGAGGAATTGGGTAATAGAGAATAGGGATTGGGGACCGGGGCAGGGCAAGATTATGGACATAAATGAACAGCTCAGTATTGGACAGACCTTTTCTATTGATAATCCTCCCTTTGAGGTTTTCTCAGAAGAATGGGAGATTGTCGAGTTGTCGTATCCAAACATCACGTTTTCCTACACCAAATATTGGGTCAGAGATATGGCTTACATCCCTATTTCAACAACGGACACGGTTGTAGGTCTCGTACTCAAGGGAACTGATTATGGGCTTGTTATTGAATTAAAGAAATTCCCCTATCTCGACGCAGGATTACTTCTCAAGGGCAACAAAGCAATGTATTTAAGCGATTTAGACCTAGAGAAATATCATTAACACCATCACCTATTCGTAGGGTGCGTTACGCGAAAGCTCTCCGCACCATTACTAGTGAAGAGTTCGCTGGTAACTAAACCTCGGTAAGATACGACCTTAATGGATTTACAAAAAAGGGATGATCTCCGGATCTCTCCTTTGAGAGAGTCAACAGTGCTGGGTATTTTTTAGACTGAGCTTAGTCATTGGAAAGCATTCTAAAAAACCATGAAAAAGCAGCTAGAAAATCCCATACGTCAACCCGTGAGTGTAGATTGGCATTCACAAAATGAGCCAACTGTTAAGGAAAGAAACTTAACTGCTAATCCCGGAGATAGAATTGCTGACAAGCCTCAAACAATTGAAGAAAAGGCTAAACAGGTTGCTGTAGACGTACCCGACATTACAGGCGATCGCATTACAGTACCCACCTACTTTATTGTGGAATACTCAGATGGGGAGAAAAAGGCACTCCATCATGTGAAAGATGCCAAAGAAATCTCTGATGTAATTAGGCAAGCACGAGTGGACGAAAACGGAAATCGAATTTGGTGGTAGTATGCCACCCTCCTATCGTTTCCGGTAGCATCAGAATTAACTGATATTATGTCCGGATAGTATTGGCATTGTATCTTGCTCCCCCTCCCCCGCTTATGGGAGAGGGGGCTTTTGGTATGAGGGCGCAATAATTGACCCTGAGCGAAGCCGAAGGGTCAACTCGGCTTGTGGGTAGAGGGATTGCATAACCTCCGGTGAGTCAGAACTATATCGCAATAGAGATACCTGAGCACAGACAGCAATTGAGATTGCAGACAAATCAAAGCCTGAAATTTAGGAGATGAGTTATGGCTTCCAACAAGCAAAAAAATCAATTGTGGGCATCGATCGACAGTATCGAAACGGCAAAACAAGCTGCTCAACAAGGCGTTTGGGCAGCGGCTTTCGTTGCCATCATTACGTCTATTTTTGCGATAGTTTCAGTAGCGCTTGGCGGTTCCCTGCCGGAGGGAATGCCCGCAATCGATGCATGGGCATTTTGGGATGTGGGGATATTTGTGGCGATCGCTTGGGGGATTCACAAAATGTCGCGCTTTGCCGCCGTTGCCGGACTGGTTCTGTACATAGTAGAGCAGATTATTATGCGGATCAGCAATCCTTCTAACTTCGGAGCTGGTCTTTTCATTGTTATTTTGTTCATCCTAGCATTCATCAATGCTGTACGAGGTACATTTGCCTACCATCGTTTTCGACGTGCTAATTAAGTTAGGACTTACGCATTGTGCTCTCCGATCCCCC
>DNXU01000001.1:13419-17646 GCA_003505715.1 Cyanobacteria bacterium UBA8803 | reverse complement strand
CGAGATATTGGCGTGACTGGAGTTCAGACGTGTGCTCTTCCGATCTAACAACCAACAACCAACACGCTTTCGGTGTTTATGTATTCAACAGTAATGGAGTGACGATCGCTCGTAATGTGATCGCAAATCATCAAGGTAGTGGCATTATTACCAGCGTCCGCGCTAATAACCTGTTGATTGAAAACAACCTAATTGAAGGAAATGGGTTCGCCGGGATGCCGGATGCCATTCGTCTAGAAGGTGAAATTTCCAATGCAGTGGTAAGGGGTAATTGGATTAGAAATAATGCGGGCAGCGCAATTTTTACCTTTAAACCAAATGGGGGAGCAGACATCAACGGTAATGTGATGAGCTACAACGGTCAGCGATTTCAACGGGCAGCAGTTTATCTAACAGGCAACGACCATCGAGTGACGAATAACCAGATTAGCAACCAACCAGGGCCAGGAGTGGTGGTGGCAGCATTTCCTGATAGCGATCGCAATATTATTCAAGACAACCAGTTTTCTAACCTCCAAGGTCTGAGTATTGACTTGGTAGCGCAGCAGGGTACTAACGTTCTGGATTACCAACAAGGGGATGGTCTGAATCCACCTCTTAATACTTATCAGCAGCAACGTCAAGTTGGAAATTTTGGGATTAATGCGCCTCGTTTTATCAGTCGGGAGTTTTTCTCCAAATCAGACAATAGCAGTGTCACCCTTCTCGGAGAAGCAGCAGCAGGTTCGAGAGTGCAAGTGTATCGGGTGACTGAAGAAGCTGGGGTAGCGGGGCCTTTGAATGAAGCGATCGCAACTGTTGATGTTGATGAAAACGGTCAGTTTTCAATTACGGTAGACCAATTAAAACCGGGGGATAAAGTAAGTGCCATTGCCACCCACCCCGACTACGGCACCTCAGAACCTGCTGTTAATGCCGTGATTCGGCCTCTACTTTCTCAGGTTTCCTTCGACGTAGGAGGAAAGTTATGAAGTCACTGTTCAAAGGGATTAAATATCAGGGTTGGCTCATTGGCAGTCTTGCTCTGGCTATGAGTTTGGGTTGGAGTCAACCTATCCGCGCTGAAGGCAGTAGGGAGCTAATTGCTAACGGCGGCAGTCGTCCCTTCTTGGAATTTCGCAACGCTGCTTCTAGTGGCATACAGCGTAGAACGATTATTAAGGTTTTCGCCAATGCAGGTGAAACTATCAATCTTGCCTCCAGTGCCACAGGTCTCGATCCAGATGGTGCAGGTGTTCTCCCTCCAGCTAACATCAGGTATAGAAGTCCAGATGGAACTTCTGGTACTTGTGGACCTGGTGTCGGTCTGATTGCCAATCGAGATGCAGAAGCGGCTGGCCCTGGAGCGGGCTATGTTCCTTGCCAAGTCTTAGTTGGAGCTAATTTACCCGGTGGATTTGGTGCCCCTGGAGTGTGGGAGATACAGTTTCTCAGTCCCGATCCTGGCAACGGCGCAAACCCACCTGTTATCGCTGCCAACCTGCCTTGGACTCAACCTACTACCGTTGGCTATGTTGCGGCTTGGGATGTCACCGTAACTGCTGGAGGTCAACCCATCCCTGGTCGAGCCTATGCTAATTATTTAGCTCTAAACTCAGGAGCCGTAGGTACGGGGGGAGTGTTCTCTCAAACTTTCATTCAAACTGAGCCAGGTTATGTATTCCGGGTTGGTCTTAACGGTCTCGATCCCTTCGGATTTGTGTTCTTTTCCAATAGTAAGGGTTTTAGGGACGCAGCAGGTAACTCCCTGTTCCGTTCCATTAATTTAAATCCGCCGACTCCACCTAACCTGATTACCAGCGGCATTTTACTAGATCCCTCTGGTAATGCTGATAATCTAGCTACCAACGATGTCACCTTCAAGGTTTTCTTTAACAAACCTAGTGCGGATCTACCCGAAGCTGCCCCCGTTGCTGGAGGCGGTACTACATGGTTGCGTAGGCTCCCACCCCCTATTCCCACTATTTCCAACTTGCAATTTGTTGGTGTAGACGGTACGCCCAATACAGCTGGCTTTTCCCGGGGCGGTACATTCTCCTACGATCTGAGTAGTAGCTTAGGTGGGACTTCTTTACTCACTATTGATATTAATCAAGATGGTGAATTTGGCAATGAAAACGATCGGGTATTGAAAGCTGAAACAGTTCCAGGGACGAACACCATCAGAGTACCCTGGGATGGCAATGATGGCTTAGGTGTACCTATACCTGTTAGTAATACGCCCTACCAATTCAGACTAAGCTTCTTTGTTGGTGACCTGCACTTTCCCTTCCTCGATGCAGAAAATAACACAAATGGTCTGATAGTCGAGCGAATTAATCCTACCACTGGTGTGGTTGAAAGCTCTACAGTTTTCTACGATGACAGCGATTTCTTGCGATTGGGGCTGCGTCCTAAAGCTCCCACGAATCCCAAACCAATTAGTGCCTTAGACGGGATTCCTAGTAGCTCAGGTGCACACGGCTTTAGGGCTGGATTTGGTAACGACTTTGGGATCGATACTTGGACATCCTTAGTAGACGATCAGACCCTAAGAGGCATCATCTCGATCCAAAAAGCTGACCTGTCAATTGTCAAAACTGACAATCCCGATCCAGTCGAGACTAGCGGCCCGCTTACCTACACCCTTGCTGTTACCAGTAACTTGCCCCCTCCTGGGGATATTTACTCTCCCGTTAAAGGAGCCACGGTCACTGATATCGTTCCCGCTGATATTACTAGCGTTAATTGGACTTGTACCATTACGGCTGGCACGGGAGCTTGCAGAACACCTAGCGGCACGGGCAATAATATTAATTTGCTTTTAGACCTCGACGTAGGAGCTACGGCAACGATTACCATCAACGGTATCGTCTCACCTCTGGCAATTGGGCCGTTGAACAATACAGCCAGCGTTGGCCTACCCCCTGATTTCTTCGATCCCAACCTAGCTAATAACCAAGACCCTGAAGATACCTCCATTCTCCCCAACCCAGTTCAGCCTGCTGGTACTAAGTCCGTCCGTCTAGCTGAGGATAGGGATAACAGTGGCAATGTCACCACGGGGGATATTCTACAGTACACCGTCACTTACGCCAACACCACTCCTAATGTTGATGTAACTGACTTCCTAGCTAAAGACACGATAGACAGCGAAAAAGTAAGTTTTGTACCTGGCAGTTATACCTTTACAGCCACGGGCGCTGGGACGACAGTAACGGCTAACCCCAATTACAATGGCACAACAGATACTAATCTCAACACGATTGGCACTCTAGGTAGAGCTGGAGGCCGGGTGACTATGACCTATCAGGTGGAAGTCAAGGCAGCACCTGGCGCTGAAATTCGCAACCAATCTGTTGCTACATCCAAGGGGGGAACCATAGAGATCTCCTTAACAGATGCCGTTCAAGGTTCCGAAGAGCTGCCCCAAATTGCTGATGACGGGATCGAACAGGGTAACCTACCTAGTGTTAGGGATGATGAACCCACTATAGTGAAGGTAGAAGTCCCACCAGGAGTTCCTGGTACTCCGCGACTGCGTTTGGTAAAGCGCATTACATCTGTAAGGAGAAACGGGGTGCCGCTCCCTGGGATTAACTTTGACAGCTTTGTGGATGATAACGCCGATGCCAACGACAATGCACCGGGTTGGTCTCAACTTCCCCAAAGAGTACCTGTGGGAATTTTGAAATTGGGAGAAGATATACCCATCGAAAGCGGGGATGAAGTGGAATACACGGTTTATTTCCTCTCAGATGGCTCAGTTAATGCCAACGGTATCCGCATTTGCGACCCCATTCCAGAGGGGACAACCTTTATCCCTGATAGTTTTGCCGCAGGTCAAGGACTTGTAGTGAATCAAGGGGGAACGGAAACCCGCCTAACGAATGGCTCGGATACAGACTTAGGGGCATTTTTCCCGCGTTTAAATCCTGTAACTAGTCCTTGCCCTAACACTAATAACCCTAACGGGTCTGTGTTTTTCAATCTGGGCAATATTCCCACTGTAGCTCCTGGTAACGTAGGTTTTATACGCTTCCGGGTTGGAATTGATTAGTAGGAGAGGCCGGGATCTCTAATATTATGTCCGTTAGCATCGGACTTGTATAAATATCCTTAATCCTGTCAGGCAGAAGCCCGCCAGGGAATAAATTCCCTGGCTAATAGTTTAAGTCCGTTAAAACGGACTGTTTTCAGTGTATTTAGTCGGTTTTTTTAACCGACTTTAGCTATTAGCCCGGAAAT
>DNXU01000001.1:1704-13346 GCA_003505715.1 Cyanobacteria bacterium UBA8803 | reverse complement strand
TATTATTATTTATAATATTATTTAAAATGCCCTGAGCGCAAAATACTAACAATCAACCACAGACCCAAAAAACTAGCCACCGCAAACAAGACATTGCTAATCAAAGATAGCTGCGGTGTATCTGCTCCCGTCGAGATAATCGCCGCTCCCATAATCAATGAACCTACCACAATACTAAAAGAGAGGCGATTGGCAGAGTCATCGACGCTGCGGCGCATTTTGTCCAGGTCTCGCACCGTTAGATTCCACTTCAAGGTCTCCGAGGTGACTCGGTCTAAGAGTAAATCTAACTGACGGGGCGATCGCAAAGAGAGACTCTTGATATCGAGTGCTGCTCTGAGCAAGGTTTCCATCGGATTGTTCCCCAGCAATTGATGGCGGAATAAATCCGTAATTAGGGGGTTGATTTGGTCTAAGAGATTAATTTCAGGATTAAAGTTCCGGGTGACGCCTTCCAAATTGGCTAAGGTTTTGGCGTACAAGCCCATATTGCTGGGCAAGCGGATTTTATTGTTCCGAGAGACTTGTAAAATCTCATAAAATACTTCGCTAAAGTTGATTTGAGATAAGCTCAGATTGTAATACTTGCGCAGCATCCGGTCGTAGTCATTGGCCAAGCGATCCAAACTAGCGGGTTGACCTGCTTCTGATAGTTGTAGGGTTAACTGAGCGCACCGCTGACCGTCTAAGTCTACGATCGCCAACAGCATCTCCGTCAAAATCTGCTGGGTACGGGGATCTAAACGCCCTACCATGCCACAGTCTAACAAGGCGACGCGACCATCTTTGAGATAGAATATATTGCCGGGATGGGGATCGGCATGGAAAAAGCCGTCAATATAAATTTGCTGAAAGAATGCCTGGAATAAAAGCGTAGTGATTTCGCGGCGCTGGGTATCAGCATTCTTACCATCCTGTGTATCGGGCAACTGCGCTGACTGGATCGGTACGCCATCAAGCCACTCAAGAACCATCAACTTTTTAGTAGTCAAGTCCCAATAAACCTTAGGTATGACTAACTGCTGGGGATCAAACCAGCGACTTTTGGATAAGTTGCGACGCAGTTGTTCGGTATAGCTGGCTTCTGTAGTAAAGTCTAGTTCGGCTTCTAGAGCTGTGCTAAATTCTTCAGCTAGGGCGACAATATCGTAATCTGCCCCGAAATCAGTTAATGAGACTAACTCAGCCAAACCCTTAATCAGAGAAATATCCTGAGCCACAACCACATCAATTCCGGGACGTTGCACCTTCAAGGCGACTTCCCGACCATCTTTTAAGACCGCTTGGTGAACCTGACCAATAGAGGCGGCGGCAATAGCCTCGGTATTGATAGCGGTAAAGATGTCTTCTAAGGGTTGGGGTAACTCCCGCCGCAGCAGAAGTTCGACTTCACTCCAATGTACTGGCGGTACGTTGGTTTGTAAGTCTGTGAGGGCTTCAACGTATTCACCAGGCAATAGGTCGGGGCGGGTAGAAAGGAGCTGTCCCAGTTTGACATAAACGGGGCCTAAATCGATCAGGATGTTGCGGAGAACCGCAGGAGGTGGTAGCTGAGGTTTATCAGTTTGATGACCCGTCAGGACTCCTCGCATGTAGTCCCAACCGTTGCGGAAGACGACTTCGATAATATCCCGTTGGCGGGAACTGTTTTTAGTGAGAGAAAGCATCGAAGGCAGAAGGCTATATTAGAACAGCGGCATATCAGCAACAGAGGAGCTAGTAGCTTCAACCGTTTGGGAAGAATTCAAATAGCTGCGCAATATAGAGGCATTCCTCTGGTGGACGTTCATCCGCTCAGTTAGCAATTGAGCAGTATGGAAATAACTCGCAGCTTGCGCTTGTTCTCGGACTATTAGAGCCTGACGGCTAGCAACTTGGTTGCCCTCAACTAATAGCGGAATCATTTCTCGTACAGAAGGAAAGCTTTTTGTTTGAACCCCAGCAGACAGTCGCAGGAATTCACTATAGGGATCGGGCGCTGGCATTCCTAGGGCGCGAAGGCGTTCAGTGAGTTCCTCCACAGCCGCTGTCATTTCTGTGTACTGTTTTTCTAATAGTTCATCGAAAGACTCAGATAAAGAATCAGTAGCTTTCCAGCGGCAGCCATGGGTCTTCAGATAAATGTTATAAGTATCTTCCAGGAGCTGAGAGAGACCTGAGGCAAGGATGATATGTTCTTCTTGTTCAATACTGGTATAGATATCAACCTGAGCCTTCAGTTCGTCTAGGCGATCATTAAAGGTCTCCTGGGGAGTCTTGACCTCTTCAGGGTAGTCAGGGGGGCTGTTGAGTGGGAGATTCATACTAGCAACTATCGCGTTAGAAAACTTTCTAACCAAATTCCTAACGAAATATTAACAACTTAGTTAGCCATCACCCTCTATCACTCGGCATAAAACCCAACTTACCCAAGTAATATCATGTTCAATACCATTGGACTTGTATAAACACCCTTCGTAGGAAGCACTTTAGTGCCTGGAAATGGTATATTGCCAAGCACTCAAGTGCCTTTACCGCACTAGGCTTATGAGGAAACTCTTTTACGACAAAGCTTCCACAAAAATCTTCATCTGCTGCATCTGTGCAGGGCCAAAAATTGTAGCAAACGAAACATCTGCCGCATCCCGTCCGGTACCAATACGAATTATGCCATCAAGAGGGACAAGGCGGGTGGGATCAAACAGATACCAGCGATCGCCTAAATACGCCTCGAAACAAGCATGGAAGTCGGGCGGCTCCAAACGATAAGCATAGGCTGACACAAACCGCGCTGGAATGTTCAAGGCTCGACAGAAGGCAATGCCTAAGTGCGCAAAATCTCGGCAAACTCCAGCGCGTTCTGTTGCTGTATCGTAAGCAGAGGTGTGGGCATTTGTGCTTCCCGATAAATAAGTTACGTTATCGTAAATCCAGTTACAGATGGCCGTAACTCTGGAATAATCAGGTAGCAACTGGCCAAATTCATGTTGTGCCAGTCGCATCAACCGATCCGACTGGCAATAGCGGGTCGGTAATAGGTAATACAGGGTTTCTAGGGGTAATTTGGCGGGTGGAACTTCGGGAATTAAATCAGGATTTTCATCCAGGTTGGCTAATTCTACTATTGCTTGATAGGAAACCTGTAGATTTTCCGGTGGCGCAGTAATCCGGATATATCGGTTCCCTAGGAACGGAGAAACATATGAGTCAGATTTCAAGGATGGCTCGATCTTCAGATTTTCCTCTATAACCTCCTGTTCGTTGTTCTTAACGACACTGATGTTAAAAATAAAAGTGCTAGATTGAGTGAGGTTATAACTCAATTTACATCCGAGTTGAAATTTCATTCTATCTCGTTCTTATGGCTCAATAATTAGACGCAGCCCAGCGGCATCAACATTGATTTCCCCCTGACTGCTTTGGCACAGTTTTTCAAGGATTAACATTATAGACGAGTTTTAACAGGCTTAACATCTATCTTTTGATTCTCTATAAAATACTTAAAAGGGATGAGTCATGATTTAGTGATACCTTGATACATTTCACAAAGATGGTCAGCATTCAGCCCTTGAGTTACAGCTCACTTCCTAGGCAGGAATTATCCTGGCTATTGCAGAACATGCACCAACTCACCAGGAAATTGCCTGATTGCCTTGAAGGCTGAAGGCAGGAACCTAAATGCTTACCAAAGCTGTAATCAATCTTTACTCATTATCACTCTCATGAATTTACTCTTAGAAGTGGCGACAAACACGCCCCATTTCCCCATTTCAGCAACGTTAGTGTACGTCGTTGGATTTATTGCTGCCGCTACCATTGGCTCCCTTGCTTGGTACAACTCTAAGCGTCCTGTGGGCTGGAAAGATAAAGAACGTCCCGACTTTGTCCCCAAAGTTGATAAATAACGAATCTAGCCTGGAGTGTAAAATCCTAGCTCGGTTCAGCAGCACGCCCTTAAAATCTGTGACCAAAACCAATTGTAATTATTTTCTTGAGAGGTACTCATGACTAATCCAACAACTACTGGTGAAAACTACGATCGCGGGATTATGCCTGCTGAAACAGCTGCTCGCATTGACAGAGAAAAGGAAGGCTTCAAACAAACTCCCGTACCCGAAGGCAGCATCGACACCACAGGCGGCTACACCGTAGATCGAGAAGGACTGGCAAATAATTTTGCGATCGAGCCGGAAATGTACGTCAACGAACCGGGCGATTTGCGGGAAAAATACGAAGCTGAAGCAGCAGAACGGGCAGAAACCCTAAAAGAAATTAACCAAACCGATGAAGACGGGAAACTCACGATGGAACAGGATACTCGTGGGAAGGGACCTGGACTCGTTTAAAGGATGAAGGATGAAGGATGAAAGTTAATTAGCTAACTAGTCAAGTATTACTAGTTTCTTAAGCTTTCTACTTCAAACTTCATCCCTCATCCCTCATACCTCATCCCTCATCCCTCCTTGCGATCGCCCTCTGGGGCTTTATGTTCAAAACAAACTTTCTCTAAGACAACCCCTTCAATGGAACCTGGAGCCACTTTTTGAGCCTCTGTATCAACCAACTTATCTTCTAACCTTTCGCCTTGCGTATCTAGCTGCATAGTGCGGTATATCTCGAATGTTTCCTGCTGGCAGTTGAACTGAGCATAAAATTGACTAGCGTTTAGTTTCGGCTGGGGCGGGGTTCTGTAATCCACTCGCACCCACACCGTTGCCTTAACATCTCTCTTGGAATACTTCCCGGTATCTATCGAAATGATATTTTTGTCCTGGGTTTCCCCAACTGGCACCCACTCCCCAGTTGGTTCCGGAATTGATGATACGTTTGGGGCACAGGCGAAGAAGGTAAAGGCTAAAAAAATCAAGCCTCCATACAGAAATTTTATGTTTAACTTCATACCAGCGTTGTCCACAACTAGACTTATTGTTCCCTGTATTTACGGATAATCAAGTGTCTTCATCAACTCTTTAATGGAATTAAAGTTATTTAAAATTTTCTATAAAATAGAATAAATTTTCCAAATCTTAAAATTTAAATTAAAACCAGTCCATAGTAAGCACTTTAGTATTTGGAAATGCAGTATTATCAAGCACTCAAGTGCCTACGACAAACAATCAAGGTCATGAAAAGGGCTAGATATGAATTATGAAATCTTTATGTTCCCCTATTTATCCACATTATTATGGCTAGAAATCATACAAGCCAGCTTCCGTAAATGCTTGGTATAAGTCATTAGCAACGCCAAGCATTTCAGCCCACTGCCATAAATAGTCAAAATCCAGCAGTTCGCCTTGCACTTTAAGGATTCCCAAAACATCAGTCCATTGTTTCATTGACCTAGACGGCTTTCGCCAGAATGGGGTTGGGACGAAATTGCCTGTCCCATACCTGATGTTTGCTCTCATGCTCTCATTTAGATTTGGTAGGGATCGTTTTTATTTTATCAGTCAATCCCTCACCCCCATTATGCATGAATTAAAACTGACGCAGCCACGCTACATATTGAGATGCTGGGTGAACCATGCTCCTACAACCTGTTGAAGTTCAGCTAAATCTTTTTGCATATCAGCAGAACTCTTAGCTGCTTCCAAATCAAGGTCATGCTTAAGATGCTTAAAGGTTTGCATAGATAAACGCTTGGCCTGATTAGTTTGCTCGTAGTAGGGTAAAAGAGCTGCAAATAGTTCCTCTACGTCGCTGACACCAAATATCTCGTCCTGTGAACCATGTAAGAACAAAATAGCAGGCATTGGTTTGCGCTCTTGCATCTTTGCAGCACGAGCAACAAAATCTAGTCGTTGTTTAGCAACTTCTGATGCCGCAGTCCAGCGATAGTGCTTCTCTACCCAAGGATATTGCTCTTTGAGCGTAGAATAGGTTGCCTGAACGATACGTTCATAGTTGTTCACAACCGATGCCATGTCTTTAGTAACGCCAGCTAATACTGCTGTAGTAATACGTAAAGGACTTTCCACCAAGGTAAGCAATACAGCGAGACCACCAACCGAGAAACCAAACAAACCAATTCCTTCCCTGTCATCGATATTAAATCGCGCTTGCAATGCACGAACAACATCTGGTAACTCTTGCATGGCTGGTTCGATAGTAGGAAGCAGTGCCCGTAATACGTAGTCTTCTAGCTGTCGCCGCGTAATTTCATCAGTACCGCCAACTGGCAGGCGCTTGCCAAATAGTGGCAGTCCAAGATAGGCTTTCCAGGCTTGCACCTCTTCAAGCGGCAAAGTTTCTGCCAGCATCTCTTCGCTACCCGGTATACCAGCACCGTGCCAAAGAACAATGAGTGGAGCGCTTAAGCTGGGATTAGCGGGTGGACAAACCACAACTGGGACGCCAGCTAACTCTAGTGATTCCATACTAGATATCATTTGGAGTTTTCCGTACTTAGTGTACTAAAATATTAGTTTAATTAGCCAAAAAGCCAATACATAAGCTTTCGCTTAAATGTTAAATGAAAAATATAAATGAATATGATTCTCCACTTATTCATTAGCCATTAACAACTCGCTGGATTTGCGGCCAACCCCTAATGGGTGTAATTCCGATATCAACAGTGGAGTCAATTTCACTATTTGTTATCTGTTGCAGGATATCAGCAACCTGCTCTGCTCCTCCCTCTTGTAGTATTTTCAATAGCTGAACACTCTGAACAATCAATCCACTCACATCAATATCCTCATGGCCAGGTTGATAATCTCTCAGCCGTCCGATACCTTCACCTAAGAGAATCACTGCACCCCGCCAGTTAAGATTAGACAAGTGATGGCAAGCTACTGCAATCTGCAAAATGCCCTGATAAAATCGTTTTTGCGATTCTCCCGCTTCCATCCACAAAGCCTCTAGGGTATCGTGACAAGCATAAAACTCCTGCTGATTAAACTGCTCAATCCCCCGCCAAAACTCATTATTCATGGCTTAACCAATCACCAATCACCAATCACCAATCACCAATCACCAATCACCAATCACCAATGATCGCAAACCACAAACTCCAATATACTACTATCAGAATTACCATTAAACTGAAGGACAAAATCTCTACCAACCTGCTCGATCGCAACACAGTCACAGTCTTGGGAAAGCTTCAATCCCAGCACCACGCAACTCGCGTTTTCCCCTCTCCTAATTCCAGGCCAAGGTCTAACGTATATATTGAGCTGCTGTTCCAGAGCGATAACCAATCCGATCGCATGACCTTCAAGCCAGCCACAACAGGCTGACAAGCTATCTTTATTTTCACTGGTTGCCGTCAGCACCAAGAACCAATCGGATTGCGCCTTTTCATCAGCTAACTCGAAAAGAGCTTCCCAACCTCTTTTTCCAGCCAACACTTGCTCGGAAATTGCCGCCCCTCGCTCCAATTCACGGCGCAAAATCTGTGCAGTTGATCGCGTAACATTACGGGCACTGTTTTGACAGGGTTCAATGGAGGTGATTACAGGTAGCCAGTCGTAGGGCAACCTCTGGTATTGTCTGCCTGCTTGGGTTAATGCTACAGGCTGACTCCAATCCTGTTGGTTGAGTACCTGGAAAAAATGGGTAAGTAATGCCTCAAGTCCTTTATCCGCACCAGCTTGGGGATAACGAGTGCAACTCCAAGCTGCCAGCAATGCCCACGAGAAGTTGCCCAAAAAACCCCAAGCATTGCCGTGAATCTGGCGTGCCTTAGCCCACGCCCGCACTGCCCTCAACAGCTGCCGGAAAGACTCTAGCGGCACGTACTGGCGTACTATAGCACTAAGAGCATCAGCTTCCAAACAGCCCAGCAGTGTTTTCCAACTTACTGGCTCAAAGAAGGGTCGTGCTGCCTCTGTAAGCGGATCGAGTGTCCCTAGTTCAGAAGGACGACGTGCATACAGGAGATCTACAGACACTCCTTCAAATCGCATCCTTAACAGAGGTATCCTTGCCGAGGTGACGACTTGGGCGCGATCGCACAATCCCTCCAGACACTGTCGCACGCTTTCCAAAAATGCCTCCCCGGAAATATACTCCGGAATCAGGCAAAGAACGTCTAAATCGCTTTGCGGACTCTGCACACCCAGACGTGCCGAACCCACTAGATGCAGGGGTGCCGGGAAACCCAAACACTCGGCACAAGCTTGCTCTACTAACGCCAAAATTGTTTCACGATGCTGGCGTTGCTCCTGACTCAGTTCTGGTTCGATATCGTTCAGTAGCTGCATTAGGTTAGAGGAGGGAGTGGGAATTGAGTATTCTCCCTGGCTCCCTTGCCCCAAAGGCACGCGATATCGCACCTCAAAAGGCTCATTGCCGCGACGGCTAATCAGCGCTACGGACTCCACCAGCAAGCTCACCGGATGCCAGGAAGGAAGCTGTGCTTGAGCTTTTCGGACAGTGGAGAACTGACCTACGCTTAGATGCGGCGTAAACCCTGCCCCTGACTTCTGGCTTTGCTCGTCGCACTGCGGAAACAATTGTTGTAGAATAGCTTGCAACTGATGCAGTGCATCCGCAGGTTGGGCAACTGGGCACAACCATGCCGTACAGCTAGAGCGGTGGGTGAATGTCTCGAAGCTGGTGAGGGTCACCTCAAACGGCTGGAATTGGGCAAGTGCAAGTGCGATCGCTTGCGCCGCTTCCTCAAAATACTCCTCTGGCACAAAGCCATACAGCAGATTGATGTGGGGCATCCAACGGTCGAATCTGCGATCGTAACGGCGGCGAATTGCCTGAATGGCAGGTAATACTTCAGCCGATGGCATCACTACAACCGCACTCCGATAGACTGGAGGTACTGCCTGCAAAGATGCTGTTGTTGGCGTCGAGCAGTCCAAAACGGCACGAATGCCGAAATGGTCGGATGGGTAAAGAGTTTCTTGCGTATCCGGTATGGGTGCGCAGGCGAACAACCCCATCGCCCGTGGCATCCAACACCCATTCTCACTGCGCAGCAAAAGGCGATCGAACCGCGCTGCCTCGCCGCTCAAACTCATCAGCGCGGCTAGCGGGTTGCGCTCTGGGTCAAACGTGTAGCCTGTATCATCAGGATGCAGCAGCGTCCAAACATCAATAAAACCGCTTTGGTTCAACTCCTCCTCTTGCTCATCCCCTCTGCTGTTGAAATCACCAACGATCAAGCCGTCTCCTGGCAGCATCTTTAGATACTCCAGCAATAGGGAAAGTTGATGTTTCCGGACTTGGAGGGCATTGTGGGCACGATTACTGGTCAAATGCACTACTGCTAGGTGCAGCGATCGCCCGTTAATCTCCCACGTCCCCACCAGCACCCGCTTGTGCGCCGAATACTGATGCTCGACCAGCGTAAACGGCAGTCGTGACAGAAGCAAAAGACCATACGGTTTGAGAGTTTGTCCTTCTGGTGATTCAGAAATGGCGTAAGAGCGTACCCAATCTTGTTGTAGAAGCACCTCTAGCAGGGGTGGTGTTGCTTCTTGTAGCGCTATGATGTCCGCATCGCAGTGGCGCAGATGCTCTATAATCGCTGGCAGGCGCTGTGCTGTTTGGATGCGCTCCTGCTCGTAGCGATCGCACAGCACGTTAAAACTGGCAATTGTCAGCGCACCTATTGTCGCCTTTCCTGAGGGTTGTTCAGTCGGTTGCCAACCTGGCGAACCGTACTGGTAGACAGGCCGCGCGTTGAATAATAGGTCTTGGTTTTGGGCAGGGGGTATGACTGTAGCGGAGTGTGTCTCCTCTTCTGGCTGTTCTAGAAAGGCAGCAGCAGGCAGTAGTCCTGCCGAGAACAGATCCAAATGCTGGTCGCGATCCCAAACGATTTCCTCCCTACAGCGGATATAGCGGATGCGATGCATGGGAATGTCCCCATCCGTTGCCCATTCGGAAAACGGTTTTTCGCGGATACCCTCAATAGACATGCGCTCGATATAGCCGATTGCAAAGGCGCTGCGGTCTAGGCGTGCATCCCAGAGGATGCGATCGTAGACCTCACGGATCGTCGCCATTTTTTTCTTATGGACTCTTTGCTGTGACATGGCTATGCCAAGGGGGGTAATGTATGCTGCCTTGTACCTCTGGAAGCAACGATTCTATGATTTGCCTTTGGCAAAGTCTGATCGAGCGCTCACGAAACAATCAGGGGTTGAGGCGTACTACCACTATACTACAACTAGTATAGTACAAATTTATGTTACAGAAAGTAGCCTAAAATTTATCTGTAAGCATTCAAAGCCAAGCTATCCGACTTCGTAGTATATTGTAGTATACTCGATAAAGCTTGCAGAGTTAACTGGAGTTGATGTGGGAATGCAAATTGAACCATACGACCCTCGCCACCTTGATGCTGTTATTCGTCTTTCGCTTCGGGCATGGACTCCAGTCTTTGATTCGATTCAGAATGCGATGAACGCTGACGTGTACCAGGCATTTTATCCCAATCATTGGCGTGTGAGCCAGCAAAAAGCTGTCGAGAATGTCTGTGCTGCGGAGGAAACGAAGGTATGGGTTGCGATCGATGCAGGTTCTCCTGTGGGTTTTGTAGCCGTGAAACTACACTCAGAGGACAGCATGGGTGAAATCTACATGGTTGCTGTCGATCCAGACTTTCAAGGTCACGGCATTGGTAGTGCTTTGATAGAATTCGCTCTGGCTTGGATGAAAGATGCTGGAATGTCTATTGCTATGGTTGAGACTGGAGGTGATCCGGGTCATGCCCCAGCCCGTCACACCTATGAAAAGGTGGGCTTCGAGCTATTCCCAGTAGCCAGATACTTCAAGAAGCTGTAAGTGCAGATGTGTTGATGGAAGCGATGGCATTGTATCCTTCAACTTGGCGGCGATCGCTCGTTCTTGTGTAGGTCGGGTTGAAGGATGGCAATTATGTTTGCAGCAACCCAACAATTCAAATGCAAGCAGACGGACAAAAGCCGCTAGCCCTGAGTTCAAAAGGTTATCTGCCGCCGCTGTGTTTTGCCGTTAGGCAGTAAGTAATTTAAGGGGTATTGCTGATTTCTACAATCATTTCCCCTTGGCGTAGTTGTTCTAACGCAGCAGGTAAAGTAGCTGCAAGCAATTGTCGTAGATTGCGATTTGTGACATTGCCACAGGTCAGCCATAAAATTTGAGGAGGCGTTCCCAATCGACACACCAAATCAATGAAATCGCTGTCTTTTGTCATAATCACAGCATTTTCAGCTCGTGCTGCTTCAAAAATTTCGATATCTTGAGCATCTCGTAGAGACAAGTCTCGCAGAGCAGCAGCTTCTAAATTAAAGGTGGCTGACAACCAATTTGCCAGAGTCGGAGGTAGTTGAGCATCAACCCAAATCTTCATGCTGTCAGTCTAGGGAAATCAGTGCGTCGTGCCGCGAAGAGCAAGCAGGCTTGGATATCTGCCAGCTCTAAATCAGGAAAATCCTCTAAAATTTCAGTAATACTCACGTTTTCAGCCAACATTTCTAAAATATCGGTGACTCGAATCCGCATCCCCCGAATGCAGGGACGACCACCACACTGACCAGGTGTTTGGGTAATACGGGTTAGCAAGTCGGTCGTTGAATTCATAAGGGTATCTGTAAGTTGCTTCATCTATCCCCATCTTACCGATTAATTATTACCTGTACGTTTGATAAACTTGCTGGGCAAGCAACTATAGGCGATAGAGTTGAAAGATGAAATTGCTGTATGGTATGGCGGTAGTT
>DNXU01000001.1:0-1693 GCA_003505715.1 Cyanobacteria bacterium UBA8803 | reverse complement strand
TTTGCTCTGAGATTGGAGTTCTATGAGTCGAGCGATCACAAACGCTATCCTAGTATTAGCCCCTATGAATCTATAAGCCTGCAAAAATGCAATTAGAAGATTATTTTCATTTTCTCAGTCCTGATGACATTAGGATAAAAGGCACAAGAGTAGGGATTGAAACTGTTTTGTACGATTTCATCCATCGATGTCGCACCCCAGAGGAAATTGCCCAAAGTTATCGAACTATAGATTTAGAACAAGTCTACGCTACGATTCTGTACTATCTGCACAATAAAGAAGCAGTTAGTATCTACCTCGCTAATTGGATTGAGCATGGTCGCAGGATGCGAGAGGAACAAAAACACAATCCTCAACCTGTTTCTGAAAAACTGCGGAAACTGAGAGCAGAAAGAGAAGCAATGAGGAAAGCAAGTGGCACTGAAGTATCTTTTAGATGAGAATGTTGATCGAGTTTATCAAACTAAACTTTTGCGGCAATATCCTGAATTAGTTGTTCTTATGGTAGGAGAACCTGGTAATCCTCCCAAAAGTACGCCAGATCAAGAAATTTTATGCTGGTGTGAAGTTAATGGGTTTGTTTTAGTGACTAATAATCGTGCTTCTATGCCAGTACATTTAGCCGATCATCTTGCTCAAAATCGCCACATACCTGGTATTTTTATTCTCAATTTCGATCTAGGCATTGGTGGAAATCTCGAAGAGTTAATTTTAGCTGCTCTTGCTTCCGAAGACGATGAGTATCATGATCGGATTGTTTATTTACCTCTGCCATAGGCGCGATCGCAATCAAACCTACCAAAAAGAAGTTGCGCGATCGCTAAATCAGCAATGTTAGGTTTCTACTGCAAAAGCTTCGGGGTCAACGTCCCAGTTCACCCACCGAATTGCTTCACGGGCAGAGGTGAGATCAGGGGGAACCCGCAAAACGTGAATATGATTCGTGCTAGGGCAAGTCATTTTTAACAGATGAATCGGTTCAAGGTCGATATCCGCCTGAATCTTCAAGAGCGAATATTCACGCCAAGCATCAAGCTCTACAGCTTCAAGCTCTTGCACGATGCGATCGTAACCAATGCCTTGAATCAGGACGCGCCGAAGTTCTGCGTTTGGTTCTTGTAGTATCCATTGCGAGCGCCAATTCTTAGACAACACCGCTCCGTACTTCTGGGGAATCTGGAGTCCTCGCCAAAAATAGTACTCATCTTGGTCTGACCATTGAATAGCAGGCTGACCATCTGCGTGAAACCGATCATCTTGAATTCGCATCACTGGAGCAGTCAGGACAATGACTTTGGTTCGTGTCATCCAAAAACAAAACGTACCTGCTTCAACCGCATCTACAAAAGGCATCCACACAGCACAGAATTCATCGTGTCGATTGCTGCTAACCGTAAAATTGACGATCGCAGCAGCCCACCTAACATAGTCCTCAACATCCTGTGTAGCCCCTCTTTCAGAAACCCAATAGTCACTACTACCAAATGCAACATCCCACACAGTATTCCACGCAACAGTTCTCATAGCTTTCGATGCAGACCCTACCACATCCTTCCACGCAAGAGTATTCACTGCATTTTGGAATGCAAGACTATGCCCATACTCTTGGAACACACGACTATTCGCATAATCATCCGCCTCATCCCACGCAGTCTTAAACGCTGCCTTCCAGTGCGATTCGTTCAGTCGAAAC
>DNXU01000448.1:65616-65807 GCA_003505715.1 Cyanobacteria bacterium UBA8803 | reverse complement strand
AATTTCTCTATCGACAATAAATCCGCCCTACCCCAAGGTTGGGGGACTAGGGGGGCAAAATGTGTAAGTCCTGTTATAGGATCTTAGGATCTTCAACGGTGAGTGAGTGGGATTGAGGTTAATGCGAGGGGTTATTAGAAAGGCTGGCAGACTCAGGCGCTACCTGCCTGTGAACGAGCGATGGGGGGCGG
>DNXU01000448.1:48519-65585 GCA_003505715.1 Cyanobacteria bacterium UBA8803 | reverse complement strand
GTTGGTGCGTCGGGATTTGGATGCCCGGTATAAGGGTTCAGTATTGGGGAATTTATGGCCCCTGTTGAATCAGCTGTCGCAGTTGCTGATTTACACCTACGTGTTTTCAATTGTGCTGAAGGTAAANNAAAGCTGAGTCTGAAGGGGTTGCCTGACGATAGCAATATTGCTTTTGGGTTATGGTTGTTTGCGGGGTTGTTACCCTGGATTGCTTTTACTGGGGGACTGACGCAGGCAGGGGGTTCGGTAGTGGGACAGCCGAATTTAGTCAAGAAGGTGGTGTTTCCTTTAGGGTTGTTGCCGCTAGTACCAATCTTATCGACCTTTATTGAGAGTGCGTTTGGCTTGGCAGCGTTGATTGTTTTGGTAGCGCTGTCGTCGGGGACGCTGAACGGGACGTTAGCACTCCTGCCGCTAGTGTGGTTACCCCAGTTGTTATTAACGGCAGGATTGGGGTATTTGGTAGCGGGGTTGACAGTATTTTTGCGGGATATTCCCCAGATGTTGGCAGTGGGTTTAAATCTGTGGTTTTATTTAACGCCAATAGTTTATCCCGCTTCAGTGATTCCGGAGCAGTTTCGGGATTGGGTGTTTTGGTTGAATCCTCTGGCGGGGATTACAGAATTTTATCGGGATTTGGTTTTAGCAGGAGAGGTGACTCACTGGGGAGAGTGGGGAGTGGCTGTGGTGATATCAGTTGGAGTGTTTTTGGGGGGACTGTGGTGCTATCAGCGGCTGCGTCCGGCATTTGCGGACGTGCTTTAGAGTGGAATGCGATCCGCCTGAATAAGAAGAGTTGGGCGTTGGGTCTGATGGAATCCACCTTCCGCACATCAATTTGTAGTATGGAAGCTAGTATGTCAATCGTGGTAGCTTGGTAATTGTATCAAGTATAAATATCCTCTATACCGCTATTACTTGCCAAAGTGTTTTAAGAATAAGCAGCAAGTCAAAACCCAAGCTAGCTTGAGTGATGTACTGTCTATTTAGCTCTAGTTTTTGAGGCATAATTTCCTGAATATAGATTTCTTCAGGATTGGGAGTATTAACTAGTAGATCGCCTTCATTACGAAATTGAATTGAGGCTAAATCAGTTATACCTGGCGGTACTTCTAAAACTCGAAGCTGATCTGTAGTATATAGGGCAACATACTTGGGGACTTCTGGGCGAGGGCCGACAAAACTCATTTCACCCTTTAAAACGTTAAATAGCTGTGGCAGTTCATCAAGTTTGTATTTTCTGAGAAATTGCCCGCTTCTGGTAATGCGTTGGTCATGAGTAGCTGTGATTTGTTTTCCCAATGCTTCGGCATTAGCAACCATAGTACGAAACTTATAGATGGTAAATTCGTGGCCAAATTGCCCAATCCGAATTTGTCGGAAGAAGATAGGCCCGGGAGAATCCAATTTTATCCAGGCTGCGATCGCCACGAATAAAGGCAGAAGGATTGCAATGCTAACTAGGGAAAAGAATAAGTCAAACACACGCTTGGCTATCATAATACTCACACTCACACACTTAAAATTTCTTTAACGGCGTTGATGACACGCTCTTGGTCTGCTTCTGTCATTTTCGTATAGATGGGTAAACTTACTGCACGCTCGTAGGCAGATAGAGCACAGGGAAAATCACGGGGTTTGAGATAGTAGGTATCTCGCCAATAGGGGTGGAGGTGTAGGGGGATAAAGTGAACACTGCAACCAATTCCTCTGGCAGCCATCTGTTCGATGAAAGCTTCCCGGCTAATTTTAGCAAGATCGACTAAGCGTATGACATACAGATGCCATGAGTGTACGTCACCATCTTTGGGTGTGGGTGGCAGAAGTAAGGGTAAGTTGGCGAGTTCTGTATCATAGCGTTTGGCTATTTCCGCTCGTTTTTGCTGAAATGTCCAGGCTTTTTTAAGCTGATGGATGCCCAGAGAGGCAGCTAAGTCAGTCATGTTGTATTTAAAACCAGGAGCAATTATTTCGTAGTACCATGCTGGTTTGGTTGAGGTGTAGCGGTCAAAGGCATCGCGACTGATGCCATGAAGGCGCATGATGCGGCAGCGCTTGGCAATTTCGGGGTTACGAGTGACTAACATGCCCCCTTCCCCGGTGGCAATGGGTTTGGTAGCATAGAAACTGTAGACGGTAACATCACTGTCTAGTGTTCCCACTAATTTACCCTGATAGGTCGTAGGGATAGCATGGGCAGCGTCTTCGACTACTTTTAAGCCGTGTTTCTGGGCGATTTTCAGGATAGGCTCCATTTCACAGGCCAGTCCGCCAAAGTGGACAATTAAGATAGCTTTAGTGCGGGGTGTAATTGCTGCCTCTATTTTTGCAGGGTCTATGTTAAAGGTGGTTGGGTCTATATCCACGAAAATAGGATTGCTACTTAAGTAGCGGACTACTTCACCAGTAGCAGTGAACGTGTAAGGTGTGGTGATAACTTCATCTCCCGGACTGATGCCTAGTGCTTCCAGAGCAAGGTGTAGTCCTGAAGTAGCTGAGTTGATGGATATTGATTCTATATCCCCTCCTAGAAATTCAGTAAAGTCTTGTTCAAAGCGTTTAGTTTTTGGTCCAGTGGTCAGCCAACCAGATCGCAATGAATCAACGACCTCATCGATTTCTTCTTGGCCAATTTCTGGCAATGCAAAAGGTAAGAAATTAGTCATTTTTAACTTAAGAGTAGGATTAAAATTCTTTAGAGGAACATACGATACTGATTCATTTTACGCTGACCTGATAGGAAATTGCTTTCCAAGAAAAAGTCTTGTCTAGTATAGAAATCATTTACACGGTCATTTCCTTCTGCATCTGTTGTTAAGTAAATACTTTGATATCTACGATAGCGAGCCAGCTCAACGAAAGCGGTAATGAGTAAATGACCAACTCCGGTGAAAGTAGGGTCTACAGCAATTGATGATAACTCCACCTCTAATTGGCTCCCCTGAACTGAAGAAATCCGCTTAGCATTTGACAGGACTCTGCCGATCAGGCTGGGATTACGTAGCATAGCTAATAGGGTTACTCTAATTAAACGGCTATAACGGCCACGGTAAAAGTTATAGAAGGCAGGAGGATTACCAAAACCTACCACAAAACCAATTGCTTTATTATCTTTAATTGCAATTAACGAAAGATTTTCCGAGAATTCCAATACGGCTTGATAATACTCTTGTAAAAAAGAAGATCCCATGTCGGTCATAAAGAAACCTGGAAAGGCTCTTATGTGGATTCGGACAATATCGCTTAAGTCCGTAGTAATATTGGCAAGCCGTATTTCCATTATCTATTCTTCTAAGCTTACTGCTAGGTGCAAACACTTTTGGTAAGCCTCAATTGCGTAGGATCTGTCAAATCGTTGCAAAAATAGATCGCGTGAGCGCTTTCCTATCTTATCTAACTCTTCTGGGTCACTCGACCATTTGTTAATAGCTCCGGCTAAAGAATCGATATTGTCCTGCTCTAATACAATACCTATAGCAAATTCTTTTACTGTTAAAGCAACTTCTGCCCATTCTGCCATGATTGCCAACACTGGTTTGCCTGCTGCTAGTATAGGATAGAACTTACTAGGAACTCCTAGCCCTTCTGCTCCACGTTTGAGAGTCACTAATGCTACATTAGCCGCATTGAGCGAATACACTAACTCTTCCTGGGGTTGAAAACTCAGTAAGGTTACATTATTCAAACTACGCCTTTCCACTTCATTTAACAACCACTCGCGTTGAAAGCCTTCACCAATGATTAAAAAATGAATGTACGAATTGGTTTTGAGTTTTTCGGCAGAGCCAAGGATTGTTTCAAAGTCTTGAAATCTGCCTAAATTTCCAGAATACTGAACAATAAATTTTTCTTTTAAATGAGGATTATTAATAAAAAATGGATTTATAGCTCTTGGTAGAGGCTGGATTTTTTCAGCATTCGACCAATTGTGGATGATATCTATTGGGACTGCGCTGCCTGCCATTTTTTTATGAATCACATTATACATACAGCGGCCTAAAACCACTACACGAGTAGCATTTCTTAACGCTAATATACTAATCCAATCCCAAAGTTTAACAATTTTTGAATTTGGTTTTAGTAACCCCAAATTTATTGCAATATCTGGATAAACATCCATTACTACATAAACGTATGGTATCCGTTTTAATCTTGATAAAAATGCAACAAAATAAGGCAAGAAAGGTGGGCTAGATAGAGTAAATATTACATCTGCACTCGAATAAAATAAAACTCGGAAAAAAACTGTTAAGCAAAATAAAATTTCATATATTACCCGCACCTTGAGATTATATTTTGATAAATTCTTCAACCTAATATTATCAATTTTAACTCCAAAAAACTCCCCATTTGGTAATTGAATTTTTGCCGTATTGACATCTGGCGAAGCTGTGATAACTTGTACTTGATTGCCAGCTTCGACTAAACCTAATGCTAAATCGGTTAACAAACGTCCACCACTAGAAAGATCGGGATAAAAATGGTCAGTGATTAACAATATTTTCATGATTTTTTATATAAATAAATTAAGTTGCCATTAGCTCGTTGACCTTCCAACTAATAATTTTTCATAAATCTCTACTGTTTGTGTTGCAGCTAGTTCCCAAGAAAATAATTCCTTTTGCCTTTCTTTGCCATTGAATATCAATTTCTGTCTAGCATTTTCATCAACCAACAGATACTCTACAGCTGACTTAAAACTATGAATATCTCCAGGTGCAATTACAATTCCGGAATCATTTGCTAGTTGAAATGGAATTCCCCCAACCCCGTAAGCAATAACAGGTAATCCACTAGCTATTGCTTCCAAAATAGTTAAGGGTAGGGTATCCGCCAAACTAGGAAAAAGAAGAGCTGTAGACAGATGATAAAGTGCCCTTTGCTCGGTTAGAGTTAAAAAATCAGTAAAAATCACTTCTACTTGCTTGGCTGGTGGAATTTTCTTCTTCCATCGTAAAGGTTCCTCAGGATCTGCTAATCTACCTCCGATAACTACGAAGGCAGGTTTAGATAAACTAGATGCTACCTTTAATACTGTATCCAATCCTTTGTTAAGGGTATGATTGCCAATAAACAGTAATATGGGCTTTTCCTTAAAAATATTAAATCTTTTTAGAACTAGATTACATTCTTCATCTGAAGGCTTGCTTAAGAAAAAAGGGTTGATACCATTGGGGATTAAATGAATTATATTTTCATTTAATCCCATATTAATCAGCATCTTTTTTTCAGCAGGGTAACCAGATAAAACAGCATCTATATAACGTGTGCTTCTCAGAATCGGTTTGGTAATTCCGCGTTGCCAAGCCCAGCGCTTAGAGAAATTAAGAGTGTAATTTAAGTTCATAACTTCATAAAAGCCATGGGTTGAAACTACTACTTTAATGCCTGCTTCATGAGCTTTACAAGCTATCCTTTCAAAAGCTAGAGCTGGAAGAGGATTTTGCAAATGGATAATATCAGGAGAGTCTATGAGAAGGTTATCTAAAATGTCACTATCTAAAAAAAAAGCTTTGGCCTGCTTGGGAAGCAATTTACCTAGTAGCCCTAATTTAACTTTCGTAGTGTATTGCCGAATCTTTAAGTTATCTAGGTAAAATTCTTGGTCGTAGTCCCACATTCGCCAAAGTTCAACAGGGAATTTGGCAGCAATGAAGCGACTGTGCCACTCAGCAGCAATCGCGGCACCGCCTAATCGGCTACCAGAGGTAGACAGGTTAATGATGATAGCCTTTGCTTTACTCATATGTGGGTCTCATGTACCTTTCTTTGCCGAAACCAACGAACATATTCTTTCAGTCCTGATGCTAGTGTGTGTTGGGGAACAAACGCAAGGGTCTGAAGACGACTGGTATCGGCTATCAGTGAGAACGGATCGCCAATTCGATTCTGGCCAGAGAATTTTAAATCGGGGAACTGCCCCCAGCTTTGGCAAAGCAGAGTTGCTACATCTCTTACACAAGTACCAATCCCGGTGCCACCATTTACAATAAAGGGAGCTGAAGAAGCACTGCTCACTGTAGCTATCAAGATGCGTACAGCATCTTCTATATAGAGCCAGTCGCGAATTTCCTTGCCAGTTCCGTGAAGCATGAGTAAGGAAGGTGACTGATTTAAACGGCAGCATAAATCCCAGAGGAGCTGTTTGTACAAGCCTGGACCATAGACAGAAAATAATCTTACAATGGCTATCCGCAGGCCAAAGTTGTGGGCATAAGATTCGCATAGTAACTCGGCAGTACGCTTGTGGAAGCCGTAGGGAGAATAAGGGGTAAAATATCCATCCTCTGCGATCGCATCTATATGACCGTTGCCATAAATAGCTGCACTAGAGCTGATAACTAATTTTGTCTCTGCTATATAGATTCGTATCCATTCGAGTAGTGCTGCTGTGGAGACTACAGAGCGACGAAAATCTTCAGCAGGAGCTTGTACGGATAAGCCAACTGAACTGCCTCCGGCGAGATGATAGATCGCATCAGGTACGCCCGATCGATCGAGCAGCTGCTGCAAGTTTGAGCCTTCAATTTCTCCGTTAATCCAATAGGATAGACCCAAGTCAGCTGCCATCTCTGGAGGTAATGCTCCATGACCAACTCCCAAAACTTGGTAACCCTGTTGTGCCAGGTGGCGGGCTAGGTTATTACCAATGAAGCCACAGGCACCTGTTATCCAAACCACTGCCATCAGGCTTAATCCTCCAGCTTATAACAAATGAAGCTGAAAAGCCGTCCTGGTCGCTGGTCAATCTTAGAAAGTACCTGTAGGAACGGCTTAAAGAAGCGATCGCCCAAAACCAACTGGCTGACAATCATACCACCCGGAATGCGATTAAATCTTTTCTTCAACTCATCCTTAATATATTTCTCTGTCAACGGGGCATAATTAATAACGCTATCAAAAGGCCCGATTACTTGTTCTACTTGCAGCCCAGCTAACTTTAGCGCTCCTAAATACTCTTTAAGCCTATAAGCATTTTCTCCTCCATAAAGATTATGAAGAGGATGGGACTCTAGAAATTTAGGTAAGTCACGCTGGGAAGAAATTACATGTTCTCTTACTGCCACTAATACTCCCCTAGGTTTGAGAACGCGATGGATCTCTGTACATAATGACTGCAAGTGTCGAGCATGATGTAACGCTTGTCGGCAAAATACTAAGTTGAACGTGCGATTCTCAAAAGGGAGATCTTCGCCAATTCCTTGGACAACCTCTATCGTTAACTCTGTTTCTCCGACTAGCTGGCGGATAGCCCCGCATCCTACCAAGTTACTGGGATCGGGTTCAAGAGCTTGGACTTGCCAACCTTCCTTGGCAAGAGCATAGCTGGCAATGCCATTACCAGCTCCCAAGTCAAGGGCATATCCTGGCTGTGAGGGAAAAAATTTTTTGATTGCTTGCCATTCTGGGCTGTGCCAGTAGCGGTCTGCCGTAGCTTTGAGAGGCAGATCGTAGTAACAGTCCCGTACTATTTCCTGTTTATCTGGCTGTGCCATCAGCCAACTAACTGCCTCTTCCCAAGTGCTATATTCCACGCTCTACACCTCAGCTTTAGTTGCACAGATCAGGAAACCGCTACCTGTACCGGGTGTAGCTTCCCAAGGAAGATTCTCAAGCATACTACGCCAACGTTGTATTAACCATGATGTTGGCAAAAATCGCT
This sequence comes from Cyanobacteria bacterium UBA8803, assembly GCA_003505715.1. Lineage (GTDB taxonomy): Bacteria > Cyanobacteriota > Cyanobacteriia > Cyanobacteriales > Coleofasciculaceae > UBA8803. The sequence goes on along the minus strand of DNXU01000448.1, from coordinate 57,922 downwards.
CTAGTATCAATAAAGGTGAAATTCTTTTCCGGAAATAATGAGCACTGTAGCGATAATCGAGACTTGCCAGCATCTTGGATGTAGACTCTGGCAAATAATCCGTGAACGTTACATTTTTTAAATTGTGCTGTTCTAATATATCACGCCAATCCTCCTCATTAAGAGCATGATAAAAAGGTTGAAATTTTTTATAAATTATTGCTGTTTCTGGATTTAACGGCCATCTGTCGAAATAGCGACTGTTCAGTACATTTAAGTAAACTTTTCCCCCCACCTTTAAAACTCGTGCAATTTCTGCTATAGCAACCTCTAAATCTGGAATGTGTTCAATGCCACTGTTGTTGATAACTGTCGCAAACTCTTCATCGCTAAAGGGCAAGGCTACGCCGGCATCAGCACGCTCAAGTCTTTTGTAGTTACCACGCTGCTGTGCAGCAGCCAATTGTTCATTATTAATGTCAACTCCTGCATCAATAATAGTTTTGGAAAATGCAGTTGCTGCAATGTAACCATCTCCACAGCAATGATCTAAAACGGGTCGTTCTAGTTGAATTTGACTCAACAATTCAAGTTCAGGTATACGGCATAATGTAACCGAAGGCGAGCGCACGTAATAATTGACAATAGTTTCAAAAAATCGGCTATCTTTAATCGCTTTCATCAATTTTCCTTTGTACTTTATTGTTAATGAATAGACTATTAGGTGGCACCTCCTTGGTAACTATACTACCTGCTCCAATAATACTACCATACCCAATTTTCACTCCTCGTAGTATTATTGAATTAAAACCAATCCAAACATCATCTTCAATAATCACAGGGGATGAAACAATATTATTAGCTGTTCGCGGATGTCCTCGCTGAACTATTTCTACGTAATGCTGGTGCCGCGCCTGAGCGTTGAAAGGATGGCTGTTGGTATCATGAATATTAACATTGTGAGAAATTAAGACTCTATTTCCGATTTTTATTTTCTCGGCAGACCAAATTTTTGAGCCTTCACCTACAAAACACCATTCTCCAATTTCTATACTACCTCCATGACCAAAGGTTAATAATTCACCACAAATTATTGTGTTAGCTCCCAGCTTTATTGCCTCACGCTGGTTACAGATATTATAAATTCTGCCACGAGATACAAACTTTACATCTTTGTGAATAGAGGCAATTGAGCGATAGTGCAAGCTGTAGGCTTGGTTCTCTAAATAACGTATAACTTTGAAAGGTAAATATAATCGTTCAATTACCCAAGTTTTTAGATTTAACTTTAACCCCATAATCCTTATTTATTATTTAATTTATCTTTTTCAGCTATGTCTTGTCAAAATCTGCACGATACGTTGTGCAGCATCACCTTTACCATAAGGATTGCCTTCACATCCGATGGTTCCTACTGCAGATCTTATACCCTCAACTAAATTTTCTACAGAAGTTGGTGGGCACAATCGATTCCAACACAGTTCAACTAGTTCTATCCATTCGGTTTCATCACGTAAGGTTACGCAAGGTACTCGATAAAAAAACGCCTCTTTTTGCACCCCGCCTGAGTCAGTGGCAACTAACACTGCACTCTTTTCTAACTGAACCATATCTAGGTAACCAACTGGGTCAATTAAACAAATAGCTCGTTCTGCCTGCTCTAAAAGTCCATCTCTGTTGAGTGCTGCACGAGTACGTGGGTGTATCGGCCAAACGATCGGCCAAGCAGACGCAACTTGGTAGAGCGCTTCCACAAGCGAACTAAGCCGTCTAGAATCGTCTGTATTCTCAGCACGATGAATTGTTGCTAGAATGTACTCTCTTGAACGCAGACCTAGGTTATCTAAAATTTGACTATGCCGATCTGCTTTCGCAGCGTATTGAAGTGCCGCGTCATACATCACGTCGCCCACAATATACACGCGCTCTGCCGGAACACCTTCTTTATGAAGATTTATAGAGGCTGTTTCAGTTGGTGCGAACAATAAATTAGAGATGGCATCGGTAACAATCCTATTAATTTCCTCAGGCATTTGTCGATTAAACGAGCGCAATCCTGCCTCAACATGGGCAACAGGAACATATAGCTTGGCGGCAACTAATACGCCTGCGAGTGTAGAATTTGTATCTCCATAAACCACTACCCAATCTGGTTGGTATTCCTGAATTGTACCCTCTAAACTAATGAGCATTCCAGCTGTCTGTTCCGCATGGGTACCCGAACCAACTCCCAGATTGATATCCGGTTCTGGGATTCCTAACTCATCAAAAAATATTTGCGACATCTCAGGGTCATAGTGTTGTCCTGTATGTACCAATAATTCTTTGTGGCCTCTTTCCCGTAAGACTCTACTGACTGCACTGGCTTTAATAAACTGTGGTCGAGTTCCAATAACAGTGAGAACTTTCATGATTTGTCATTCTGGGAGGCTAAGGCAGCGTCGTAGTCACTAAGTCTGCGCCTTGCGATCGCATCCCAACTGTAATAACGAGCCATCTTATCAGCACCCACAACTCCTAGGCGGTTCCTGACTTCTGAAGTGCGAAGACTCAGTAAAGCACTCACCAAACTATCCAAATCATTCATTTTGTATACAAGGCCATTGCCTTCTACGTGTGCGCGATCAATAATACCATCACTTACAATGAGTGGGAGTCTGCAGGCAGCAGCATCTAGCATTGAGGTACTTTCATTAGTTGGCCAAACACCAATATCGGCAGCACGGTAGTAAACACCTAGTTGCTGAAATGGCATAAATCCTAATACTTTACACCAAGGATGTGTTTGAATTGCCTCCTTTTGGATACCATCACCGATAAAGAGACCACAAAAGGATTCTCCCTTAGAGCGTAGTTGTGCTACAGCTTTGGCAAGTATTAGGGGGTTTTTCTCTTCGGTAAACTTACCCGTGTATATGCATACAATATCATCTGCACTAAACCCAAGCTGTTGTCGCAAAGCTGCTCGCTCCTGAGCGGTAGCTTTTGAGGTAACTGGAAAGAAAAAATCAGTGTCTACACCCAGATGCATCACTTCAACCTTCTGCCGTTGCACCCCAAAGAAACGCCATGCAATCTCTGCACAATCTTGAGTAGGACAATAACACTTCTGTGTGGCAAAACTAACTAAGCGACCTGGCACTGTTCGGGTTACAAAACACTTGAGCTGTTCTTTGTGCCAAATGGGCGCTTCTCTTCTTGCCAGAGGAAAAGTACTTGCTGTAGTATGGCTTCCTGTAAACAGCTTATATCTAAGGAATGGTTGAGCAAGTGATGCATCTAGCGGAATCCATCCAATTGCCGGCAGAGATTGCACGATATGAGGGCGAATAACCCGAAGCTTGCTCCAGCTACCGACCATTCGCATATATCCTAGTACTCTCTTATGAGGTAGGACATGTAGGGTATAGCCGTCATAGATTTCTGTAGTCCCTGCTGAAAGTGCTGTCGAATCTGCAAAATCACCGTAAGTTTTATTAAAGCTCTTGAGATAGTAATTGTGAGGTAAATCCATAGTCATCACATGGACATCTACACCAAGACGAGCTAGGTATTTGGGCAGCATATTACCCATGTAACCCATATTCTTGGAAAAGGTCTCAAAAATTACTAATATTCGCATAGCATCGTTCATCTGTAAATATCTAAAGAGTATTTTAATTTTGCTTATTTGAAAGTTTGTTTTTGGGGAAGAATATGTAAAAACAGGATTGCTACGCCTAACCCAGTGGTTAAAATAGAAGTCAAAAATCCACTAGCCAATAATGTAAACATAGGCATACTAACTAATGCTAGAACAAGTCTAAAGTTATGAAATTTAGTGGTTTGGTCGATCCATCTGAGCGTAATTACTAATAGTGGTACTAACAAAAGTACTCCCAAAAATCTAAAATTCATGTAAGCATCTGCAATCATGCCAGTGTTAGCTGAAACGCTAGGATAACCAAAGTAAACCTCTCCAATAATAAACCAAGGTAGAATATCGTAAGGATATTTTATGAAATAACTAAATATACTGTGGCTCAAGTAAGTAGGAATATGCTGTGAAAAAAAATCATAGTGCTTAAATGATATCCATGCTGGCAACACTAAAAGTCGATTAGTAAAAATAGAAGAAAGCCAACTTTCTTTCCATAAGATAAAAGACAGAGAGCTGACTGAAATTATGACTGCAAATATAAAACAAATTAAATAAAAATTAAAAATTCGTTTTTTAACTAGCCAATCTAATCCAATTACAAAAGGAATACAAAAGAGAAATATTTTTTGTCCCAGGAAAGCAAATAATAGGAATTGGAATAAGCAGATTGCAAATGTATAAAAATACCTTTTATTAATTAGAAAAAAAATCATTAAGAATGGATCTATTACCAACGCAGTCCAGCGAATCACATAATTAGCAAGAGGTAGAGCTACTGTTCCGAATATTTCTCTATTTTCATAAATCTTTACAAAATCCATTGTAGGAGTAAGACCATCTACTGAAAAAATCACCAGAAGAGTATAAACTAGTATAACAGAAATAAAAATAATTGAAAGTGGATCTGCACCCTTTACATATAAAATTTTAAAGAACCTAGTCTTAACTCTGACAAAGCTGAAAATAAGTAGCCAAAAGGTAGTTATTGCATAAATCCAATGTCGTGCTTGATCTCCAAGGCCATAGACAGTCAGCTCTGGAATGTAAGACAAGATTAGGAAGAGCCAAATTATTACAGTCGAAATACGTTGCTGATTCCTGGGCATAGTCAGTACAATTACACTTAGTAAAATGTAAGACTCTACCAATTTGCCTAAATTTAGACTGAGTTTTAGAGTAAACGGAGCGTAGCGTTCAGCCAGAATGTAATAACTAGCTAAATCTAAAGCAATCTTTAAAATAAAAGCATTACTCAAGTTAAGCAAGGTATTCTTCTTTATAGAGATGCATTGTCCAGCTAGCATCAGTTCTGATAAGAACATACTGCTTTTTTGACTAAAATATTTTGTATTAATTTGGTTATTTATATTCTTACTCATATATAACCTCAAACTGACTAGACCACTCAATTAAATTGAGCCATTTCCAAGCATTAAAATTAAATAATCTTTTCCCAGTTAATATTAAATTCCACTCTTGCTCTAACTTCTTACAGTTAAGGGCTGGGATTTGAGCAGCTACTTCAGAGCGGAGAGTATATTCAACCCATGGTTTTAAGGAATTCAACCAGGAGAATTCAGGAGTTGCGAAACCAATTTTATCCTTTCGATCTAAAATCGAATTCGGTACGATTTCCTTCATAGCTCGGCGAAATACTGCTTTAGATGTGCCATCCGGCGAAACTATATACTCTTCCGGCAATGCAAACATAAAAGATACTAGTGCAGGCGTCAAAAACGGTACTCTACTCTCAATAGAAAACGCCATCGAATTGCGATCTTCATATCGTAGGAGGCTGGGTAAAGTTTCCCTCAGACTATCATAAAGCGATTCTCTCAGGACTGTTTTATTACCTGTGTAATCAAACAGAGATGGGCTTGTGTTCCGTTCTTTGAACCAGGATGTGTTTAACCAAGGTGGATTGAGGTCTTTACCTACTAGTTGTCTACCAAGCACTTGTATTTGAGTGGGCAGCATATAATTTATTGCCCACTGCCATAATAGCCAGCTACCCATCCCTGGCGTTGCAGAAGCTACCCGCATGAATTGATAAGCTTCAGCCCACCGATTCTGCTTTAAAAGAGAAGCTAAACGAGCACCCTTATAACAAATGTATCCTCCCAAAATTTCATCTGCACCCTGACCATCAAGCATTACCTTGATGCCAGCCTCACGAGCTAAACCAAATACCCGGTGCTGAGCATAAATACTTGTACTGCCAAAAGGTTCTCCTTGAGCTTGGATGAGATATTTAAAATCAGCTACCAGCTCTCTAGACTCAAGTTGGACTTTATGCATCACCGCATGAGCAGATTTGCCGACAATGTCTACATATCTTTCTTCACTCAATGCTGGATCGCTGGCAATGTAGCTAAAAGTGTGAATCTCTAGACTGGGTTCCAAATAACGCATTGCCATCACTATCGCAGAAGAGTCAATACCTCCTGACAACGCTGTACCGATTGGTACATCACTACGGAGGTGAAGTCTGATGCTTTCTAAGAACAGTTCGCGCAGCCTATTTGCTGCCTCATCAAAGGAAAGATCGGCACGCTTATTGAGGTCAACTTGCCAGTAGCACAATGGCTCGATCGGCATCGGGTTATCCAGCTTAATCTCAAGATAATGAGCTGCGGACAACTGCTTGATATCGGCCAAAAGGGTTTCTCCACCGCGATCGGTAAGCCCAAAGCGTAAGTAGTCATAGAGTCGCTGAGGATTGACCTTACGACTCACGCCTGGAAAATCTAACAGTGGATGGATTTCCGAAGCAAAAGCAAAGCCGCCTTGCCAGAGAGTATAGTACAAAGGCTTGATCCCAAAGAAATCCCTAGCTAAAAATAGCTTGCGTTCCTGGGTATCTAAAATAGCAAAGGCGAACATTCCCACAAGACGATTTAAGCACTCTACACCCCAATGGCTGTAAGCAGTAAGCAGCACCTCGGTGTCGGAGTGCGAGTGGAAAATATGGCCATGAGCCTCAAGCTCAGCGCGGAGTTCTAAGTAGTTGTAAATTTCGCCATTAAAAACAATGTGGTAGCGCTTGCATTGGCTTGACATTGGCTGCCAGCCAGCCTTAGACAAATCCAGAATAGAAAGACGGTGATGAACGAGCAGGACTTCTCCCTCTACACTTTCCGTAATTAAAGGTGCAGCTTTTACACCATCTCGTCCAAAAATTAGTACTCCTCGATCATCCGGCCCCCGATGTTGCAGGCGATCTAGTAACTCCTCAACGATTTCTTTTTGGATTTCTTGAGCAGGAAAAACAACTAATCCAGCAATGCCACACATTTAATCACCCCATTTGTAAATTTTACCCATCAAATAAAATAGTTAAAGAACCCCAACCAACCTTTAAGATCAATTATCAATATAATTCAAGCATTATTTGTCTTAGAAAAACAGCCTTTTTTAATTGAATACCAAACCAATCCTAAATTTAATATAAATACTATTGATAAAGCAATTCCCATAAAAATAATGGCTATTAAAGGTTTCCCGTCATTTGCATTGACTAATGACATAGCTCCAATTACAAGAAAAATTTTTGTGATTTCCCTTAGGAGATGTAAATCTTGACGCTCAAGAACATCAAGTGCTCCTCCGAGAGGACTAGATATGAATGCTAACAAGAACATTGGAGAAAGAACTTGAACGTATAAACCTGCCTCTTTCCAGTTCTTGCCAAAAATAAGAGGAAATGTCCAAGGAGCTGGTAAGGCTAACGGCACAATTAAAAGCAAGCCTATGAGCAATTGACCTTTCGCTGTTTTCCAGAACAAACCCAAGAGCTTTTCAGGACTATCCCTAGCAAGTCGTGCAGATTCCGCCAGATAGACCTGAGCAACCGAGTAGCCTACCAAGCTAGCTGGCAGTCCAACAATGCGTTGCCCTAAGGCCCAAAATCCTGCAACTTGAGGTGCGTAAAGGGCTGATAAAAACAGGGTTGGAAGCTGCGATCCCAAGCCATCCAACAATGCTGCACCACTTGAAAGGATGGGGAATCGCTTATATCGCTTGGCCACCAAAAAGATACTGTTTAAACTAACTGTCTTAAGAGTTTTGCGAGTATTCTGCCAAGCCAAGCTGGCTAGTGTACTTGTCCCTGTAACATGACCCAGTAATTGACCGAGCAAAAGTCCAATTGGGCCAAAGCCCAGAACGCCAAAACTTACCTGAGTTATCACTAGAACTAAACTCTGATTTAACTTAGTCCTGGCAATCTGAGAAAATGCTTGTTTTCTGATCGCCCAGTAATTAAAGGCTTGGTAGATTCCAATTCCCAATATGCTAATCGGCAGTAACCACAGGTAGTGGTGCAAAGCCATGACGTTAGTCCAAGCTACAATTTGGTCTTTGAGACACCAGACCCCAAAAAGCGTAAGTAGGCTTATCCCAAAGACAATGGTCAGACAAAGGATTAAAAGGTTAACTGCTGTCTCATCGTTGTTTGGGAGAGGAATGCCCATCTCGTAACGTAATGAAGCTACAACAGCTAAAATGCCAAGGATTGAGATGTAAACCGCGAGGACGCCAAAATCTTCAGGAGTATAGAGCCGAGTCAGCAGTGGAGAACACAAAATTACCAATCCTTGCCCCAGCGCTGTTCCACCTGCTAACACTGCCACGTTGCGGGTCAAGCTACCCTTCGGCAAAAACTTTTTGAGCCTGTTAGGGAATCTAGTCATACCAAAGCGCTACGCAACGCTTGAACTACTAGCTCTTGCAACTCTAAACCGATGTCTGGCCAAATGGGTAAGCTTAGTACTTGCTCAGCAAGCTCATCGCTGAGCGAATTCGTCGCATACTGGCCTTTATAAATGGGTAGGCGATCTTGCGGAATTGGGTAATAAATCATTGTGCCAATACCTTGTTCTGCGAGAGCTTGCTGTACCCGATCCCGTTTGCCATCGGTAATCCGAATTGTATACTGGTGAAACACATGACCATCGACGAATCCTGGTGTGATAATATCAGACACATCCGCTAGGAGTTCATTGTAGATTTTGGCAGCAGTACGCCTCGCCTTGTTCCAAGCATCAATATGGGGTAATTTGACTCGCAGAATTGCTGCTTGAATCGTATCTAAGCGAGAGTTGTAGCCCAGCATTTCATTTTGATACTTCTTCTTGGCTCCATGCACCCGCAATATTCTTGCCACCTCGGCCACTCGCTCGTCTTGAGTCACTACCATCCCCCCATCCCCATAAGCTCCCAAAGGTTTAGAAGGAAAAAATGAATAGGCTCCTACATCTCCGATAGTACCTGTTTGCTTGCCAGTAATTGCCGTGCGGGTGTTCTCTTGACAACTACCGTTGCACGATAGACAAGTACCGCAGTAGCGTGCCCCAAAAGATTGAGCGCAGTCTTCAATCACTTTTAAACCATGGGCTTTAGCAATATCCATAATCTGAGCCATGGCTGCTGGATTCCCATAAAGATGAACCGGCATAATTGCCTTGGTAGAGGGTGTAATTTTGGCCTGAATAGCCCTTGGCTCGATGTTGTAGCTATTGGGGTCAATATCGGCAAATACTGGTGTTGCTCCTACATTACTAATGGATTCAGCTGTAGCAAAAAATGAAAAGGGACTGGTAATTACTTCATCTCCTTCACCAATACCCAGCGCTCTGAGACCAATAACTAGGGCGTCAGTCCCGGAGTTGACTGCGATCGCGTGCTTCACCCCCAAATACGCAGCTACCTCCTGCTCAAACAGCTTAACCTCTGGCCCCATGATAAACTGACCTGATTCAAGCACTCCAGCGATCGCTGCCTGGA
>DNXU01000448.1:6676-48501 GCA_003505715.1 Cyanobacteria bacterium UBA8803 | reverse complement strand
GTACTGGGGCTTGAGATCCAAAATCGGGATCTTCAGTTGGCTCACTCTAACTTCCTCACTCCCATAGCTAAGACTGGAATCAGAACGCCTGCAACGCTCATTGTTTTCCGCCGATCTGTTTTATTACCATCCTGGAGAACTTTATAGCACTTCATCCAGTATCTTCAGCAAGCTGCTGTAAGGTCTTGCCCTAGACTAGCAGACGGCGTGCTAGTAAATCCGTTCCAGGATAACGCAGTTTTGCAGGGTTATCTGCCAACTCACCTGTAGGGTTTGACAGCTAACTCTCCAATTCCTTGTTGGATTATACGTCTAGTAGTGGTAAGATTTGCTTCCAATTGCGTCTAAGATAGTAACTTCAACAAAGTGATCGTTATCTTACTGCCTGCTTATAACGAAGAAAAATCGCTGCCAGCCCTGCTCCCCAAGATCGAGCAGGTGATGAACGAGCGAGGTTGGGACTACTGGATTATAGTTTGTGATGATGGTAGTAGTGACCGAACTCGAGAACTTCTGGCTGAGTACGCTCAATCTTTACCACTAGATATTGTTTACCACAAAATTAATCGGGGATTAGGGGAATCCATTCGCGATCTCTTTGAATATGCTGCCGATATCTGTCAACCCGCTGACATCATCGTGCGGATGGATTGTGACGATACTCATGAACCTCAATTTATTCCTAGCTTAATTGCCAAAATTTCTGAAGGATATGATGTCGTTATTGCCTCGCGGTTTCGACCAGGAGGCGGTCAGTTAGGAGTCAGCAAGTATCGGGCGTTCATCAGTTATGGTGCTAATATCTTTATGAAATTATTTTTTGGCATCAAAGGAGTGCGCGACTCTTCTTGTGGCTTTCGAGCTTATCGAGCTGGGCTGATTAAACAAGCCATTAGATTTTATGGCAATAATTTTATTCAGATGAAAGGGCTTGGCTTTACCAGTACCTTAGAAAAGTTAGTTAAATTACAGATACTGGGAGCCAAGTTCGTTGAAGTGCCTTTTGTTCTGCGGTATGACCAGAAGCAGAGTCCTAGTAAGATGGTGAGCAGTATCACGACTCTAGGCTATATGGTAATGACAGTAATGTACCATTGGCCTTGGGGAGGATGGCGTAATAATTATGGGAAAATTATTAAAGAAGCCAATCAAGTAAGGCATGAATAAAGGTATTGACTAAGCGTTGAAATTAAAGGTAATTATTAGGGGAATTAAACGCTCGTATCCTTTTAATCAGTCCGTCTGTATGATTTTTGATGGTTGCCCATGTAAGGAAACGCTGCCATGTGTGGAATTTGTGGAATTTTGGGTTCGGCAACGGAACAACTGGCTAGGACATCAATTGTCAAAGGCATGATGGCTTCTTTAGCCCATCGCGGCCCCGATGGAGAGGGAATTCACACAGAAAGGCTTTTTTCCTTTGGCCATCAGCGCTTGGCAATTATTGACCTAGCCTACGGGCAACAGCCCATGCATTCTGAAGATGACCGCTACACGCTGGTTTTTAATGGAGAAATTTATAACTATCTAGAATTAAGGCAAAAGCTCGCTCGGCAAGGCGTACAATTCCGCACTTTTTCAGATACAGAAGTTCTACTAAAACTCCTGATCCATGAAGGAGAGTCAGCACTCCCACAGCTTAACGGGATGTTTGCCTTTGCCCTATTCGACAATCATACTGGGCAATGGCTTCTGGCACGCGATCCGTTTGGGATTAAGCCACTGTACTACGCCCAACTCAAGGATGAAATTGTCTTTGCTTCAGAAATTAAGGCGCTATTAGTGCATCCCCAGATTCAGGCTAAGCCAGACTGGGCAGCAATACAACAGTATCTCACCTTTCAGTTTTGCCTGGGCGATCGCACTCTCTTTCATGGCATCCGCAAGCTAGAACCGGGTTGTTACCTCAAAGGCACTGGTGGCAAAATCGATCGCCTCACCTGTTACTGGGATGCTAACTACCAAATTGACGAATACCATACCGAGGAATACTTTAGAGATCGCCTGCGATCGCTCTTAGAAGACAGCATTCGCCTCCAACTGCGCAGTGACGTGCCCCTAGGAGCCTATCTATCCGGAGGACTTGACTCCAGTATCGTAACGATGGTGGCCTCTGCATACCTTGGTTCTCCGGTCAAGCTATTTCACGGGCTGTTCGCTGAAGGAGCGCAGTATGATGAGTCTTTTTATGCCCAAATCGTTGCCGAAGCCAGCCGTAGCGAACTGCTCACCGTTACGCCCACGGCACAACAATTTGTAGAGGATCTGCCAAAGCTAATTTATGCCCTGGATGAACCCGTTGCCGGACCAGGGTTGTTTCCCCAGTACCGAGTTAGCCAGCTAGCTAGCCAACATGTCAAGGTGGTTCTAGGTGGCCAGGGAGGGGATGAAGTTTTTGGCGGCTATGCTCGGTATTTGGTGGGCTATCTAGAGCAGGCCCTGAAAGGGGCAATTTTTGAGACCCAAGAAGAGGGTCAGCACATCGTCACCCTCGCCTCCATCATTCCTAACCTACCATTGCTCCAGCAGTACCGCCCCCTAATGCAACAGTTCTGGCGGCAAGGCTTGTTCGATAGCATGGACGCTCGCTACTTTCAACTGATCGCTCGCACTCCAGATATCGAGCATTTGCTGACTGCTGAGGCGAAGGCCGAATTTAACTGCGAGGCTGTTTTCGCCGATTTTCAGAACATTTTTAATTATCCCAACACTAAGTCTTATATCAACAAGATGACCCACTTCGATTTCAAAACACTGCTCCCAGCACTGCTGCAAATCGAAGACCGCGTGAGTATGGCCGTGTCTCTGGAATCTCGCGTGCCATTGCTGGATACTAGGATTGTGGATTTGGTGACTAGTATGCCACCGTCGATGAAGTTCCAGGGCGGCAGGACTAAACACATCCTGAAGCAGGCGGTCAAGACCCAAATTCCAGAACCGATCCTGAACAGGAAAGATAAGATGGGATTTCCGGTGCCCCTCAACGAGTGGCTGAAAACTCCTCCGCTGCAAGACTTTGTTGGTGATATCTTGTTCAGTCAAGCCAGCAGGGAACGCGGGCTGTTCAACCCAACTGCTCTAGATACACTCATCAAGAGTGAAACCGAATTCGGACGGCAAGTTTGGGGAGTTCTGTGTTTGGAACTGTGGCATCAAAAATTTATAGATGTCTAATGGATAGCAATCGCGAACGTCTTTATGCTGTAGCAGTTTTAGCCCGCTATTGGCCTGGAAGGGAGGAAGAAATCCTGAAATTGCCGATACCGCAGGCTCAATCCCTAAAGTCAGAACCACTGCCCCCTCAGTTGGAAGCTGTAGAATTACCGGACTGGTCTGAGGAGGTTGGTGTAGGGGGAAAGTTGCTAGTGCCGATGTACTTAATTTTAGAGGGCAAGGAACCAACTTGGAGACGTACTGATTGGTTAAGTGTGATTTTTTGGTACTTGAATGGCTCAGCCGAACAGGCATTTGAGCAGTTACACGGCCCTATCCATTCCTACAGCTTGCGCTTAAAAGGATGGGACTCTCGCCTGTGGGAGCGTGCCTGGGTAAATCGTATTGCTCTATTCTTAAGACGTTGGGCAGCTAAGGAGCAGAGTGTCAGGGAAGAGTTATTGCTGGGAAACTTGCCCGAACCGGAAATCATCCTCACTCATGACGTGGATGCGATCGCTAAAACTGTCGCTATTCGTTTCAAGCAGGCAGCGTTTTACTCCTTTAATGCTGTCAGACAACTGCTTCAAGGTCGGCTATATCCTGCACTAAATCACTTGACTGGTGCAGTTAAATTCTTAGTGAGTCAGGATGATTACTGGTGTTTTGACGAGATCGCAGCCCTCGAAGAAAAGTATGGCGTTCGCAGCCATTTTAACGTCTATGGTGGCTTAGGGGGGTGGCAGCGGACTCCTAAGGAACTTCTCATCGATCCAGCTTACAACCCAGATGACCCCAGGCTAAAACAGCAATTACAACAGCTGCACAGTAGTGGCTGGACTATTGGCTTACATCAATCATGTAATGCCTGGGCTGACCCCCAATTGATGCAATGGGAACGCCAGCGATTGGAAGGGGTTCTCGGTGCCTCTGTGACAAGTTGCCGCCAGCATTGGCTCTATTTTAGTTGGGAACGAACTTGGAAAGCACAGCAAGAGGCAGGTTTTTTGCTGGACAGTACCCTAGGATTCAATGATAGACCTAGTTTCCGCACTGGTGCGGCCTTGCAATATCATCCTTGGTACGTGGATTCACAAGAGCCTATGAACTTGGAGGTGTTACCAATGGTGCTGATGGACTCACATCTTTACTATTATGCGGATTTGACCGATAATCAGCGCCAGCAACAGATGAGCTATTGGCTAGATGAAATTAGGGCTGTGCGCGGAACTGCATCAGTTATCTGGCATCAACGTGTGATGAGTGAGGACTATGGCTGGGCTGCTGGTTATGAAATCCTGCTGTCGATGAGCCGGAGTGGTAAGAAATGAGATATTTCACTCTGGGATACCGCTTACCTCACTTTTTATCTGCGCCCTTGTTTGGCGATCGCCAGCGTTTCGGTTTGCATGTTCAACCCAACGATCCCTGCTGGCAGGAATGGGAAAAAATTATGCCCCTTGCTTACGATGAAACTCAAAAAAAATCTGTAGGGGCTATCGTAAATAATGCTGGCTATCAGGTCATGTCCCAGATGGACATAACAGGAAAGACAGTACTGGAAATTGGGCCGGGAGATATTAACCATATTGCTTGCTGGCAGGGGCTTCCTGAGCGTTACTTTATGGCAGATATTCGCTCAGATATGCTCGAACGCTCTGCACGTAAGCTGGAAAAAAAAGGAATTCCCTACTCAATCGCGCTACTCGACAGTAGAAAAATAGGCTCCTTGCCTTTTAAAGATCACCAATTTGATGTCATTGTCTCATTCTATTCTCTAGAGCATTTATATCCTTTATCTTCTTATTTAAGAGAATTTCTAAGAGTACTCAAGCCTAATGGTTACTTGATTGGCGCTATTCCCTGTGAGGGAGGTTTGGCGTGGGGAGGCGGTAGGTTTTTGACCAGCCGTCGCTGGTTCAAAAGGCACACCCAAATCAACCCCGATAAAATTATTTGTTGGGAACATCCCAACTTTGCTGATACCGTTCTCCAAACTTTAGACAGTTACATGACTCAAAAGTATCTAAGCTATTGGCCATTAGGAATTCCCGCCATTGATTTTAATTTAATTGTTAAATTTGTCTATGCCAAATCCTAACCTCGCTGCCCAGGATAATATAGTCGTTCGAGTTATCTCCGACAGTGAGGAAGATCAAAGACTGTGGCAAGAGTATATTCTCGCTCATCCCAATTCTACGATTTATCATTCTCTAGGCTGGAAAAGAATTTTTGAAAAAAGTTTTGGTTATCGCTCTTGGTATCTATTGGCACAGACAGTAACTGATAATCGTATAGTTGGGTGTTTGCCCCTCTTCCTAGTCACATCACCCCTATCTCGTCGGTTGGTATCGGTTCCTTTTAGAGATAGAGGCGGGATATTATGGGATTCCCCAGAATCTTTCACTACCCTAATCACCAAAGGTAAAGACATTGCTAGAGAAATGAAGGCTGCTTTTCTAGAATTGAAATCCCTAAATCAATATCCCGCAGATTTAGTCTATTTACATAGTCTGCAAGAGCGATACTACTGGATTCGCAGTTACATAGATCTCCGCCCTTTAGATATAGATACATTTTTTCAAAAACTTGGTTCTAAAACCAGAAATATGATTCGGCAAGCGACAAAGTCATCATTAACTTTTGAGGAACCGGAAAATGTGAACGATGGTGTCAATTTATGGTACTCACTATACTTAGAAACTCAAAAGACATTGGGATTGCCGCCTTTTCCCTTAGTATTCTTCCGCAACATGGCTGCTGAACTTTACCCAACCAATGAACTTAAGTTTTTTTTAGTTCGGCGAGGCCATGACTACCTAGCTGCAACCATTATATTGTTGCAACAAAAAGTAGCTATTTATGGCTATTCAGCATCTCGTAAAGATTCACAAGGTTTCCGGCCTAATGATTTTATGTTATTTAGCGTAATCAAGTGGTTGATGGCCAGAGGATTTACTGAATTCGATCTGGGGAGTGATTCGCCACAGCAAAAGAGCTTACTCTTTTTCAAAAAGAAATGGCTAACTCGACAGGAAGCAATTCCGATCTATACATGGGGCAAGGCCGATTATGGTTTGTCAGATAGTTCAGATCGGCGTTACGATATGATTCGAGAGATTTTTAGTTATTTGCCACCTAATATATTAGGCCTAGTGGGCGCTAGGATAGCTAAATATTTTGGATAAATCGAGTGCAGCAATGATCCCTCGCTACCAGCCAAATTTAGATATTTCTGCTTGGCTTAACTGGCTGGCATCAGCTAGCAGTCAAGATACCTATGGGAATCATAAAGCTAAGTTTCTGACAAGTCTCCAACAAAGCGTAAATTTTCCCCAAGTATTTGCTTTTGAGAAGGGTAGGCAAGCTTTATATGCCTATTTTAAATACTTAGCACAAACAGTTAAAAATGGAAATGTATTAATCTCAGCCCAAATCTGCCCTGTAGTTCCCTATTTATTAAAGGAGCTAGGATTCACAGTTCGTTTTGTTGATTCAGATTTTTCCTATCCTACTCCTTCCGCTCACCAATATCTACAAGCTATAGATGAAGATACAGTTGCGATCGCCATCTCTCCGCTGTACGGTTATCTACAGGCTGAATGGCAACCCCTTTTAGAGCGATTAAATAAAATTAAATTAATCTTAGACTTAGCTCAAGGTCTTGGCTTCAAAGAACAGATCGCTGATTTAGTTTTAGCAGCTGACGCAGTTGTTTATAGTTTTGGGCTAGGCAAAGGCTTGGATACAGGTGGAGGAGTATTAGTCGCGAAAGAATCATTCAGCTTAGTAAATTACAAAGTGAAAATTAGTAAAAAATATTATACTAATATTCTAGTAAAAAGTTTAGCATTGAGAATGCTAATATATACTGGGTTGTATCCTTTTTTTATACAGCAGTTAGATGCTACAGTTGAAAGAGACAAAAAAGCCCTTTATAGCGATTATTTATGTGAAGGNNGAAGCGATAGCTGATGATGATATTTACATACTTTGGAATGGCCAAATTGCCAATTTGATCAATGATATCCAAAGAGCGCAGAAGCGTGCTGTAGAATTAGGAACTTTGCCAAAAATTGCACAAGCCTGTCGAGATATTTCAGTGTTTTGCAATCCCAACGCTGTCCATCTCCGACAAATTATTCGGTTTAAGGATATCCATCTAAAGGTTAAAGTACTTAATAGTCTAAGACAAAAGGGGATAGAATGCCTCTCGGCGGGCGAACCCTTACCTCAAGATTATTTTACTATGACAGAGCAGAAGGATTTCCCTAATGCCAGACTTTTTCGAGATTCTTCGCTGCGCCTACCTTTTCTAGGACGTTTATCTGAAGCTCAATTCAATCAACTGAAAGTGACATTAGAAGATGCGATCGCCCAACATCTATCTGACTGAGTTTAATCAAGTAGCCCTGCAAGCGTTTTCTATGTGGAATCGAGAACCTGCTTCACCATCCTTCGGTTCTTGCGATCGAGCTTATTGGGGTTGGAAAAAAAAAGATTTTAGCGATGCAACATTACAATATGCCGTTAAACTAGCAGTAGAATACGCTCATGTGACGGGTAGAACCTCGACCCTACCCTCCTTACTAGAAGGATATGTAGATTGGTGCGAGCGGATACAGCTTAAGGATGGTAGCTTTGACCAATGCTACCCGAATGAAAAGACTCCTGGCGTGATTTATGATATCCTTTCAACTTTGATTTATGTCAGAAAAAGCCCTTATCTGGTATCAGCCAATGCGCAAAAAAGCCTAGATCGCATCATGGAGAGGGCGATCGCCTTTGCCTTAAATGCTGATGAGCATCATGGAGAAATTGCCAACCATATCGCTGAATATGCCTACGAATTACTCTATTACGCTGCTCATACCGGAGATGATAGAGCAAGCTGTAAGGGCAAGACTTATCTCGAACGCTTGCTCTCACTACTAGAACCAACAGAAGGCTGGTTTCAGGAGTATCAAGGACCCGATCCCGGCTATCAGAGCCGCACGCTTAGATATTTGCTCAAGTGTGCTGAACTGCTTGATGAGCCTGAATTATGGCGTATTGTCGAGCAGGCAGCTGACTTTGTGGCTCAGGTTTTAATGCCAGATGGTGCCATTCATCCAATGCTAGGTACTCGTTCCACTGCCCTCCTTTATCCTTCCCCCTTTGAGATTCTAGCAGCGCGAAATGAGGCGTATAAAGGTCTGGCAGCAAGGGTTAGAAATGCTTGGTTCCATAAGCTTGTACCTTTACCATCATGGTTGGATTTTGATAATGCCATCCGCTTAGCTGATGATGCTCTTGATGCGGCACGAGTACTCAACAGCCAAGAAACTACTCCTTCAAGTGAAAACCAAGATACTCACCTCACCAGTGTAGAATTTCCCAAAGCTGGCATCTCAATTTTCCGCAGTCCACAAAGATGTGTATATATCGGGTATCGCCTAGGTGGAGTTGTCGTGGTTTATCAGAAAGATTGGGAAGGGTGTTGGCAGCTAGTCTATGAGGATAGTGGTTACTTGCTCTGCGATGGTTTGTCAAGACAGGCTTGGTTGACACGGATGCCAGATTCAGGTGAGCTAGTAGAGAGTTCAAAGCAGCGGTTGCTAATTCGTGCCAGTTTTTATCGTTCCCTCCATGATGAACTGACACCAGGACGTTTCATAATGTTGCGCCTGCTCAATATGACGGTGTTGCGCCATGAATGGATAGCAGAGTTATTCAGGAAAGTGGTTGTCCGTCACTTAATGACGGGCAAAGAAAAAATTCCTGTTACGCTATACCGTGAGATTGTTCTTGAAGACAAGAGGATGCTAGTATCTGACCGGATTGTGAATGACCGTTCCCCTATAGCTCAAAATCAAGGAAGTAAATTATACCGTTGTCGTCGGCTAATTGGAACGCATATGGCGACCTCCCGCTACTTTCAACAGCAAGAGTTAGAGGCATTACCCTTAGATTGGATGCAAGAAGTGCCATGGTTGGGGAGGCTTGAAATTCTCAACTCTATAGAGGTGGCATCAAGCACAGTCGAGCTAGCGGAGGGAAAATTATGATTGCTGAGTTAAAAAAAGCCTTGAGCGTCTCCAAGCATCCGGGGATGAGCCAGAAATTGTCACTCCCTCGACTGGTATGGCAGGCACTACCATTTATATTCTCTCCAGGGGGATATGCTAGACCCCCTCTAACTGTCTATTGGAGCGTTAACAGTGTCTGCAACCTGCGCTGCAAAATGTGTGATGTCGGAAACCCCAACCCCGACTCTAACTTTTTTGCCAATCTGCGGCTAGATGGCAAGTTTACTGAAATTCCCATTGAACGCTTCAAGAGTGTTATTGACGAAGTAGCTCCTTATGAACCAACCATCTCCATTACCAGTACAGAGCCGCTATTATACAAACCTCTGGGAGAAGCGATCGCCTATGCACGCCATCGCGGACTTGATGTAGCTGTGACAACTGGTGGGTATATTTTGCCTAAACGAGCAGAGGAATTAGTCGAAGCTGGACTAACCCGCCTAAACGTTAGTATTGATGGTCCATCCGATTTGCATAATCAAATCCGAGGACGCTCTGATAGTTTTCAACGTTCTACTGAAGGAATTACTATTTTCAAGGAATTAGCGCGGCAGAAGGGACAAAACGTGGAGGTATTGGTCAATTTCACCATTACCAACATGAACTATCATTCCTTAGAGGCTTACTATTTGGCTCTGGCCGATTTTCCTATAGATCGCCTGAATTTCACTTATATGTCCTACGTGACTGAAGAAATGGCTAAAACCCACAATCAGATTTGGGGACATAAATACAACGCTACAGTAAATTGCTTAAATGAAGATACCCAACCAGACCGAGTTGATGTAATTAAATTATCTGAACAAATTCGAGCCATTCAGGCGAAAGGCGATCGCCGCGTAGCATTTTTACCCGCCTTTGGCTTAGAGGAATTGAAAACTTACTTTTACAAACCAACTCACTTTATGGGTCAGCAACGCTGCATGGTCAATTGGTTTATTGCCGAAATTATTGCGAGCGGTGAAGTGGTTCCTTACACTCGCTGCTATTACATCCCTTTTGGGAATATTCACAACCAATCCTTTCTGGAAATCTGGAATGGAGAGAAGATGAGAGCTTGGCGACGGGATTTAAGAAAATATAAACGTTTTCCCGCTTGTACTAGATGCGATCAATGTTACTAAGTTTTTATAGTTTTTCAAATAAACTTCTATTTAATGTATTCGCTAATGACACAAAACCACTTTTTCACCGAAAGGGAAGGATGTCCTTTTTGTAAACAATCAAATCATCCAGTTCTTCACGCAATTAGCTATCATGAGACTGCTGAAGCTAACAGAAACTTACCCAACATTTACGGGAAACTATATCACTGTAGAGATTGCGGCATCGCCTACCCATCTCATATTTATGAAATTGCAGCTTTTGAAAAGCTATATCAAAAATCTTATAGTGACTTAAACTACTTTAATGAGAGCTGCCTTCAGGTAATTCGCAAAAAATATATAAAAGAGACCCTCCGTTATTTACATCAGCCCCTATCACTCTCCAGACTGCTTGAAACTTTCTCTTTATCGGTATTTCAAGTTCCTTATATTACTCTAGAACCTAAAGGATTACGGATATGCGATATTGGTTGTGGTTTTGGAGAGTTTCTTTCTATCTATCAAGATTTAGGTAACCATGTTATGGGCACTGAAATTCATCCAGCCTTAGTACAAAGGCTAACTCAAATGGGCTTTACTTGTAAACAAGGTGAACTAGAACATATTAATTTTGATGAGACTAAGTTTGACGTGATAATTTTTCGTGGTGTCTTTTATAGAACTAGAGATCCTATCACAACTATTCAAAAAGCCAAAAACGCATTATCTCCAGGAGGAGAAATTGCGTTGGTCGAGCCTTGTCCTGGATTAGATGGAGTAGAATACTTTTTCAAAAAACAGTTTCCTCAAGGACAATTTTATATTTTAGATAAAACCAATTACCTCCAAATGATACAAGAAAAATTTGGTCTCAATTGTACTCATTTTAAGCAAATATACGGTCGCCCTAACGCTCCGCTAAAATCTATTAGATTTTTCGGAAATATAATAGGATTTGTTGAGCTAATTCTAGCTAACTTGCTTAAGCAAAAACCCTATATGTTAAACTTTACGCTAAAGCCCTACCGAACAGATTTGAAATAATATTTATAAATTACAAATATATCCTTTTCCTTCTTCTGGGTGGTATTTGTGCTGATCTATATAATTTTTTGATTTGATTAGATATATTTAATTTGATAGGTTCATGCTATATCCTTACCTTTCACGCTTAGCTAGAAAATTTTCGTCACCACCCCCACAATATACAGCCCTAATTCTCTTTGGGATATTTGTATGGTGGGAAAAAATACGCAATATAGATATATGGTATGCCTGGGGTGGGTTTTCTCCCATGCTGTATGTTTATAAACAATTTAACCCGCACAACTTTATCCAAGACTTTCCCAGTGGAATAGAGGTTTATGCCAAATCCGCCATTATGCAAGTTTATCCCTTGGCCTATGCGGTTCTTGGTATTCCGCCAGAGACTTTACTGCCCATTTTTATTGGCTTTGAGTACGTTATTCTTTCATTAGCTATCCTGACTTTGACGCGAACTATTAAACCTAATGCTCCAACTATCGTATCAATTTTGGTGATAGTCCTGATCATTGCCAGCGATGCCCGGGAAATGAACCTTGCCCGATTCGGGCAAAATACTTTTTGGGGATTGTATTACATCTTTGCTGACGCTCTGCGGCTATTTGTTATTGCTCTGATACTTCAGAGACGTTCTATCCTTTCTGCACTCCTGCTTGTAGGTTCCTTCACTTGTCACATAACCATGGGCTTAATGGGTGGAGTATTTATATTAGGTGGTTTGCTGAGCAAACCACGAGAGATACTAAAACCTTCTATTCTGGCTGCTGGTGGGTTATTTTTAGTACTTGCTACAATCTGGATGTTTGCAGTAACAGATCCTAGCGATATTACAGGTGGATCTTTCCCTAATTACATCTGGTTTGAATTAAGTAAATTTGGCAGTTTTCATTGGTATCCTGTTGATTATGGTCTGTTTACAAGCCGCCACGAGGAACGGTTTATTCCGTTTATTTCTTTTTTAATATTATTTACTTTTTATATCACTCGAACTTCTAGTATTAGCGATGCTGATCGCAAGATTATTGGCGGCATTTTAGCCATGCTAATCTTGGTGGTGATAGGGGTTATATTCTCTGTGGTAACTATCAGTCCAACGGTAATTAAGCTTTCCCTCCATCGAGCCAATGATTTAGTAGTTACGGTTGGTTTAATTTATGTCGTTGAAGGGCTATGCAAAGAATTTAACTCAGCCCAAAAATGGCGGCCTATCATAGCTGTACTAATTCTTATTTCCCCTTTTCTTTTCCAACCTGGTTTTCCTCTCCTCTTGTCAATTCTGCTGGTAGCACCAGCATGGCTTAATGTATGCCGAGGTCAATGGAATAAATTGGGAAATTTGCTAGTTAGTGGACTGGTTGCCTTGAGTATAATATTAATCGGTATCTATGTAGCAATTGGGCTGGCAGGGTCATGGACATCAACTGCTTATACTGGATGGGCATCTCGACGTTTTCTCTTAATCAGTATCATTGGTTTGCTAATGATTCTAGTAAAAAGGCAATGGCTTAATAATTATTTATTTCAAATAATAGCTGTTATATTCTTTATTTCTTTGCCTATATCCTGGACAATTAATCAACAACTAAGCGCCGAAGAAGTTACCCTATATCATGAATTTAAAGCCGCTCAAATATGGTCAAAAACCCATACAGCACAAGATGCTCTTTTCATGGTTGATCCCACTATTAGCTATGGTTGGAGAGATTATTCCCAGCGAAGCTCATTTGGTAATCTGCATGAATGGCTACATACTTCTTGGATTTACAAGTCAGATTTTAAAGCTTACCAGGAGGGATTGAGACATATTAATGAATTTCATCTTAAATTGGAAAATTATCTTCATTATAGTCCCTCTCTTTATGGATTTACTTTGTTAACAGAAGATATTAAAGAACGTTATTATAATTATGGAGATGAATGGCGCTTAAGTATAGCAAATCGTTATGATATCGATTATTTTGTATTACTTAAAAGTCAAATGAAGAAGGCAAGCACTCTACCAGTTGTCTACCAAAATGACCGATTCATTATCCTTTCAACTGCTCGTTCAGATTGATTTTATTATTTTTATTTCTGATATTTGTTGATATCTTGCACCTGTTGAGTCGATCGCATAGCCTTTACTATCAAATTCCAGCACATCGCCATATGAACTGATCCAACCCGTGATTTTTGCCGGAACCCCAGCAGCGATACCGTAAGCAGGCACATCCTTTGTCACCACTGCCCCTGCTGCCACAAATGCATAGTCATGCAGCGTCACCCCGCAAACAATCGTAGCGTTTGCTCCAATACTTACCCCGCGCTTCACCAATGTCCTTGCGTAATCGTTGCTGGTATTTCTAGGAAATTCAGATCGGGGTGTTTTTATATTAGTAAAAACCATACTTGGTCCACAAAACACGTAGTCTTCGAGAATCACTCCTTCATAGAGGGAAACATTATTCTGAATCTTACAGCCATCACCAATTACCACATTATTAGCGACGAAGACATTCTGCCCTAGGGAACAATTCTGGCCAATTCTCGCCTTGCCCATAATGTGACAAAAGTGCCAAATCTTAGTTCCTTGTCCAATCTCAGCACCTTCATCCACATAGGCTGAATCATGGATAAAATAATCAGCCACCGAGCACCTCCTGAGCCTTCTGTAGAATTTCCACTACCGCTACTCCATTCCAGCCATCTGAACGAGGATGTTCGCGAGTATTCAGGCAGTGAAGAAAGTGTTCGCACTCCATTTTTAGCGGTTCAGAAGCCGCTACTTTTACACTCCAACTCCCGCGATCGCGATTGTTTAACTGTATATCCACGCCTTTATCATGTACTGTGACCGTTTGCGAAACCTCATCGTAAATCAACATTTGCTCATTAGCAATCACTACCGTACTCCTTTGTAAAATTGGCCAGTACCAGGAACAGTGAATATGTGCTGTTTGACCTCCCTCGAACCCAAGGTCTACATGGACGTTATCTTCAATCCCCGGCTGTAAGATGGCATGGCCGTAAGCTTGCACGCTCTTAATCTTAGGATTACCTAACAGGTCTAGCACAACTGAAATATCATGGGGAGCAAACGACCACCAAACATTTTCCTCAGTACGAACCTTACCTAACTTTACCCTTTGAGTAGTGACGTGCTGCACTTCTCCAGCCTTACCACTCGCTATATAATCGCGCATCCAGGTGATCGCAGGTTGATAAAGCAACAGATGTCCCACCATCAGGATGCGCGAATGCGCCTCAGCGTATTCTGCCAACAGTCTCGCCTCCTGTGTCCTTAAGGTCATCGGCTTTTCAACAAAAACATCCTTTCCAGCTTCTAAGGCAGCCATCGCCATTTGGTAATGAGTCGGCGCAGGTGTCGCTAACACCACTGCCTGAACATCGGTTGCCAAAACTTCTTGATAGTCGGTATAGATGGCTACATCTCCATAGGCAGCGGTAACCCCTACCCGTAGATCTGGATTCACCTCCGCTACACCAACCAATGCACCCAATTCATAAAAATTACGAACTAAATTTTTGCCCCAGTTCCCGGCACCAACCACAATCACTCCACTCACAACAGCGTCACCTTTTCCTTTTCACAGTTCAAATTTCTAGTTACACCCCGCGTATCCAGAACGGCTTTGGCTTTCTCTACCAGTTTGACGTAATCAATCTGGCTATGGTCGGTGGCAATAATTACTAGGTCAACTGCTCTGATAGCATCATCTGTGAGTTCAACTGACTGGAAACTTTCTCCTCCTAATTGAATCTTCGGCACGTAAGGGTCGTAGTAGGTAATATTCACCCGATCCTCCACAAGACAACCCATGACTTCCAACGCTGGTGATTCTCGCCAGTCAGCCAGATCTTTTTTGTAAGCCACCCCCATCACCAGCACCTTAGCTTTTGAGGGAGCAATGCCTAAATTGTTGAGTACTCTCCGCACTTTTTCTCGCACGAACTCTGGCATCCGTCGGTTAATCTCACCAGCTAAAGCAATAAAATGCGTTTCAAAGTTAAATTCCTTAGCTTTCCACTCCAAGTAATGGGGATCGATGGGAATACAGTGACCACCTACTCCTGGTCCTGGATAGAACGACATAATCCCGAACGGTTTAGTGTTAGCTGCATCTAATACCTCCCATACATTTAGATTCATGCGATCGCACAACAAGGCCAACTCATTCACCAAGGCAATATTGACAGCCCTGAACGTATTCTCAAACACCTTAACCAACTCAGCTGCCTTAGCGCTGCTAACTGGCACTACATGCTCAATGGTTTGTTCGTAGAACAGCACTGCCACTTCCAGGGAATGGGGATCGGAGGCTCCCACAACTTTACTCGTATTTTTAGTGGTGTAGCGTTTGTTCCCCGGATCTACCCGTTCCGGAGAATGAGCCAGGAAAAAATCTTGCCCTTGCTTTAAACCACTGGTTTGCTCTAGCATCGGACGCATCACTTCATCAGTCGTGCCGGGATAGGTAGTTGATTCCAACGTTAGGAGGTGACCAGGTTTGAGGTATTTGGCAATTTCTTGAGTAACATTTTCTATATAACTTAAGTTCGGCGTCAGATTCTTCGTTAATGGGGTAGGTACGCAGATGACGATGACATCCATTTCCGGTACTAGGGCAAAGCTTGAGAGCGCTTTGAGCTGGCCACTCTTAACTACCTGCTCCAGGTCTTCATCTTTAACATCAGCGATATAGTTATCAGCCTGATTAACTCGCTCAGCTCGACTTGGATTTTGTTCAATACCCAGTACCTGAAAGCCAACCTTCGCTTTTTCAACTGCAAAGGGAAGGCCAACATATCCCAATCCCACTACACCAACAATAGCAGAATGGTTTCTAATTTTCTCTTGCAAGCTATTTAATATTTTGAGTGCATCATCCATCTAATTCAATCTCACGCTGCTATCATTCTTTGGTGGTATGCTAACTCTAATTTCCAGTCAAGGAGGGTAAGTAAATTGATGCAACAAACCGAATCCAGCCGAATCCAGGATGGGGATGAAATTTGTCTGTTAGATATTCTTCACTTTTTTTACCGCAACGGTAAATTTATAGCAGTGACAACCATCGGGCTATCTGCGGCTGCGATCGCCCTATTCCTCATCCAACCTAAATCTATACAGTACCAGAAACAGTTAACGCTGTCACTTAGACCTGCACCCACTCCAGTATCAGGATTCCCGGTAATAGATGTTAACCAAGCCAGTACCTTAGCCGTCCAGTTTGTGAAAAATTCCAAGCTAAACCAGCTGGCAGGTGAGCCTAAATACGACCCCATAACCCAGCAAATTGCTGTAACGTTGGCATCTAGCAACTTAAGCATGTTGAACGATACTGGCTCAAAAGTGGTTCGCCAAATTGAAACAGGCTTTGAAGGAATCATGAATCAATCCATAGAGACTAGCCTGACTTCCATCGGAATCAAGCTCAAGAGAAACAAGCAAATTCTAGACCAAGTGGCACAGCAAAGTACACAATTTTCTCCAACCAACGAATATAGGCTAGGGGTACTAGAGCTACAACGCGCTAAGCAGCTTGCCGAAATGGTTGAGCTAGAATTTGACCGACAGTATCTGGAGCAAGCCAAGAAAAATCTCGCCGAGTTTACCTCTCAATTTATCTCAGTGCAGATTTTGAGTGAATCACATGAACCCCCACCGCATCGCTCTCCCATGAAGGTAGTGGTAATTGCTGTTATCGCCAGCTTTATGGTCAGCGTCCTCGCTGCTATTATCCTCGACCAAGTCAGCCGTCTCAAAGAAGAACTATCCAGGAACAAAATGAACAGTAGCCAAGACCTTTAAGCCAAGGTATGCTAGCAGGTTGCTGCCAATTTTGTCTTGGATGTGCGTTTCATGCCAAAAAAAAGGCTCTTCCCCTCTATATATCGGCTAGGACAGCTCAGCTTGGATGCATTTGTTGCCTGGTATGCTTGCAGTCTTGCCTTCTGGTTCCGCTTCGACGGCGATATTCCCCCTACCTATCAAACCCTGGCGTGGATGCTGCCGTTGCTAGCTATCCCCGGTCGTTTGCTTTTCCATACAGCTTTTGGACTCTACCAGCAAATCTGGCGTCTATTTGGACCTAAAGATGCCACTTTGTTATTTAATGTAGTTACCCTCTATTCCCTGCTGGTTCTAGTTATCACTCGCTTAATTATTCCCCGCTTTCAATCCTTCGATGGGATTCCCTTAGGGGTTGCTGCAATTGACTGGAGCTATTGCCTGATGGGAATGACTGCCCTGCGATACGCTCGTCGCTGGTCAGTCCAAAAGCATCAATTGAGTCGCATCTCTCGCCGTACTCTGAGAAAAGGACATCGCCCTATCGAGCGACAGCGAGTATTGCTGGTGGGAGCGGGTATAGCGGGTTGCCAAATTGTCCAGGAAGTGCGACAAAACCCCCAACTTAATCTGGAAATTGTCGGGTTTGTCGATGATGACAAAACCAAGATAGGCCGTAAAGTTGAAGGAGTGCCAGTTGTCGGGTCTTGTGACCAACTCCTAGCGATCGCCCAAAGCCTGAATGCCGACGAAGTACTTATTTCCATGCCCTCCGCCAAGGCATCACAAATTCGCAAAATTGTCAACCTAGCTCGCGGCACCTCCCTCAAACTAAAAGTCCTGCCGGGACAGGCAGAAATTCTCCGCGATCGCTCCCTCACTCCCCAAGCCAGAGAAATCCAAATTCAAGACATTCTCGGACGCCCCGAAGTTAGGCTCGAGCTGTCTGAAGAATTTAACTCTCAATTTCCTTCGGCGCGATCGCAAATCTACAAGCGTACAGTTCTAGTTACAGGCGCAGGCGGCACCATTGGCTCAGAAATCTGTCGCCAGCTAGCACGTCTGGAACCCCAACACCTACTGCTCTTAGGGCGTGGCGAAAATAGCATCTTCCACATCGAGCAGGAACTACGCTGCAACTTCCCCAACCTTAATGCCACTCCGATAATTGCTGACATCCGGCATCAAACCCGCATTGAGAAAATCTTCAAAACTTGGCAACCCGAAATCATTTTTCATGCCGCTGCCCACAAACACGTCCCCTTAATGCAGCACAACCCCACCGAAGCGCTAGAGAACAATTCTCTCGCTTCCGCTCACCTAGCCCAGCTTGCTGACAAACACGGTGTCGAAGCCTTTGTCCTGATTTCCACCGACAAAGCCGTTGACCCCTGCAACTTCATGGGGTTAAGCAAGCGCTTGGCAGAACTCATGGTTAAAGCTTGTGCGGATAAAAGCCAAACTCGCTTTCTAGTAGTGCGGTTTGGCAACGTCCTAGGCAGTCGGGGTAGTGTTGTCCCCATCTTCAAAGCTCAAATTGCCCGAGGCGGTCCTGTCACTATCACCGACCCCTCCATGACTCGCTACTTCATGACCACTCCCGAAGCCTCTCAGCTTGTGATTCAAAGCCTTGCCGTGGGTCAATCCGGTCAAACCTTAATTTTAGATATGGGTCAGCCCGTGAAAATATTTGACTTGGCAGAACAAATGATTCAACTAGCAGGTCTGACCCCAGATCTAGATATTCCTATTCAGTTTACAGGCTTGCGTCCCGGCGAAAAACTGCACGAATCTCTGGTATGCTCTACGGAAAAAGTTATCTCTACGGATCATCCCAAAATCATGGCCGTTTACAGTCAATTACCTTCTACCGAAGTCTTCTCAAAGGCCATTAAGAGCCTATCAGAGGCGACAAACAGCAATTTACCTCCCGATCAACTCTGGTCGCTGGCACAAAATTGGGCAGTAACCCTAGAGCCATCAATACCAGTCCCCGATTGCTTGTGAGAAATTACTTGGTTCGCTAGGGTTTTAGCCGATCGCTATTGAGAGATCCCTGTAGCCGCTGACTGCTAATGAGCCATTGAGCAATCCGTCTCCATGACGGTCAGTGCAAGATTGCGCTCGTCTTGAGAAAACCCTTGAGACTTGGGGTTAAAAACCGATGTCGCTTGTAAGCGCACGAGATACCAGCCTGTTTTTGGCGTACCTTTGAAGTGAAATTGCTTTTCCTCACCTGGCTTCTCTAATTGTTCAGACACATGGGCAATTGATGGAGGCAAGTTCTGCAAGACCTGTGATGAAAAATCGATCTCCTCGGTCATACTGTAGACAGAAACTTCAAAGGATAGTGGTTGAGCCTCAGAATAGTCAGGTCTTGGAGCTCCTACGACAAAATCCAAGTAATCGCGCCGTCCACAGCTTTTTGCCAGAAACATACAATCTTGTCCACACCACCGTCCGGCACGACCCCCAAAGGTTTCCCAAAAGTACATATTTCTAGACCAACTGATGCCCAGATTCGACTGCACAGGTGGATAAAAGATCTGTGTACTGATCCAACGTGCCCCATCGGGTATAGCTGTCGAAAAAGAGAGGTCATGTCTTTGGGGCCAATATCGTCCACCATTGGTAAGTGCCAGGGAAAGCTCCTCATTTCCCGCTGCGGTAATACGAAAATCAGTCCCACCTTCAGCCAGATCGGCACTAATTGGTTTTTGAACTGGATTGGTCGCAAACACCGAGTAAGTTTTGCCCTCAGGTGTTGCGAAAGCAGCCATTTTTGCATACAGTCCAAGCCATCGCATCAGGCTTGGACTGGGTTGAGTCAAATTCGCTTCAAATGGAAACCCCCCAAAGCTGAAATTGAACAAACAAAAGAAAATTAAGAGTAGACAGCTAGCCGTTAATGACTGAAAACTAATGAGTGCGATTAAACTTACTTTACCTGAAAAAATGGTGTTTTGCAGAAAGAGATCGCGCTGGCCTGAGGAACTCTGGATTAATTTGGTGTCGGTGTAAAACGGCAGACCTGCGAGAGTACCCCAAAAAAGGGCATGAATGTAGAATGTCGGACGGATGTAGTTGATTTCCTGTAACAGTGAGGGAACAAAAAATGAACTCATTGCTAAGAGGAAAAGTAATCTCCCCCTAGGCAAAAACCTAGTATTTTGGAATACAATTACAGCAATGAGAACCAGGATACCCAGAACTAGCAAAGTATGCAGTAAACCAAGTTCTACGAGCATCTGAAAAAACAGGTTATGAGACGTATCCAGCACATAATACATATTATGTTTCGAGCCGTATTCCGAAATCATTTGGAACCAGCTCGCATATCCGTGCCCCAAAAGGGGGGCTTCCTTGAATATCTCCCAGGCCCCTCGCCAAATCTCAAGCCGTCCTGTGTCAGCGGCAAGCGGTTTCACTCTCCAGTGGTAACCAATAGAGCTAGCGCCTTCCTGTAAAAGTTGCTCATTGTTAAAAAGCACGTAGAGTGCATTCCCAAAAACCACCAACACCATTGTTCCTAGGCTGACAATCGGCAAGCTTCTCTTTTTAAGACCGCGAATTAGGCAATAAAAGAGGCAAACTGTCACGTATATAATGCATAGCAATAGTCCTCCACGCTGCTGAGTAGCCAGAACACCCAGGAGTAATACGCTAGATATGCCAGCCCAAAGAATTCGACCTGCCCAAGTTGATGCTGCGACGGTTACCCATACAACAACAGCAAGTCCAGGGGCAAAATAAGGCCACACCCAACCGGGATTGCCAAAAATCTGCGTCAGTCTTTGAGAACCCAAACTATTGTAGAGAAGGCTTTTGGGCAATGCCTGTTCAATTCCCAAAGCTACACAAAAAAAACCAACTACTGTGACTAACAGCGAACCAAAAACAACAGCTCCCAAGAGGATCTGCCAACCCTGACGCACTATGCGAGCCATGAGAAACGCCAGCGTTCCTAGTATCGCTGCACTCACCAGCATAAAAAAAGTCCGATACCCATAATGTTGAGTGATACTGGCCTGCCACAGGCACTCGAACTTAGTTGCTATACCAGGAACGATGCGGCATGGTATCCAAGCTTGACCAGGTGTGCGAAACAGGGACAAAACAGCCCTTGGCCCTGTCACGCCAAGGACAGTCAGCCACAACATACTCAGGACAATGCTTTCACTGTTTCGGATCGACCAAGCTGGCAACTGTAGGGTTTTTCCTAAACTAACAGTGATGCCGAGAATACTACTCACAAGTGCGACGCCTAAAAGTTCGGGTACAGCCGGGAGAGTATGGTCGGGATTGATTGGAACCAAAAGATGAACAACAACGACAACCAATAAGACAAGCGTGATACTTATCTGCTGCCACGGTAATCTATGTCTACTCACCGCATCCTCTAGTCATGGCTCTGGACATTGTCAGTTTAATCTATCTCCTGCTAGAGTTGGCTGTTTTCGTTAAATCGGTTAGCGGCAAGCGCACAGGTGTAGAGGAACTCAATCCTGATAGCCACGACAATCTTTTGAGAGAGTGGGTGTAACGGCGGTGATTTCTTTGGTAGTGTTTTATGGTGGTCTATGAGTGGATCGGTTATCGCTACCAGCGTTTGCTGATGTACTCTAGAGGTTGCTAAAACAGCAGCGGTGTGATGAGTGAGATTCTAATTTCTGTGCAAAATGTCTCGAAATGCTATAAGCGTTACAAGCGTCCGGCAGATCGGTTAAAGGATCTTTTACTACCAGGGAAGGCTCATGCCGAGGAGTTTTGGGCATTGCGCGATATCAACTTAGACGTTGCCCGGGGAGAAACACTAGGGATTATCGGGCAAAATGGTTCAGGTAAGAGTACGCTATTACAGATTATTGCGGGGACACTGACACCAACGACTGGTGAGGTGAAGGTCAAGGGTCGAGTTTCAGCCCTGCTAGAGTTAGGTAGTGGGTTTAACCCAGAATTTACGGGGCGGCAAAATGTATTTTTTAATGGTCAAATTTTAGGCTTAAGTCGGGAAGAAATAGAAGCCAAGTTCGATCGCATTTCGGCTTTTGCCGACATTGGAGATTTTCTCGATCAGCCTGTCAAAACTTACTCCAGCGGTATGGTAGTCCGCTTAGCCTTTGCCGTCGTGGCTAACACAGAACCTCAAATCTTAATCGTGGATGAAGCCTTAGCTGTTGGGGATGCTAAATTCCAAGCTCGCTGCATGAAGCGAATTCGCGAGTTAAAAGATGGAGGGGTAACAATCCTATTTGTTTCTCATGATTGCTCCAGCGTGAAAATGCTCTGCCAGCGTGCAGCTCTTATGAGCCATGGAGTAATCTTAAATATAGGTACTCCTAAAGATGTAGTTAATCATTATATTGGCCTCTTGAGTTCCGAACAACTTAGCTCTGAAGCTGAGTACCTGGAATTAGAAAAAAATCCAGAAAACAGCGATCCTAATTCTTCAGGGTATCTGAGTAAAGATCCCATATATAGGCATGGTAATAAATTAGCCGTAATTAATTCTGTTAGTATTACTGATTTAAATGGACGCTCCCTCAAAGAAAAACTCGAGACTGGTTCCTCTTTTAATATTGTAGTGTGCTTGCAAGCTAAAACTGATTTAGCTGATTTAGTGATTGGATTTTCTATTAGAAACTTAATGGGAATAGTTATATATGGCACTAATACTAATTTAATGAATATTGATTTGCCTAAACTAGCTAAGGAGCAAAAGTTAACTGTAAATTTTCAAATGCCATGTTTGTTAAATAAGGGAATTTATACAATAAGCATAGGCATACATTCTGAATGTGGATTGAGCTACGATTGGATGGATGAGGTAGTAGTATTAGAAGTCACTAACAGTCAGACTTGTGATGGGGTAGTTGATTTGAATTCTCAGATAATTATAAATCAGTTGAAGGCTAAAATAGCTTAATATTTAGGTAAAATTTAGACAATTTCTAAAGTTATAAAAATGATTGAAGCTAATAATCCCGAAATTAATGTTGATGAATTGATGCAAAAAATCCAAGAAGAAGTAGCTAGACGTAATAATCTTGCAGTTCCAGAATCAGCCAATAGCAATTTTGTAAATATAACCCCAGCCAACCTGATGAACCTTAACCAGATAGAGGCTTTGCTTAATAATGCTGAATTAAAATCTCAGGTTCGTACAGAAATTCCTCCTAAGTTTAATCGTTTTCCCTTTAAGGTCAGTAAGGGGTTGCAAAAATTTGCCCTAAAGCTTTATAGTTTCCTCTTTAAGGAGCAGCGTGCCGTTAATTTTTCGTTAATTCAAGCCCTCAAAGAATCTCTAACACTAAATCGGCATTTAAGCGAACAACTCTATGCTATTCAAGCGCAGATGAAGACTACCAGCGAGCGCCTACAGGCAGTGGATGACCGCTATATCAAAAACGACAGTTATCTAAAAAACGATTTAGCCCAACAAAAGCGTCTTATTACCCTTTTCTTAGAGGAAGCGCGTCAGCGTTTACCAGAACCATTCGCTAGCGAGCAACTTCAAACCTTTGTGAATGAAAACCAGCACTTGCTCGATGCTTTCTATGTTGCTTTTGAAGACCGCTTCCGTGGTCGTCGTGATGATATCGTCGAGCGATTAAAATTCTACCTGCCGCGAATTGCTCAAGCCCAGGTTGGTACACAAGACTTCCCGATTTTAGATTTGGGTTGTGGGCGTGGTGAATGGTTGGAATTGCTACGAGATGCTGGCTGCATTGCCAAGGGTCTAGACATCAATAGAGTCATGCTAGATCAGTGCCAAGCAAGAGGTCTGGAGGTTATAGAATCAGATGTAATTGCTTACCTGACATCTCTCCCAGATGCCAGCTTGGGTGCAGTGACGGGTTTTCACATTATTGAGCATCTGCCCTTTCCCCTGCTCATGAAGTTGTTCAATGAAACCTTAAGAGTGTTAAAACCTGGAGGTTTGGCAATATTTGAAACTCCGAATCCCCAGAACCTATTAGTTGGGAGCAATAATTTTTACCTTGACCCCAGCCATCTTCATCCCTTACCCAGCCTGTTGAGCGAGTTTCTGCTCGAACATATCGGATTTTATCCAGTTGAAATCGTTGACCTAAATCCTAATCAAGATTCCTGCCCAGATAATGGCTCTAAACTTGCGGAACTTGTTAATAACTATTTCTATGGACCTCAGGATTACGCCGTGATTGGATATAAAGTATGAAGCCGCTGGCAATTGTAACACCTTGGTTCGGTAACGATTTAAAGGGGGGGGCAGAGCAACAGGCTTGGCAAATTGCAACTCGCCTTGCCCATCGAGGTTTGAGAGTTGAGGTACTCACAACTTGCTGCCGCTCTTTTCATGATGATTGGGCAGCTAATCATATCAAAGCTGGAGCGAGGCGGGAGCAGGATATAGTTATTCGGCGTTTTTCTGTAAACCATCGTAATAGCGAGGCTTTCGATCGCGTCAATCGCTCCATTCTGAGTTTACCTCACTCCACGCTGAAACCTGGAGTCAATCCTGTCAGTTCAGAGGATGCAGCTATTTTCAGCATGGAGAATATTAATGCTCCCAAGCTCCTGCGCTATTTGAGAAATAAACATAGGAACTACCAGGGATTCCTATTTATTCCTTATCTTTACGGCCCAATTCTAAATGGATTGCCCTTGGTTGCTGATCGCGCCTTTTTACAACCATGTTTGCACGATGAAGCTTATGCTTATTTACCTACAGTAGCCAATCTCTTCCATGCTGCCAGAACTATATTATTTAATAGCGATGGTGAAGCTCAACTGGCAACCCAGTTGTACGGCCCCGGTATTATGGCCAAAAGCATTGTAATTGGTGAAGGAGTTGAAGTAGATTGGTACGCTGGTACAGGTATCGAGAAAGTTGGAGACCTCAAAGTCAAGCAAGAGCGTTTTATCCTTTACCTAGGTCGTCGGGATGCTACGAAGAATACAGATCTATTAGTAGACTCTTATGCCAGTTTCAAGCAAAAGTATCCCCATTCAACGCTGAAGCTGGTTCTAGCTGGCGCTGGAAATCAATCGTTTGATAATTCGATACCGGGTATCATCGATCTCGGTTTGGTAGAAGATTCTCACAAAGAAGCCTTACTGGCTAACTGCTTAGCTTTGTTTCAACCAAGCCGTAACGAAAGTTACTCCCGTGTCATTATGGAGGCTTGGTTATACGGACGCTCAGTGGCGGCGCATCGCAACTGTTTAGCTACAGCGATCGCAGTTGAACAAGCTTGCGGAGGTTGGTTAGCAGGGACAGCAACAGAATGGGCAGAACTGTTTGCGGAAATTGATACTATTGGCAAGGACAAGCTAGCAGAGTATGGGGCTAGGGGTCGAGAGTATGCTCAAGAGTATGCCGTCTGGGATAATGTTATTGACCGTTACGAAGCGGCTTTGGGCTTCTTAGAACCAGCGGTACAGTCTTCAAGAAAACCTAGAGCTATCAGGCTCAATGAAATTCATCAACTATTGCCCAATTTAGGTTATGGTGATGCCATCTCAAATCATGCACTGGTTATCAGAGACTATTTGCGCAGTTGGGGATACCAGTCAGATATTTATGTTAAGTATGTGGATAGGCGTGTCGCTCATGAAGTCAAACTTTTTCCAACCCAGCAGATTAATCGGCAAGCCGGACTAATTTACCATCACTCGATTGGTTCTGAGGTGACGGCCTACGCGATCGCCCACCTAGGCTGTAAATGCCTAATTTATCACAACATCACACCTGCTGAGTTCTTTCGACCTTATAGACCAGAGTTTGCCCAAATTCTGGAAGAAGGCCGCGCCGAACTCAACCAACTTGCTCATCACTTTTCCATATCGGTTGGAGACTCTGCTTACAATGCCGCTGAACTTTTGGCCTCTGGGTTTACCGAACCCAAGGTACTGCCCATAGCTGTAGACCCTCAGAAATGGGATATGCATGCCGATGCTTCATTAATGCAGCAGTTACAAGATGGCAAATCCAATCTCCTTTTTGTCGGTCGTATAGCTCCGAACAAATGTCAAGAAGATCTTGTAAAAGCTTTCTCACACTATCTAACCATGGATGGGGAGGCGCGGCTTATTTTAGTGGGATGGGGCGATACCAACGATCCTTACTACTGCCGACTCATCAATACCATTGACAAGCTGAACTTAGGGGAACACGTACAAGTTACAGGGCAAGTCAATGATGCTCAACTGCTCGCCTTTTACCGAACGGCACACTTATTCTGGTCAATGAGCGAACACGAAGGATTTTGTGTACCCCTTGTTGAAGCCATGTGGTTTGATATTCCCATTCTTGCCTATAAAAGTAGCGCTGTTCCTGAAACATTAGGCAACGCTGGAATTCTATT
The DNA here is from genome assembly GCA_003505715.1 of Cyanobacteria bacterium UBA8803. GTDB lineage: Bacteria > Cyanobacteriota > Cyanobacteriia > Cyanobacteriales > Coleofasciculaceae > UBA8803. The sequence continues at coordinate 22,010 of DNXU01000448.1, read as the reverse complement.
TACCAGTAAGAACGAACTACTTCATGTCGCTGCTTTAGCAAAACTACTCGTTAAGGAGCGAGTACTCCGGTCAAAAGTTATCCAGGCTCAGCGTAACCGACGAGAGAGTTTTACTAGAAAAGCTTTCCAGAACAGTTTAAGTGTGCTTATCTCTAAAATAGCAGAGGTGTATCAATAATGATTGATTTATTAAATAATCTATTTAATAATTTAAAAAAAGTTACCAAAAATCTTGAAGCAATCTTAGAGCCAAGACAGAAGTATCATCTGGAAAAATTTCCTTTGCTCAAATCCCAGGATTTATCCTTACAGCAAGAGCCAGATTATCAGCTTGCTGAACAGCTTTCAATCGAGCGCTTAGAGATACCCGAAACTCCTGCTTCGACATCCCCAGAGTTAATAGATGTCAAAGAGCTGATTAAACAATTAAGCGTAGAAGAACTGTGTCAAACAGCTGAAGACTATTTTGCCAGATTGACGGATTGGAACTACCACTTATCAAAGCCTTTTGCCTCCATAAATGAAACCCCCGAACTCCTCTTGGGTTTTAGCCAGGTTCTGCAAGGTTTACAAATTCTACCAGGAATGGCTGTACTTGATTTCGGAGCTGGTTCCTGTTGGATATCTAGATATCTGACTCAGTTAGGCTGTCACGTCATTGCCTTAGATGTATCCCCTTCGGCGCTCAAGATGGGGCAAGAATTATACCATCGTCAGCCTGTTATAGGAGATCGGCCTCCTCCACAGTTCCTACAGTTTAACGGTTATCAAATTAACCTTCCTGATGAAAGCGTCGATCGTATTATCTGTTTAGATGCTTTTCATCACGTTCCTAATCCAGATTGCGTTTTAAGCGAACTTTGCCGTATTTTAAAACAAGGGGGCATTGCTGGCTTTTCTGAGCCAGGTGAATATCATTCTCAATCACCACAATCTCAGCATGAAATGCGCAATTTTAAGGTAATAGAGAATGATATAGATGTTAAGGAAATTTGGGGCTATGCTCAGAAAATAGGCTTTGCAAAACTAGAACTAGCAATCTTCAATGCCTTGCCATTGCAAGTTAATTTAGAAAAATTTGCAGACTTTTTACAAGGTGGAGAAACGATCGATAATTATATACAGGCTACCTTAAATTCTATGGAAAATCGCAGAGTTTTCTTTCTGCACAAAGGCGATGCTCCCATTCCAGATAGCCGTCAAAGAGCAGGACTGGCTGCGCAATTAGATATCAAAGCGTATGAAACAAAGCTGAAGGAAGGTCTATCCCTTCGTACTGATGTTACTGTTACTAATATAGGTAACATCGTTTGGCTGTCAACAACAGCGCAGGTCGGAGCTGTGAACCTCGGAATTCACCTGTTGGATAAGTCGGGAAAACAAATTAATTACGATTATTTCCGTCAGGCTCTTATCCCTAATGAAGATAGACCTATTTTACCTAAAGAAACGTTAAATTTTGAACTACAAGTTCCCTTACCTGCAAAAGGAAGTTATATTTTGGAGTTCGATCTTGTTAGCGAGGGAGTTTGCTGGTTTAGTCTGAACGGTTCTCTGACCACGCGGATTGAAATTGAAGTAATCTAAGTGATGAGTTCGGACAGAAATTTCGATAAAGTTAAAGTTTAGAGTAGCAGAAGGAGTAAACGAGATGAAACTCAAAAGACTACAGAAAAATTGGGATGAACTGGGTAGACGTGACCCCTTTTGGTCAATTTTGTCCGATCCGACCAAAAAAGGAAATAAATGGCACCCTGATGAGTTTTTTAAGACAGGTGAAGCTGAAATAGCGGCTCTCCTTAAGTCTATTGAGTCGTTTGGTATTTCTTTATCTTATAAAAGAGCCTTGGACTTTGGCTGTGGTGCTGGGCGGCTAACTCAAGCACTTAGCTGTTATTTTGATGAATGTTATGGTGTAGACATTGCTCCATCCATGATTGAACTGGCTAGAAAGTCCAACCGTCATGGCAATAAATGCCAGTACTACCTCAATGAAGGTAGCGATCTAAGCTTATTTAAGGATAATTATTTCAATCTTATTTATTCTAATATTGTTCTTCAACATATCAGCCCAGAGTATAGCAAGAACTATATCAAAGAATTCTTGCGTGTTCTTAATCCTGGCGGTTTACTAGCTTTTCAAATCCCTAGTGAGTTAGCTCCAGTTGAGTCAATTAACGCTTTGGCAGACTCAGCATACCGAGCCGAAATTACTATAGAAGAAGCATCTCTGATTGCCAAATCTGCCTCTGAAGTTGCTGTTAAAGTAAAAATTAAAAATATCAGCGATACTATCTGGCCATCGTTCCAAGAATCTCAGGGTAAGTACCAGATTAATCTGGGCAACCATTGGCTAGATCAAAGAGGTAAGCCTGTTGCCAATGATGATGGTAGAACTCCTTTACCCAAGAATGTGAAGCCAATGGAAGAGGTTGAAATGTTACTGAATGCTACGGTTCCTATAGAGCCAGGTACTTACTTGATGGAACTCGATATGGTTCACGAGCAAGTAACGTGGTTTAAAGACAAAGGTTCTCAAACAGCGAAAATTATGGTTCGAGTTGAGAATGCCAGTAAACTTAAAGGAATAACTGATAAGATGGGGCACTTCTATCGAAGTTTTAGCTCCTTCTTCCAGCCCCCCTCAAGTTCGCCCTTTCTTGTTCCTAGTATGGAAATGTACGGAATTCCCCAAAATATCATTATGGAATTACTTGAGACGAGCGGTGGAAAAGTTTTAGATGTTCAGCCAGACAATTCGGCAGGTTCGGGGTGGTTAAGTTTCCTTTATTATGTCACGAAATAATACAAAGGCAGAGCTGTTTTTATAACCAAACCGATCTAGCTGAGGCACTAATAAGCACTTATATGATGAAGTTAGATGATTTTTGGCAGAAAATTAAGGGTAAAATCAAGAGAACTTTAGCACTGAACCCCAATCAAGTGTTTCCCCTAACTCCGGAATTGCCTCTACCAGCAGGAATTTCCGAAAATGAGTTATTTAATTTTGTGAAATCCGTACTCGTGTCAGATGCTCCCCCTCAAGAAATGGCTAATTACTGCCAACAGGATTTCAGAAGATTTGTCTATACTTATGGACTTGTCAAAAATTTAGCTGGCAACTGCCTAGAATTAGGTGCAAATCCCTATTTTACAACGATGTTAATCAGACAGTTCACTCAATTGGAGCTGTCTCTAGCGAACTACTTTGGTTCAGCTCATCAAGAGCGAGTTGTACAAGAAGTATACTATAAAGACTTTAACTCTAAAGAGGAATGCTCGCTGAAGCTTGAATCGAGCCATTTTAATATAGAAAACGATTCATTCCCTTTTCGTGATGAAGAATTTGATGTGGTTCTATTTTGTGAAATAATAGAACATTTACTCATCGATCCGATCGCAGCGCTGAAGGAGATCAAGAGAATCTTGAAGCCGAAAGGTGTGCTAGTAATAACTACACCAAATGTAAATCGGTTGGAAAATGTTTGTAGAATGATAAGCGGGGCTAACATTTACGATCCTTATTCAGGGTACGGGCCTTACGGCAGGCATAACCGCGAGTATAATCGGCATGATTTGTACTTACTCCTTGACCATCTCGGTTTCTCAATTGACTTCATGTTTACGGCTGATGTACATCAAAATGAGGCTAATGGGTACTGTTCAGTTTATAATTTAAAACCTTTTCTCAAAAAACGGCAATTTGATTTAGGTCAATATATCTTTGTCAGAGCAATTAACGATAAGCCAGCCAAAGATAAAAAGCCTGCTTTTTTATATAGAAGTTTACCACCCGATCAACTAGAGTAATGACCAAGATCGCTTTTGTAGTCCAACGTTGTGGATTAGAAGTTAATGGTGGGGCAGAAGCTCTATGTCTCAAGATTGCTGAACGGATGTCTCAGTATTGGGATATAGAAATTCTGACAACTTGTGCCCTGGACTACATGAGCTGGCAGAACCACTATTCACCAGGAGTTACAGAGGTCGCTAGTGTTAAGGTACGCCGTTTCCCAGTAGTACAACAGCGCGATATAGCCTCGTTTAATCATTTGTCGGAAAAAATTTATCCTCGTATACGAGAGGCATCTTTAGGCGATCAAGAAGCTTGGATGATAGCTCAAGGACCCTGGTCTACCGAGCTGATTGGTTATGTTAAAGAGCATCAAAATAACTATGATGCTTTTATTTTTTTTACTTACTTATATGCCACAACTTACTTTATTTTGCCCTTGGTCGCTCAAAAAGCTTATTTAGCGCCGTTGGCTCATAACGAATGGCCAATTTACATGAGCATGTGGGATGTGTTGTTTGAAAAACCCCGTGGCTTTATCTTTAATACCGTAGAAGAACGGGATTTTGTCAAGGCACGTTTTCCTAAGGTCAACTGTGACGGGCCAGTAGCGGGGATAGCGGTAGAACCACCGCCAGCCTACAGTGGAGCAGATTTCCGGCAGCAATATGACATCAACGATCCGTTTCTATTGTATATTGGCAGGATCGATCCATCGAAGGGGTGTGAAAAGCTCTTACGTTACTTTATGGAATTGCGATCGCGGGAATTGCGATCGCGGAAACTCATCTTGCTCGGTAAGCCGACCATGCAAATTCCCAAGCATCCAGACATCATAGCCTTGGGTTTTGTAGATGAGCAAACCAAATGGAATGCTCTAGCTGCTTGCGATCTTCTGGTCATGCCCTCGCCTTACGAAAGCCTTTCTATGGTACTCTTAGAAGCCTGGGCTGTAAGTAAGCCAGTATTGGTCAATGGCAAATGTCCAGTGTTAGTGGGACAGTGTCGTAGAGCGCAAGGTGGACTTTGGTATGCGAGTAAAGATGAGTTTCAGGTAGCGATAGAAATAATGGATGAAAGGGTAAGGAATCAGCTAGGAAAGCAAGGAAAACATTTTGTGGAGACAAATTATAAATGGTCAATTATTGAGAGTATTTATTTACAGAAAATTGATATTTCATAATAAAAACATTTTTGGTGTGAACTATTTACTCAAATTAATAAGAGGCTATAAACAAGTAATATCTACCGATTGTGGTTTTAGCATGAGGTATTTTGTGAACATTATTGATAACTTCAATAAAACCTACCAGCTGAAAGAGCGGATACCTCATACGCTCTTAGTAGCTCTAGTTTTCTCGTTATTCTATACCTTTTTCTTTTCCCCAGTCATATTCTCAGGCGGAGTGCTAGCACCTGGAGATGGAGTAGTTTTCTACCTACCAGGCTTCTACGGTGTCCGAACTCTATGGACAGATCTTATTTGGTCGGGGTTTCCTGTAGCCGCTGACCCGCAAATTCAGACTTGGTATCCCCCTTCTCTGCTTTTTTCTCTAATTCCCAACTCTTGGAATGCCTTTGTAATCTCAGCTTATGTATTAGCAAGCTGCTTCACCTATGGCTATGTTTACAGCCTCACCCATTCACGACTAGCAGCACTGGTTAGTGGCATAGTCTACGGCATGACGGGTTTTATGATGGCTCATTTAGGCCATACTGCCATTATTCATGCCGCTGCATGGATGCCCCTGTTGATATGGGCAACAGCCAGACTTTGCGCTCACCTCAGTCCACTTTGGTTGGTCACAGGCACTTTCGCTCTGGCCTGTAGTATTCTGGCAGGACATCCTCAAATATCGTTTTATGGGCTCGGTCTGAGTACAGTCTACGCTCTTGTACTGGGTGGGACGGCATCAGTTGGTCGGTGGAAGTATTATAGAACCTATCTGGCTGTCATAGTTTTAGGCGTGAGCCTAACGGCAATTCAAATCGTGCCAACTGCCGAACTGTCAGGATTGGGATTGCGATCGCGAATGACGTTCGATCAGTTTGTCAGCTATTCTCTGCCACTAGAACAGATTACTCAGCTGCTATTTCCCTATCTTTTTGGTGGTGGTGGACCGTTCAAACCCTATTTCGATCCGCCGTACTTTGGGGACTGGAATCTCACGGAAATATCAGGCTACATGGGATTACTACCCCTGTTACTGGCAGGGGTAGGATTTATTGTTAATCGAGATCGACCGATTGCGAGGTTTTGGCTAAGTGCTGGTTTGATCGCACTCTTGCTAGCCCTTGGGAATGGCACGCCTCTAGCCAGACTAATGTATAATATGCCTGTTTACAACAAGTTCCGCGCCCCTGTGCGGCACTTGATTGAAGTGGCTTTAGCAATGAGTGTCTTGGCTGGTTTGGGTGTCGCAGCCATTCAGCGGCAAACGGTCTCGAAGCGCTCGATCTTAAAAATAGTTTTGGTTAGCGTCGGACTGTTTGCAATTGCCTTAGCCACCATTTTTATTTTTTCCCCTCAGCTACAGAAAAAAGCCATAGCAGCTGGTGCTAAATCCCTAAGTTTTTTTCCCTGGAATAACCCAGCTGTAGGCGTACCGCTGGTCATTTTTTTGCTAGTGATAGCAGTTTTACTCTACTTCATTACTGCTAAACCGTCTAGATTTAGCCTTCTACTGTTGGTGTTATTGGTGGCGATCGACCTGGGGAGTTTCGGCTGGTTTTATGAATGGCGCTACGGTTCGCCCAGTCAGGATAGTTTAATCCAAACTGCTACGGCTCAAAAGTATAAAGAACTTCTGATTGACAGCCAACAGCGTATGTTACCAATTCAAGGAGTGTTTGGGGGTGGTGACGCAGTTGCGCCGAATCTATCCAGACTATGGGGTGTTCCAAGTGCTAGTGGCTACGGGCCGCTGATTCTGTCTAGAGTTAGCCAGTTACTCTCAATGAACCCAGTCGGAGAGGTACAGGGCAACTGGATTGCTAGGGATAACCGAAGTTTAGACATTATGTCTATACGATATGTCTTCCTCCCAAAATCGCCAGTTATAACGGACAATCGCGGAGTCTCTTGGTCTAGGGACAACCTGATTTTATCATTGGGATCGGGCTGTGGATTTGTGGTACCTAACTCTATAAAATTTGGCCTTCCTGAACGCACTAATGCAACGGCTATTGGAATTGTGAGTTCATTAGGTTGCTCTGCGGAAATACCTGATAATACTGAAGTATTAGATATTTCACTCATAGATGCTAAGGGCACAATTATTACTCAACACCTACAAGCTGGCCGCGATACTTCTGAATGGGCTTATGACTGTACGGATGTACGTCCCAAAATGCAACACCGAAAAGCACCCATCTTTGGCAGTTTTCCCATTGTGAGAGATTCTTTCCCGACCTGTGAGGGACATCAGTATGTGAGTATTCTTCCATTAAATAAGCTGACGGATGTCAAAAGTGTATCTCTAGAATGGATGGGTACATCTGGCTCAATTGCCATACAAAAAATTAGTCTCATCGAGAATACAACTAATTCATCCTACCCCATCACTGAACTATCTAACACCGCACGGTGGCATCATGTCGAGGATATTAATCAAACAACAGTCTATGAAAATTTACGGGCAATGCCTAGAGCCTGGTTAGTCCCAGAGGTCGTTAGTGCCAAGCACGAGGAGGTGCTTCAGGCCATCCAATCCTCTCGATTACCTGACGGGCGCACCTACGAACCATCCCAAATGGCCTTAGTTGAAGAACCTCTTGCCTTCAAAGCCCCAAACCCTGATTCTTTAGCTACTGCCAAAATTGTCAATCTAGCCGATACCTACTTAAAGATTCAAACTCAGTCCGCCTCAGAAGCTTTCTTGGTTTTAAGTGATGTTTATTACCCAGGTTGGCAAGCAACCATTGATGGGAAACCAGCTCACATCTTTCAAACCAACTACGTCTTGCGTGGGGTGAAAGTCCCAGCAGGAAAACACCAAATCTTGTTTCATTTCAAACCTCTGAGTTTTCATATTGGTGTAGGCATCAGTACTGCCTCCCTAGTCGTCCTCGGCTATTTAGGATTCCAACTTTTAAGGCAGCAGACCTATAAAATAACTAGTTCCTAGTGTAGAAACGGTTTTTGTACACCCACACATAACCAATTCAATGCGCATCATTAATATACTTTTAGTTAGGTAATTTATTTTCTGCTTTGTAGATACATATTATCGCTGGTATTATCAAGATAATTCTATGAATGAAATAAAAAATAGAGAAAATATTAATGAAAATTATTCTAATCGCTTAGATATTCTGCTAGCTTTGCGAGGATTTGCGTGTTTTATGGTGATGATTAGCCATCTCAATCCTCCTAGAGATTCAATTATTTATAAAGGCTATGACCTTAGCTGGCTACTATTTAGCGATGGTAAAGTAGCCGTTTGGATTTTCTTTTGTTTATCTGGATATTTGATGGGTAAAGCCTTTTACACTGAACGTTACACGGGTGATACATTAGGGTTAATAAAATTTTGGCGAAATCGCATCCTTAGAATAGTTCCTCTTTATTACTTTTCTGTCCTTGTTTGTATTTTATTCGTCGATCCAAATTTTTTAAAAACAGAAAATTGGGGATATTTAATAAGAATATTAACATTTACGTCTTACTTAGGATTGCCTACCGTAAATGGAGTTTTATGGTCTCTTAGTACAGAAATGCATTTTTATGCTTGTGTTCCTTTTATTTATAACTTTCTAAAATATCGCTTATTTGGCAAAATAAATATTATAGTAGGAGCATTATTTATCCTATCTATATCATTTATTTTAAGGCTGGCAGTATGGATTATTTTTTACAAGCAAGTGCATGAAAATATTATTTATTTGATGAAATACTGGTACAGCCCCGTAATTATGAACCTTGATTTATTTTTGTGTGGTTTTTTAGTCAATGCATTGCTCGCCTATAGAAAGTATACTAATGATGACCTAAACAGCATTAATAATAATGGCAAGAAAAAGTTTGGTTTTGCCATTTTATCTCCTCAAATAATAGCTTTGGTATTAATGGCCAGTCTATATTTATTTACGGCACACCACAAATACAATCAAGAGCTACATGGATTATTAGACCCAGCCAGAGGAGTGAGAACATCAACAACATTCTTTATTTTGCCGTTATTAACGGCTTTGATAACATCGTTTTTTATATTTGTATTTGAATCAAACAGCTATAACGAGTTTAGAAAAATCAAAAATCTGAGCTTTGCAGCAATTTTAAAAAACCCATTTAGAACTTTGGAAATTTTTGGCATTCTATCCTATGGAATTTATATTTGGCATCAGCAAATTATTATCAAGATTGCTCCTATTTTTGTAGGACAAATTCCTATTGAATCATTTTACGCAAGATTCACAGCAACGCTGATTCTATCAACCTTGTTCTCAGCTGTAACTTACTACTTAGTTGAGCTGCCAGCAATCAGATTGAAGGTTAAGGAAAAATCCTAAAGAGTTGAGGATTTTCAATCTCTTTATCGTGTGGAACTGAAGTTGATAACCGCTCATTCCAAGTTAAGATCCTTTATCCGGTGTTTGCCTACTAACTGTGGTAATATACCAGGGATCTAGCTGGGAAAGATCGCAAGCTATCCTGAACCTAACCCCATTGAGGGATTCAGCGAGAGCCAATCTTCTCCACAGGTAAACAACAAACCTTTTCTAAATTCCTGTAGCCAAAAGGCATCAAGTTAGGGGCAAAAAATGACGTGGGTTGGTAAAAAAGTTTTAGTGACGGGTGCTGGTGGTTTCATTGGCAGCCATCTAGGCGAGGCACTTATAGAAACAGGTGCCCAAGTAACGGCTATGCTCCACTACAACTCCCAGAATAGTTGGGGCAATCTTGAACTCTTATCGCCCCAGCATCGGGCAGAACTTAATATTGTAGCAGGAAACATCGAAGATAGCGATTTTGTCGCCCGCCAGGTCAAGAACAATCAAGTAGTTTTTCATCTAGCAGCACTCATTGCTATCCCTTACTCCTACATTGCTCCTCGCAGCTATGTCCGCACTAATATAGAAGGCACGCTGAACGTACTAGAGGCGGCGCGAAACTTTGAGATTGAACGGGTAGTCCACACTTCAACCTCCGAAACCTACGGCACAGCCATCTATACCCCCATTGACGAAAACCATCCCTTACAAGGTCAATCCCCCTACTCCGCCTCTAAAATTGGTGCCGACAAAATCGCTGAGAGCTATTATTCCTCCTTTGGTTTGCCAGTTTCAACCATTCGTCCCTTTAATACCTACGGCCCCCGCCAGTCCGCACGAGCAGTGATTCCCACTATAATCAGTCAAGCCTTGACCCAGAAGGAGATCCGTTTGGGGTCACTAGACCCTGTACGGGATTTGACCTATGTTAAGGACACGGTAAGAGGTTTTATCAAAGTGGCGGAATCGGAACAGACTATTGGTAAAGTGACTAATGTCGGTTGTGGGAAAGGCATTACTATCGGAGATTTAGCCAAAACGATCCTATCCTTGATGGGAAGTGAAAAACCTATCGTACTTGACCAAGATCGGGTGCGTCCCAGTACTAGTGAAGTTTTCAAACTCATTTGCGACAATAGCAAGGCACTAGAACGAATGGACTGGCAACCTCAGTATTCCCTAGAAGCAGGACTTCAAGAGGTGATTACCTTTGTGTCAAAGCACCAGGGTTTATTTAAATCCGATCGCTATACCGTGTGAGGACTAAACCAATGCAGGCTTTAATTCTGGCAGGAGGTAGGGGTACTCGGCTGCATCCCTACACCACTGTACTCCCGAAGCCCTTGATGCCAGTAGGTGACTATCCAATTTTGGAGATTATCTTACGCCAGCTGAAAGGCGCAGGAGTCACCGACGTTATCCTAGCTGTGGGATATTTGAGCCAACTACTTCAGGCGTTTTTCCAAAATGGCGATCGCTTGGGGTTGAATATTAGCTACTCCTTTGAGGAAAAGGCTTTAGGCACCGCCGGACCGATCGGTTTAGTACTGGATCGCCTAGAGGATAATTTTCTGGTCATGAATGGCGATTTAATGACTACCTTAAGTTACCGGAATCTCTTCGCATTTCATCAAGATCAAGGCGCTGCAGCTACCTTAGGCACCTATAAACGGGAAGTGCGAATTGATTTTGGCGTGATCGAGACCGATGAAAACAGCAAACTCGTGCGTTATATTGAAAAACCCACTTACCATTTTGAGGTGAGCATGGGCGTCAACGTTCTCAATAAAAAAGCGATCGCACCCTACTTAAAAGCTGGCGAATATTTGGACATTCCCGACTTGATGCTGCAATTATGCCAAGACGGTTACCCGGTTCATTGCTATCAGGAACCTTGTTACTGGCTAGATATTGGTCGCATGGAGGACTATCGGACAGCCACCGAAATATTTGAATCAAAACAAGCAGAATTTCTTCCCGATCTGTCATGCGAGTCTTAATCACAGGTGCCAGTGGATTTTGCGGTCGGCATCTGATTTCCTACCTAGAGAGTCAGGACGTAGAAATTTATACCCTTGGCACTAAACCAGCTTCCCAACGTCACTACTCTTTAACCGATCCGGCTGACGTATCTACCCTAGCCGATACCCTTAAAACCATCCAACCTAACTATATCTTTCATCTAGCTGGTGTAGCCAGTTCCTCAAACCCGACATTGTTCTACCAAATAAATATTGTCTATGCCGCCACCCTACTCCATGCCCTAGAAATTACAGGCGATCGAGATTGTCCTGTCCTGTTGGTAGGAACTTCAGCTGAATACGGTATGGTGAGTGCAGAACAAGTCCCCATCCACGAAGAAACCCCCGCCCATCCCTACAGCCACTACGGTATCAGCAAACTATCCCAAACTCTGATGGGACTAGCTCTATCCGGGCAGGGTAGACCTTTAGTCATGGTGAGGCCATTTAATATCATTGGCCCTGGTATGCCAGGGTATCTCTCTATTCAAAGCTTTGTCAACCAAATCGCCCGCATCAGCCAAGGTCAACAGCTGCCGATAATTGAAGTTGGTAATCTTAATAGTTCCCGAGATTTTATTGATATTAACGAGGTGGTCAAGATTTACTGGCAATTAATCCGCACTCCCCTTGCCTACGGACAGATCATTAACGTTTGTTCAGGGCAGGGTACAGTCATGGAAGACTTACTTCTCAAACTGGTAAAACTAGCCAATATTGATGTGAAAATTCAAATTGATCCGGCACGTTTTAAACCGGTGGATGTTCCGGTACACTATGGTAGCGTTAAGAAACTCGAAAGCCTGCTAGGCTATTCACCCCAAACTAATCTCGAATCAGTTCTCCAGTCTATATTATCTGATATAAACGCTAGCCCTTAGAACCGACTAGACCATAAAAATAATTAGCGATGAAAACCTTGACTGTTATTAGCCCCGTATATAACGAAGAAGAAGTAATCACAGACTTTTACACCGAACTCAAGGGAGTCTTAGCAGGATTGTCTCATCGTTATGACTCTAAAATTCTATTTGTGGTTGACCAGAGCAGCGATGAAACCTTTAAGATATTAAAATCAATAGCTGAAAACGATAAGTCCGTACAGATTATATTAATGTCTTCCCGTTTTGGGCATCAGATGTCCTTGCTAGCCGGAATCGATCATAGCAATTCCGATGTCAGTATCATGCTAGACAGCGACCTACAGCATCCCCCAGCCCTAATCCCAAAAATGTTGATGAAGTACGAACAAGGCTACGATATTGTTTACACGATTCGGCAGGACTCCCGAGATATCGGATTCTTTAAACGTTTTACTTCCAAGCTATTTTACAAATTAATCAACCAACTCTCTGAAGTTCCTATTAATGAAAGCGCTGCGGATTTTAGGCTCATTTCTAACCGAGTTACTAAAGTATTTAAAAACCAAATCAGAGAAAGGAACCAATTCCTACGCGGTCTTTTCAGCTGGATCGGTTTTAGAAGTACGAGCATTCAATTTCAAGTCAGGAAACGAGGCGCAGGTAGAAGTAAATATTCCCTCAATCGCATGGTAAGATTTGGTTTAGAGGGAGTAGTCTCTTTTAGTAAAAAACCCTTAAAAGCAGCCATTATACTTGGGTTTGCCTTTGCTCTATTAGGCTTGATATATGCCCTTATTTCTGTCATTCAATATTTTATCTATGCCGCCCTACCTTCTGGCTGGACAACGCTAGTCTTTCTCATATCAATGTTTAGTGGAGTGCAACTGATATTTTTAGGGATAATTGGTGAATACATCGGGGCTATCTTTGATGAAGTTAAAGGGAGACCTCACTATATAGTTGAAGAAAAAGTAAATTTTGACAGCCATGAATGAGTGTATTGTATGTGGGAGTACGCAGGCGGAAACTTTCTACCAGGGTCTTTTAAAATGTAGAAAGTGCAGTCATATCTTTGCCGATCTTAAGCTAACCGATGAAGAACTTTTCCAGCTTTATAGCAGAAATTATTTTTTGGGAGATGAATACAGCGATTATGTAGCAGACAAACGGGTTATCCAGAAGAATTTTAAATTACGCTTAAAGACGCTGCGAAGTTTTCTAGACCCAAATTTGCACGCTAGCTTACTCGAAATTGGCTGTGCTTACGGATTCTTTCTGGAGGTTGCCCAGACTCGCTTTAAGAGGGTCTTAGGAATCGATATTACTGAAGATGGAGTAAAATACGCTAGCAATATCTTACACCTTGATGCCATTCATGGCGATCTGCTGAAGTATGACTTTGGCGAGCAAAAGTTTGATGTAGTATGTATGTGGGATACCATAGAACATCTGCGTCAGCCTCAACTCTATATTGAAAAAATGAGCAGGCATATGGCATCCGGTTCGCTCCTAGCCATCACCACTGGCGATATTGCTAGCATGAATGCCCGTCTCCGCCAAGATAAGTGGCGGTTGATTCATCCACCTACTCACATTCATTACTTCTCTAAAACAACTCTAGCTAAACTACTCAATAATTATGGTTTTGATGTTGTGTATAACCGCTATTGTGGATTTTATCGGAGTATAGATAATATTGCTTATAACATATTTGTACTCCGACAAAAACAACCGCATATCTACAACTGGCTGAAGCATGTCGGGCTAACTAATTTTGATTTTTATTTAAATTTGTATGACATTATGTATGCGATCGCTCGGAAACGCTGAAGCGCATTTTTTTAACGCAAAGGGACACAAAGGTAGAGAGTGCTTGGTATTAAGACAATGGGTAAGAGTAAATAACCGATTTTTTTCATGCTAAAGGTTGTAATTGACGCAACACCTGTAGAGCAAAAACCGAGCGGAGTAGGTTTGTATGTCGCTAATCTAATCCACTCACTCTACCAACTGCAAGCACAGGAAAATTTCCAGTTGGGTATTGCTTATCAACCAGGTTTCAAGAATTGGCTGCGAGGTAATCTATCTATTCCTCAATTACTGAATAACTATGCTAATCGTTACCTAATACCTCTACCAGTTAGACTGTCCAGCATTTTATTATCCTTATCGCCCAACCCGTTAATCTCTCAATATTTTGAACAATGCTTCGGTTATCCAGACATCATTCAAGGAACTAATTATTCAGTTTATTATTGCCGCAGCACTAAAAAAATACTCAATATTTATGACCTGACATTTATCAAATATCCTGATTATATTGACTCAGTAGTTAAACAGTACAAAGCTAGGATCAAAAAATGCTTGACTTGGACAGACCTCATTATCACAATATCAGAAAGCTCTAAACGAGATATTATCGAATATCTACAAGTAGAACCAGAACGTATTTACGTCACTCCTCTAGCTAGTCGCTATTCTTCCCTAGACCTATCTCAGGGAGTTATCTCAAAACCACAAATATCAATTAACTATGATTTTTCCATACCTTACCTTCTCTTCGTTAGTACCATCGAACCTCGCAAAAATATTAATAATTTAATCTCAGCATTCAACCTCCTCAAAGAAAAACATAAAATAGACCACCACTTAGTTCTAATTGGTAGAAAAGGCTGGCATTACGAACCCATATTCTCCGCCATTGACAACTCCCCCTGGAACCACCATATCCATCACCTCGATTACCTATCAGACGACCTCGTGGCTTTTTTCTATGCCCAAGCCGATGTTTTCGTCTATCCCTCCCACTACGAAGGCTTTGGCCTCCCCGTTCTAGAAGCCATGACCCTCGGCACACCCGTCGTTACTTCCCATACCTCCTCGCTACCGGAAGTCGCTGGAGATGCTGCTCTCCTCATTGACCCCAACGATCCAAACCACCTGGCAGAGGCTATTTTAAAAATTATCAGCGACTCTCAACTCCGCCAGGAACTTATTCAAAAAGGCAAACAAAGAGCTGGACTATTCTCTTGGGAGAGAACTGCCAAGGAAACCCTCAAAGCTTACAAATCATTGTTACTAGCCTGACAAATTTAGTCGCAGGGCGGGTTTCGATTTAAAGCATATCTACGGAGTCTACAATATTAGTCCCTAAACCCGCCCCT
>DNXU01000448.1:1343-6537 GCA_003505715.1 Cyanobacteria bacterium UBA8803 | reverse complement strand
CTAAACCCGCCCCTACAGATATGATGGGTGTTTAACCGGACATGATATGATATCTTGTCCGCTTGATTAAGCCTAATAATATCTGCGGGGTCCATAATATTACTCCCTAAACCCCCCCTACAGATACTATGGGTGTTTAACCGGACATGTGACAAGGAGTTTGACCCCTAATTCTAAGTCGTAAATCTTTGGTCAATATACTCCGTACCTTGAATAGCCAACCCCAAAGCCAAAAGCTTTTCTAAAGCGATCGCCTGAGCCATAGGTATTTGACCGTAGCTAAACACCGCTGGTATCTCGGCAGGTAATAGAGGGACTAATTGTTTCCAAACATACGGGCTACCGTAGAGAATCAGCGCTTGTAGTTGTCCTGCCGAGCGCAATGACTCTAAGTGGCGTCGCGCTATGTCGATCGAGTCCTTCGTATTCTGAAAGGGGTTAGCCTGGATAAACAGTTGCAGCAGCGTGGGCTGAAGCTCTTTGATACATTCAATCACAGGCGTTTGACTATCAACCCATTGCCAGCGATAGCCCCATCCTTGCGGTATTCTGATGGCAGGAGTGTGTATTCCTAGAAAGTTCGCTTGCAATAAGTTGTCTACTATAATCAGATTTGTCCCTTTCACCGTTGTGTGAGATGTTGAATCCGATCGCTGTAGCGGTTGGTGCAACCCTCCCGGTGCTGAAGCGTGAACGATTAGGGATTGTTCTAGAACCGTGCGGCAAAACTCAGCTGCTTGAGGTTGGGCTACGCTCTCAAACCAAGGGCGACTAGACTCGTTAAGGGCTAGTTTTTCCTCTGACTTTTGAGTCGATCGGAAAACCTGCTGCTTAGCTTTCCAAATTCGCTCCAGGGAGGCATGAATTCTTTCCCGACTCAAGCGCCCTGTTTGCACTGCTTCACAAATTGCCTCAATTGTCCCTGGTGGGTCAACGGGCATGAGAATCACATCTGCACCAGCCTCCAACGCCATGATCGGAGCGTCATAGGCTCCATAATGCCGGGTAATCGCTTGCATCACCAGCGCATCGGTAACAATCAACCCGTCAAAACCCATCTCTTGGCGCAATAGCTGGGTCAAAACTAAAGATGAGAGAGTGGCTGGATAATTTGGATCTAAGGCAGGTACTTCCAGGTGTGCAGTCATCACAGAACTTACCCCTGCCGCAATAGCCGCTCGAAAAGGAGCTAATTCTACCTGGTCTAGGCGTTCTCGTGGATGAGGAATTAGTGGTAGATCTAGGTGAGGATCGGTGGCAGTATCCCCATGCCCCGGAAAGTGCTTAGCCGTTGTCAAAACACTGTAGTCTTGAGTGCCTTTGATAAACGCCTCAATTAAAGGAATGACAATTTCTGGTGTTTCTCCAAAGGCTCGCAGACTAATCGCCGGGTTTTCGGGGTTATTGTTCACATCAACAACTGGAGCCAGAAGCCAGTTGAGGCCAACTGCCTGAGCTTCCTCAGCTGTAATAGCTCCCATCGCTCTGGCATAGTCACAAGCTTGGGGCAAGTTGGATTGAGCGATCGCACCCAGAGCCATCGCTGGCGGCATCCAGGTGGCTCCTGAGAACCGTTGACCTACTCCTTGCTCAATGTCCGCTGCTATCAGCAGGGGGACTTGAGCCCAGCTTTGCATCTGCTCGATTCTTACAGCTAGCTCAGAGGTGCTTCCTCCCAGGAGGATAACACCCCCTACCCCCAGATCCTCAATCCAATGTCGTAGTTTTGCTGTAGGTGCTTCCCACTGTGGGTAACGGATTTCGTAATCGAAGAGATGCCCAGAGGTACGCACCACCAGCAGTTGTGCTACCTGCTGCTTTAGACTTAACTGCTGCCAGGAAGGTAGCGAACGGTCATAGAAGGATTCACTCAACTGTTTTCTACCGAGACTAAAATTCTTCCCTGTTATTGTACCCACATCCCGCATCCGCAAGTGTCACACCAAATTTTACTCAATCTATCCATCCTCTTTTCCCAACCCACGGGCATCGCTACCTATGCCGCTAACCTCTTCCCCCATTTACAGCCTCTCAACCCCACCCTCCTCATTTCTCCCGTTGCCGAGCAAAGGTTTCCAGGTGCCTCTCACTTTACCTGCTACTCCATTCCTAGTAATTTAACCCCCGCTCAAGGGACGAAGGGTCACTTTCGCCGCCTCCTATGGACGCAACTCCAACTTTCACACATCTACCAAACCCTCAACTGTACCCTCCTCTTCTCCCCCATCCCCGAAGCTCCACTCTATACCAATTGCCGCTATGTAGTAATGGTTCACGATCTCATCCCCCTGCGCTTCCCTCGACCACTCTCCCCCCTGACTCCCTACTTCCGCTATTACATTCCCCAAGTCCTTGCCCAAGCCCAACACATCCTCTGTAACTCTATAGCCACCGCTCAAGATATCATCGACTTCTTCCAAGTCCCAGCTGCTAAAATCACTCCCATTCCCCTCGCTTACGACAACCAGCATTTTCGCCAACTCGATTTCCCTAAAGATGATGCACGTAGAACAAAAGAAGACATGGGAGGGGAAACTTGCCCCTACTTTCTCTACCTCGGACGCCACGACCCTTATAAAAACTTACACCGACTGATCGAGGCTTTCGCCGCCCTCCCCAACTGCCGCGACTACCAACTCTGGATCGCCGGATCGCCCGATCGACGCTATACCCCCACCCTCCAAACCCTAGCCAACCAACTCAACCTACTAGATCGGGTCAAATTCCTTGACTACGTCCCCTACGACCAACTACCAACTATCCTTAACCAAGCCATTGCTCTAGTCTTCCCCAGTCTCTGGGAAGGCTTCGGCTTACCTGTTCTAGAAGCTATGGCTTGCGGCACCCCCGTCATCACCTCCAACCTCTCCGCCTTACCCGAAGTGGCTGGAGATGCTGCGATCCTGGTTGACCCCTATAACACCAGCGAGATTACTGCCGCCATGCAAACCGTAGCAACTGACTCACAATTGCGATCGCACCTCAGTACCCTTGGACTCAACCGCGCCCGTCAATTCAGTTGGGCAAAAACCGGACAAGCAACGGTAGAGGTTCTTAATCTTTGATCTAGCGTTGCCATACTACCAAAATCACCCCACAAATAATAAAGCCTAACCCCAGGATGCGATTTGCTGGAATTGGTTCGTGAAAGGCGAAGTAGCCCAGGGAAACCGAAAAAATATACATTAAGGCCGCTGCCGGAGCCACCACACTCAGCTTGACACGAGTCAGCAGCAAAATGTAAGCGATCGCCCCCAGCCCATAACAAACCAAACCTGCCAATAACTCCGGTGTCATGACGATATTCAACACATGGCTGACTAGATTGCTCGCAGTCACCTTGCCTAATTTTAAGGCTCCTGCCTTGAGAAAAAATTGTCCCGATGCGCTCACTAAAATTGTGATCAGGAATAGGCCAAACTCTTGTGGGGTCACAACTTAAATCCTTCTAAGACTAGCTCAGTTCAATACTTTACATCTCTTATTCCCAAGTTGGGAAAAGGAGAGCTAGAGTTTGATTACATCTCTCTTCAGCTTAAACTGGCAGAGCAATTAGCTCCCCTTTCGCCCTCGCGACTTTAGTCGCTGCTACACAAACAAGTGCGTCCAAACCGCAAAAGGGCCTAGTCAACCCAGATGTAGTATCAGTTAAGGGCACTAGGCGTGGAACCCGAAGCCTTATATTCCGTAAGATCCGATCTAAAATCTCAAATCTAGAATCTAAAATTAAAAAGCGGAGCTTTTCGTACCCTGTATATTTAGGGAAAAACGGTTATGACCTTGCCAATTGTTGCTGTGATTGGACGCCCGAATGTAGGCAAATCAACCCTTGTCAATCGTTTGGCAGGCGTTACCGACGCGATCGTCCACGATGAACCCGGAGTTACTCGCGATCGCACTTATCGTCCTGCCTTCTGGCAAGACCGCGAGTACCTAGTTGTAGATACGGGTGGCTTAATCTTTGATGACGATACTGAATTCCTACCCTTGATTCGAGAACAAGCAATAGCCGCCTTGACTGAAGCCAGCGCGGCCATACTGGTAGTTGATGGTCAAACAGGGCCGACAGTAGGGGATGAAGCGATCGCCGACTGGTTGCGCCAACAACCCGTACCCGTTCTCCTGGCAGTCAACAAATGCGAATCTCCCCAGCAAGGACTTGTTCAGGCATCCCAGTTTTGGGAGTTAGGTTTGGGCGAACCCTTCCCTGTCTCCGCCATTCATGGTGGTGGCACTGGCGAACTCCTTGATGCCCTCATTACCCACTTGCCAACCATTGATGCACTCCCTGACACCCCAGAAATTAAAGTCGCCATTGTCGGACGCCCCAACGTCGGCAAGTCCAGCTTATTAAACACTCTTACTGGCGAAAAGCGCTCCATCGTCAGCCCCATCTCCGGCACTACCCGCGATACTATTGACATGGTCGTCCAAAGAGCAGGTGACCCAGAACAAGGTATCGAAAGCCACACCTACCGCCTAATTGATACTGCTGGTATTCGCAAGAAAAAAAATGTCGAATACGGGCCAGAATTCTTTGGTATTAATCGCGCCTTCAAAGCCATTCGCCGCTCAGACGTAGTTTTACTAGTAATTGATGCCATTGACGGTGTCACGGAACAAGACCAAAAACTCGCAGGCCGCATTGCCGATGAAGGACGTGCTGCCATCATTGTAGTGAACAAGTGGGATGCCATTGAGAAAGACTCCTACACCATCTACGAATACGAACAAATAGTCAAAGACCGACTGAGTTTTATCGAGTGGGCACCCACTATTTTTGTCAGTGCCCTAACTGGCAAGCGAGTCGAAAATATTTTGGATGTAGTAGACACCGTCGCCGAACAGCACCAGCGCCGCGTTAGCACCTCCGTAATTAACGAAGTCCTCCAAGAAGCCGTAAACTGGCACTCCCCCCCCACCAGCCGCCAAGGGCGTCAAGGCAAAATCTACTACGGCACCCAGGTAAAAAGCCAGCCGCCCACCATTGCCCTATTTGTCAACGATCCCAAACGCTTCAACGAGAACTACCGCCGCTACATCGAGCGTCAGTTCCGCCAACAGCTAGGCTTCTCCGGCACCCCCTTACGCCTACTATGGCGCGGCAAGAAAGTCCGTGAAATCAACACCAACACTGCCAATAGAGCAGTTAGAGTGTAATTGGTTGTTGGTTGTTGGTTGTTTGTTATTTGTT
>DNXU01000448.1:0-1174 GCA_003505715.1 Cyanobacteria bacterium UBA8803 | reverse complement strand
CAACCAACAACCAACAACTAACAACCAACAACCAACAACCAACAACCAACAACAAATAACAAACAACAATAAATGGACTTACTGCGATCGCTTCCTCTAGGACTATACCTGGAACAACCCGTAACCTGGCTGCATAAGTTGGATTCCAGAGTAAAGTTAATCTGGTTGATGAGCTTTCTCGGCGCTCCATTGTTGGCTAATCCCTATTGCCGTTTGGCGCTGGTAGTCCTGTTGATTGTCTTGACTGTCTCAGCCGCTATCCCACTGCGCGTGTGGCGTCAGCAGATGGGTTGGCTGCTGACTCTAGGCATTTTTGTCTTCTTACTAACCGCGATCGCTCCAGATGGTCTTGCCGTTAACCACCAACCTAGACTACCTGCGAATGAGCTAGCTTTTCAACAACAACCTTCTACCCTACCCTCCCCAGATGCCCAACCCAAACCCTGGTACAATCCCTTTAATTGGCGGCTAAAACCTTCACCAACCACCTCCCCAATTGCACCAACTGAGCCGAAAAAACTCAACCCCCTGCCTCAACCAACCGAGTATCGCTACATCCTCTTCCAAGCTGGACCGATAACCGTCACTCGTCGGTCTTTAGATCTCGCTGTTCGCGTTAGTACTGTCCTATTTACCCTGATCTACAGCACTAACCTCTACCTACTCACCACCGCCCCAGAAGAAATCACAGCAGGTTTGGAAAGCTTAATGCGACCCTTGCGGCGTCTGAACTTGCCAGTAACCGAAATTACCCTAACCTTAACCCTTTCCTTACGATTTATTCCCCTAGTTCTAGAAGAAGTGCAAAATTTAGTCCGTTCTGTATACACCCGCGCCATCAACTGGAAAAAGCTAGGCATTCGCAAAAGCCTGCAAGTCTGGTTAACAGTTGCAGAACGGCTGTTAGAAAATCTGTTACTCCGAGCCGAACAAATTGCCAAAGCCATGACCGTGCGAGGCTTTACCAGTCCCAACGAACACCGAGTACAGTGGCATCAGCTGCGCCTACGCTGGTGCGACTGGTTAGCATTAGTTAGTTTATGCCTATTTTGGTTAGCCCGACTAACATGGGGCGGCACCATGTAGGGAACAGGAAATGGAGGGATGAGGGATGAGGGATGAGGGATGAGGGATGAGGGATGAGGGATGAGGGATGAGGGATGAGGGATGGGGG
>DNXU01000327.1:13439-17989 GCA_003505715.1 Cyanobacteria bacterium UBA8803 | reverse complement strand
ATTGAACCCTTGCATTTTCCGCTATCCCCCTACCCCTTACTTCGTTGAAGGGGTAGCCCCTCGCGATTCATGTGGCGGATCATGAGAAGTTTCGAGAACATTTTGGGTGCGATCGCATTCTCCATGAGGACGATATTACTGCCAAGACCCGCTCTGTCGAAATTCCCCTCAAAGGTAGCGAACCCATAGAACTTACTCCAGATCTATTAATTATCCCCGTTCCAGGTCACACTAAAGGGCATACGGTTTTACTCTACAAGAGCAAGTTTCTCTTCAGTGGCGACCATCTGGCATGGTCTAAGACGCTCAATCAACTCTATGCATTCCGCGATGCTTGCTGGTACTCTTGGTCAGCCTTGATCGAGTCCATGCGTCGCTTAGCCCGCTATGATTTTGAGTGGGTCTTGCCGGGACACGGACGACGGTATCATGCAGACCGAGATACCATGCACCAGCAGATGCAGAAATGTCTTACCTTGATAGAGGGATGATTGTCAAGATCAGTTTAAGCGCATCGCTTGGCTATTCCTAAACTGATCTGGAAATTCTTAGGTATATCAGTGATTGTAGAGATATGGATCTGCCAAAATCTCGCTGCGGGGAGTTGTTCCTAACCTAGCGAACAAGGCACCTGCTAACGAGAAAACGTAGATGCACCCTGACGAGCACCATCGGCGCTTACCCAAGCGCTGAATTTTTTTTGTAGGGGTACTGTCGTGACTGAATTCGGAAACTAGTCCGTCGTTACAACAACCAATGTGCTACCGGACTAGGTGATTATCCGCGAGCGCCGCCGCCTGTTAGATGACTTACGCAAGCCTATTTAGTGCAATTGGCTTATCTATGGTTTTGGTCATGGTTTTAACTGTTGAAAACGTCATTAGCCGTCAGATTTAGCTCTGGGAAAGTAGGTGACTCAATACGCTCAGAGTTTCTGAATTGTTTTACCTGGTAAGAACCATTGATAAGTTGGTAGACGCTAAACGTAGGCTGTTTGGGAGAACCAATATATCGTTTCCCCCCTAATCCTAAATAGTCTGCTATCCAGTACTCAAGAATCCCCATTGTTTCATAGTCTTCTAGCTTCCGAGCGTAATCATTTTCCCAATTAGTGCTGACAACCTCTACCACCAACGGAATGGATTCCCCGTTTTGGATTGTCGCGGCTTTCTCCCATAATGGTTCAGTCTTGAGGGCATCACGGTTTACTAGGATGACATCTGGAAGAAAGCCTGTTTCCCAGCTAGGTGCTTTAACTAGAGCGCGTATAGAGAAACGGTAGGGCAATTGCTTTCTTGCAGCTTCCAAGACCAATTGTCTAGAAAGAAATTCAGTGACTTCCTCATGTTTGCCAGTTGGCTGCATTTCTACAATTTGTCCGTCGATTAGTTCATATCGTCCGTTTTCTGGATACCAGGCGATGAATTCGTCAAAGGTTAGGGTTTTTTGTAGGGTTTGAATCATTTTTCTCCCTTGGCTTTTGCTTTACTTTGAGCAACTGATAGTTGTTTTCTGGAGACTTATTCAGCAAGCCCTAGTTAGATTGTAACGATGATGAGGTTCTAGAAGGTTTGTGATATCAGGTCCGGCAGGAATGATGCCGCCTGGATTAAGAGGAAAGAGGTTACCGTAGTAATCCCGCTTCACACTCTCTAGATCGCAGGTTTGTGCAACTCCAGGCAGCTGATACATATCCCGCAGATATGGTCCCAAATTCTGATAGTCCTGAATTCGGCGACGGTTGCACTTGAATATTCCGTAATAGGCGATATCAAAGCGAAACAGCGTGGTAAACAGCCGAACATCCGCTAGCGTTACCCTATCCCCACCAAGATAGCGACTTGTCTCCAACACGGCGTCAATTTCATCTAAGGTGGAGAACAATTCCTCACAGGCTTGGTTATACGCCTGTTGAGTTTGGGCAAAGCCACAGCGATAGACGCCGTTGTTCACTGATGGGTAAATCTTCTCGTTCCACCCCTCAATCTGCTCCCGTAGTTCCTCTGGATAAAGGTCTAAGGTGGGATGCTGGGCGAATTCATTAAACTGAGAATTTAGCATGACGATAATCTCGGCACTCTCGTTGTTGACGATCGCCTTTGTCTGCTTATCCCACAACACGGGAACCGTACACCGTCCCTGATAACCCGGTTGCGCTAACTGGTATAAGTCAGCCAGCCGCTGGCAACCTTGTTCCTCCTGGTTAAAAACCCAACCCCCTTCTTCAGGGGAAGGAGATACGATCGACACCGATATTACTTCTTCTAGTCCCTTCAGGGCACGAACGACGAGAGTACGGTGTGCCCAAGGACAACTCATACCCACGTATAAGTGATAGCGCCCTGTTGCTGGTTGATAAGGGTTTCCTGCTTCTGTATTAACGAAGTTGCGGAACAGGCTATTAGGACGAATGTACTCTCCTGCGGCATTGCGGGGGGCAAGTTTGGACATCATCACCTGCCAGAGAGTCGTCCAAACGAACTTACCTAACTTGATTACCAGCTTGGAAGGGAGTGCTTTACCCTGTTTTCTAGATTGAGGAGCCTTAGTTGGCTCATTGGTGAGATGTTCAACCTGTGACATGACGGCTGTTGCGCTGCATCTACAGTGGCAATCGTTTAGAAATTCTCGTGGTTAGTAATTGCATTCTCTATCTTCTCCAATACCTGCACCAGAGGTATAGCTCCTAAATCTTTAGACTGTTCTCCGGCAGTGCGAGTGCGAATGCTGAGGCTGTTGGATTCTACCTCCTTCGCCCCGACAATTCCCATGACTGGGATTTTGCCTTTTTCCCCATTGCGAATCATTTTGGGGAGGCGATCGCCACTAGTATCCACTTCAACCCGAACGCCGAGCGATCGCATTTTTGCAGCCACGTCTTGAGCATAAGGCAATTGAGCGTCACTAACGGGTAACAATCTAGTTTGCACTGGTGCTAACCAGAAGGGGAAGTCTCCGGCATACTCCTCAATCAAAATCCCAATCAGCCGTTCTAGCGAGCCAAAGGGGGCGCGGTGAATCATTACCGGACGTTTGCGGTTGCCATCTTCTGCAACATACTCTAAGTCAAAGCGCTCTGGCAAGTTGTAATCCACCTGCACCGTACCCAACTGCCATTCCCGCTCTAGGGCATCGCTAAAGATAAAGTCAAGTTTAGGCCCATAGAAGGCCGCTTCCCCAATCCCTTCAAAATGAGCCATGCCCAAGGCTTCTACTGCCCGACGAATAGCACCTTCTGCCTTGTTCCACGCCTCATCAGAACCAATGTACTTATCAGCGGTTGGATCTCGGAAACTCAGTCGTGCTTTAAAGTTCTTGAGTTGCAAACTCTTGAACACCGACAGGATTAAATCCACGACGTTGAGGAATTCCTCATCTAACTGTTCTGGCATCACAAACAGGTGGGAATCATCTACGGTGAAACCTCGCACCCGCGTCAAACCTCCTAGTTCTCCAGATTGCTCGTAGCGATAGACTGTGCCAAACTCGGCCAACCGCATAGGCAGTTCCCGGTAAGAACGCAACTCACTCTTGTAGATTTGGATGTGGAACGGACAGTTCATCGGCTTGAGGACAAACCCTTGTTCGAGGGTTGCGGCTGCCTCGTCCTCGGCCATCATGGGGAACATATCCTCTTTGTATTTCTGCCAGTGACCGGAAGTTTTGAACAAATCCACTCGACCGATGTGGGGGGTTACTACTGGTAGATAGCCTCTTTTGAGCTGTTCTTGCTTGAGGAAGTCTTCCAGCACAGAACGCAAAACTGTTCCTTTCGGCGTCCACAAAGGCAACCCCGGACCTACGGGATCGGCAAAGATAAACAGCCCCAGTTCCTTACCCAGTCTGCGGTGGTCACGTTTGAGGGCTTCTTCCTTACGCCGCTTGTATTCGGCCAGTTGTTCTGGTGTCTCCCAAGCCGTCCCGTAAATGCGCTGTAGCTGCGCTTTAGTCGCATCTCCCCGCCAGTAAGCACCGGCCACACTTTCCAATTCAATGGCCTTCGGGTTAATATCTCCAGTGCTTTCCACATGCGGGCCAGCGCACAAGTCCCACCACTCATCACCTAAGTGGTAAATTGAGATCGGGTCTTCCAGTCCTGCAAGGATTTCGAGCTTGTAAGGTTCGTTAATCGCCTTAATGCGGCGTTCGGCCTCCTCGCGGCTGACCTCTTCCCGAATTACGGGCAACTTACGCTTAACTATCTTGACCATCTCTTTTTTGATGGCCTTCAAGTCTTCCTCTGTAAATGGTTCTGGCTTGTCAAAGTCATAATAGAANNAAACCATTCTCAATCCAAGGGCCGATAGTCACCTGTGCCTCCGGAAAGAGCTGCTGCACCGCCATCGCCATCACATGGGAAGTTGTATGGCGAATCTTTTTCAAGTTCTCTGATTCACTGGTACGGGGCAGATAGATTTTTTCAGGTTTTTCTGGAGCTTCTAGGTTAGACATCGACGATTGTTCCATTAAGTTGGTTCAGAACGCAGTTAGGAATTGACGGATAGTCTATGCCTCCATCATACCTAGTGGTAATTGGTGATGGGTGATTG
>DNXU01000327.1:5845-13284 GCA_003505715.1 Cyanobacteria bacterium UBA8803 | reverse complement strand
TCCTCATCTCCTCATCTCCTCACTCCCTCATCTCCTCTCAGATTGTAAAGAACTGTAACTAGGGTTAAGATAAAGTTGAGAAAAATAATCGGTTTTAAATTCATGTCTCAGTCTCAGTCATCGGAACCAGAATTGCTAAAAACGATACTGGAACCGCTTTTAGAGGATTTTCAATATTGGTTTTCCCAATCCCGGTCTTTATTAGAAACTGTAGATATAGGCTTTTTGAGTGAAGAGCAGCAATCGGAGTTGCTGGCGCGGGTGAAGCAGGCACAACAGGAAGTTAGTACGGCTCGGATGCTTTTGCAAGCCACTAATGGTCAAGTGGGTATTGAAACCGCTACGCTTGTCCCATGGCATCGGTTGGTAAACGAGTGCTGGCAAGTTGGCAGGCAGTGGCGTTCTCTTACTGGCAAAATGCCACCTGTGGAAATTTCAACAAATTCTAACATCGATACCTCGGATCGATACAAATAGCGAGCTAGTTTTGATAAGCTGAACTGAATCAGCGATAGATAAACTAATTTCTTTCCAAAATCTAGACAACAAATTTACAGACAAAGTATTTAGTCTGGAGGATGAGGCCATGTTACACCTGCTTTATGTCGTTGCTTTCACGGTTATAGCGTTTCTGGCGATTGGAAATTTAATTCGCAGCCTGATCAGCTTGGGTATTGATTCTCAACGAGCTTACTCACCAATCCGAAGCTCCCCCTTTACGACCTCTCGCTCTCAGTATCAGCCTGTGCCACATCCAGAATTGTTAGATGACAGCGGCAAGCCGATCAACGAGCCACTGTTGGTAATGCGCTCAATGACCGTTGAAGATGCTCGTGAAAAGTTAGATGCTCTCTATAATTCTTCTCCAAGCCATAGTGCTGATAAACAAGAAGAGCTTTAATGGAGTCGTGTAAGCATTCAGCTATCAGCTTCTCAGCGTCTTAGCCTTCAGGGTAAACGCATCTTAATTTTTTGCTGTTAAGGTGCATGTTCTCCTTACTAGCGGATGTAATCCCTTGCTGATAGCTAGCAGCTGAATGCTTATACTTTTTCAGCGTCTCTCTCGACTAAAAATACTTTTAAAAATGTCCGTGATGCCTTCTTCCTTGTAATCCTTAAACTCGCCAGCATCAAACCAAATCCCATAGCATACTGGACATTTTTCATACCAAATATGGGATTGTTTTAGATCTACCATTTTGGTCATCTTAGTTTTACATTTAGGACAATTGATATCGGCGATCGTATCAAATTTAGTGCCGATTTGGGGGTCACCTGTATCTATCTCCTCAGAACCTTTGATTTCTTTGAGATGCTGCGCTTCCATAGAATCAAACCATATCCCTTGGCAATCTGTGCAGCGGTCTACTTGAATATCTGAGTAAACAACGGCTTCTAGGCTTCCTTGACATTTTGGACATTTCATTTTAGCCATTTCACAAACCTAATTAATTGTTAACTAGCAACCTGGCTGAGATTTTAGGCCATCAGGCATACTTACCCCTTATTGGCTGCGTTGGATAATTCTTAGCGGTTCGAGAATTCAATCTTTAATCAATTTAGCTCTGAAGGAAAACAGATCAAAACAGGAAAAAATAAATATTTTATTAAATTACGCCTTTGGCGGTTGCGTCTTGGTAATGTCTTGGTAATAATTATAATGGGTAAGTGTTCCAGATGGATTTCAGTGTAAATTTTTAGCAAGGCGCAAACCCGACGGCCATGGAGGTAGAACAGGCATCGCGAGAAGAACTCCTGGGGGAGATAGAAAGGTTGCGTCGGGAAGTAGAAGACTTAAAGAGAGAAAAAACCGACCTAGAAATCCTCCTGGAAACTACTACCGAACATTCCGATAGCGTTGAGGCCGATTTATACTACAAAGCAGAAGAGGCAGCCAAGGAAAGTCAGAGAAGACTAGCACAGTTTCTAGAAGCAGTACCCATCGGCGTGTTCGTAGTTGATGCTTCTGGTAAAGCTTACTACGCCAATCAGATGGCTAAGCAAATCCTAGGTCGAGGTATTATGTCGGATCTAACTGGCCTCGATCTACTAGAGATTTATCAAGTATATCTGGCCGGGACAGAGCAGTTGTATCCTAGCGATCGCCAACCCATTGTCTCGGCCTTGAAGGGCAAAAGTGCAACGGTTGATGATGTTGAGATTCATCAAGGGGATAAAATTATTCCCTTAGAAGTGTGGGCAACTCCAATTTTTAATGAAAAGGGCGAAGTTGTCTATGCGATCGCTGCTTTTCAAGACATCACAGATCGCAAACGAGCAGAAGCACAGCGGAATCAGTTTACCAAGCAACTGTTTCAACTAAATCTGGCTTACGAACGTTTTGTCCCCCGTGAATTTCTCCAGCTTTTAAACAAAAAAAGTATTATTGATGTTAAGTTGGGAGACCAAGTAGAGCAAGAAATGTCGGTACTTTTTGCCGATATTCGCAACTTTACGACTCTCAGCGAAAGTATGACGCCGGAAGAGAATTTCAAATTTATTAATGCCTACTTGAGCCGCATGGAGCCTGCCATCATTGGCAATAAAGGGGTAATTGATAAATATATGGGTGATGCCATTATGGGATTGTTTAGCAGCGATGCAGATGATGCCGTTAAAGCGGGAATTGCCATGTTGCATCGGCTGGCTGAATACAACCAAGATCGCGCCAAAGTTGGCTATGTTCCGCTCAGGATTGGCATTGGTATCAATACAGGTGCTTTGAGATTAGGTATAGTCGGTGGACTTAACCGCCTGCAAGGTACAGTTATCAGCGATACCGTTAACCTAGCCGCCCGTATTGAACAACTGACAAAAAATTACGGCGTGTCATTGTTAATCTCTCACCAAACCTTTGCCAGTTTGCCCAACCCCACGGAGTATGCTATCCGCTTGGTTGATAGGGTACGAGTCAAGGGAAAATCAAAGACTGTGTCCATTTTTGAAGTCTTTGATGCCGATCCGCCCGAAGTCCGGGAAGGTAAATCAGCGACAAGATCGGTCTTTGAAGAAGCGCTGTTGTTTTACCACAGACATTCTTACATTGAGGCGGCACAAAAGTTCCAAGACTGTCTGCGCCAAAACCCGATGGATCGAGTTGCTTTAATTTATCTAGAACGCTGTCAGCGAATTAAAAATGGAGATTTTTTATTAAACCAAAACTCTGCCGCCTCTTTGTGCCCACCTTTTTGCACTCTAGCTAGTTTTTAAGCCATATTCCGCATCTGCCCCGCTCGTGGAAAAATAGATTTATGAATACTCCAACTCCCACCCCCAACTCAGAGACTCAGCTCGCTAATCCAGAGCAGACGCTACCAGGGCCATTGCGCTGCTTGAGTGCGGCCTTAATTTCTGCATTATTGGCAGTCGGTTCCTACTACCTCACCTCCTCCATTGCTCAAACCTTTGCCAACAAACCCTTACCTTCAGGCAACGTGGCAACCATTAATATTGCGATCGCGGTTCGTACCCTAGTAGTCGGCATCACCACCCTCGCTACCTTTGTCTTTGGTATGGTTGCTATTGGTCTAGTGGCTCTCGCCATCCAAGTTTCAATTCAACGACTGAACAACCGCCGGACACCCCCCTCGCCTAACTAGTGAAAGAATGCAGGAGGTAGGAGGCTGCTATGCAGGAGGGAATAAAGCTTGCCAAGTAAGCTTTTTAACCTTTTTTAAATGGTGGGTTATTTCTAATTGCCTAGTGCTGCTCTTGACAAGTCTCAAGCAGTCAACCTTTAGGTCTAGAGAATCTGGAACGAGAAACTCCATTATCCCTTTCCCTGTGCCCTTTCTTTGCTAAATTATTATCGGTCAGTAGGAAAAAGCCACTGCTTTAGATACTAAGAATTGAAAAATTTTCGTCTTGCCGATTGCGAAGAAAAATACTAAAATATTGACTTCAAAGTTCAGATTAACGATAAATATGACAATCTGTAATTAACTCTTAAAAAAGAAATAAAATCAGCACGATCGCGTATTTTAGAATACATGATATGGCGGATGAATTTGCTAGTTATGAGGAATATACTGGATAAAGTCATAGCTGAATGACCCTCATCGCTAGGCTGCAAATATAAATAATCAGGGTAATGCAACATGAATAATGAGTCGTCAACTCCTCCAATTGGCAGCAAATTTGACCAGCAAGGGTTCTTTAGATTTGTAATTTATCGGTTAATAAGTCATGAAACTTTCCCAAGGCCCGACGATCCTTGATAGCCCAGAATTTTTAGAAGCATCAGCTGAAAGGGTAGAGCTAGTTGAAAAGCTGCTAGCAATTGGCACAGCCCTTTCCAACAGTAATAATCTGGACGAATTACTAAATCTAATTTTATCCAAGAGCCGAGAAATCACTTTTAGCGACGGCGGGAGCGTGTATCTCATCGACCGCACCCATAGCACTCCCAAGTTAATCTTCAAGGTAGCTCAGAACGATTCTATACCCGACGCTCCTTTTCATGAATTTGCCATGCCCCTGACTCCCAAAAGTCTGGCTGGGTATGTAGCGCTGACGGGTGAAAGCTTAAATTTACCAGATGCCTATAGTTTGCCACCAGAGGTGCCTTACGAGCTAGATCGCACCTTTGACATCAACATGCCCTATCGTACCTGCTCGGTACTAGTGCTACCCATGCAGCAGCCAGACGGGGAAGTTATTGGCGTCCTCCAGCTAATTAATCGTAAGGTGAGAGCCGATGTGGTTTTCACAACCGAAAACGCGCTCTCACTAACCCAGCCTTATTCAGACTGGGAACAACGGGTTGTGCGATCGCTGGCTTCTCAGGCAGCTATTTCCATTCAACGCAATCAACTTCAAGAGAGTATTGAGAACCTGTTTGAAGGGTTTGTGAGGGCTTCTGTTCAAATTATTGAGGCACGAGACCCGACGACCTCAGGTCATTCGGAACGGGTGGCTGAACTCACCGTCCGGCTAGGCCAAGAAGCGTCTAGTATCATGACCGGGCCACTGCGATCAGTTCATTTAAACGAGCGCCAAATTCGAGAAGTTCGCTATGCAGCGCTATTGCACGATTTTGGTAAAGTGGGCGTTCCAGAAGCGGTTTTAGGGAAGCAGAAAAAAC
Source organism: Cyanobacteria bacterium UBA8803 (assembly GCA_003505715.1). GTDB lineage: Bacteria > Cyanobacteriota > Cyanobacteriia > Cyanobacteriales > Coleofasciculaceae > UBA8803. The sequence goes on along the minus strand of DNXU01000327.1, from coordinate 8,201 downwards.
TTTACCCTCACCAGCTAGAAGTGATTCGCCATCGCTTTGCTTTAACACAGCGCACTCGAGAAATGGAATGCGCTCAACTAAAATTTAAGTATTTACTGGAACATCCCAGCCACGGACATTCTGAATCCCCTGACGGTTCTGGCTGCATCCACTGCAAACAAATCGAACAAACCGATACCCAGTTATCTCAAACTATTCAAACACTTAATTACTACTGGGATCTAATTCGAGAACTTAACGAGCCTGATGCCATTCTCCGAAGAGATTTTCAGGCGTTTTCGGAAGAGACGGCAGCTCAACTGAAAGCCCTGTCTAAATATACCTACCGAGATATTGATGGAGTAACCAAACCTCTGATTACTGAGGAAGAGATGGTTCAGTTGCTGGTGCCCAGAGGTAACCTGACTTCTCAAGAACGGTCGGGTATTGAATCCCACGTTACTCACACCTACCACTTTCTCCGACGCATTCCCTGGACAAAACATCTCAAAAATGTGCCAACCATTGCCTACGGGCATCACGAAAAACTGGATGGCACCGGCTATCCCCAAGGTTTGAAGCAGGAAGAAATTCCCATCCAAACCCAGATGCTTACGGTTGCAGATATTTACGACGCACTCACCGCTAGCGATCGCCCCTACAAGCGTCGGTTACCCATAGAAACTGCGCTACAAATCCTGCGACAAGAAGCTGCCAGAACCAAAATCAACAAAGACTTAGTTGATTTATTTGAACAACGCCAAGTCTTCTCCGTCTTAGGTCACACTCTAGCAGTTGACGTTCAGTCTGTGGCTTGAAGAGCTAAAGAACGGGAATAGGGAATAGGGAATAGGGAACGGGGAGCGCTCAAAGCCGAGTTTCCCGTTTCCTGTTCTCTACAGTCCTGAGGAAGTCCGAGGCTTCCACCTCTACAGGTGGAAAGTTTGGTGGTGGGGTAAAAGTTCCCCGTTCCCTTTGCAATTCTTATCTTTCACCCTAGTTTTCCCCACCAGATTCCCCAGCATTTCCACACGGTATTTTACCTTTTCCACAAATTGCTCCTGGTTTTCCACAGGTTTGAACGATAGAATCGAGTCTTTCCGCCTTACTGGGGATTTCTGAACAGGCTATCCGGCGGCAGCGAAGGACTGAGTTTACATGAAGTAATGTAACGGGGATCGGCCTCTAACCCTCATCATCTCGTAAAAATTTTTAGCGTTTGACAAAGGTTGTAATATTTCTCATCATTGACAACCCCACCCCATCTCAGCTGACAATAGTGCGACTAGCCCATTTATAAATTGGAGAAAAGCGAGAGCGGCAGTAGAAGTAGATGCTTTTCCCAAGCACATGTCAAGCACTCTCAGCTGCAAGGCATGATTGGCAAGAGACATACAAGAGTAGGGTAGCTTTGTTGTAACACGCGATGAAACAAGAGGTAAATATGAACGCAACCGTCAGCATCCTGGCAGAAATTCCTGAAGACCTACACGAGTCCCTCAAGCGCTACTTGGAGACCCATCCCAATTGGGATCAAGATCGGCTGTTTGCCGCAGCGTTATCGCTGTTTTTGCTCCAAAATGGAAATGGTAAGACGCTAGAAGCATCCCAGAATTACCGAGCCTGTGCCCGTGTCTATCTAGAATCTCTTTTTCAGTATCCCGATCCTGTTTGAAAATGAGATTAGGGAAAGGGGGAAAGGAGAATTCTCCCTTTCTCCTTGAATCTTTGCCCTGAAGCTTGTAGAAACCCATGACAGACGCGACTTTACTCTCTACAGTAGTAATTCCTCAGCTAATTGTGGGTTTGGGAAATCCAGAACCTAAGTACTACAAAACACGCCACAACATTGGCTTTGAGGTGGTTGATACCTTAGCCCATCGGGCACAGATTTCTTGGAGCGAAAATCGTAGGTTCCAGGCTTTGGCAGGAGAAGGACGTGGGCCAGCTGGAAAACAGATACGTTTGCTCAAGCCTCTGACTTATATGAACCGTTCGGGGCAAGCCATTCGTGCCGCCATAGATTGGTATAAGCTACCACCTGAGTCGGTATTGATTATCTATGACGATTTGGATTTACCCGTAGGGCGTTTGCGACTGCGCCTTTCAGGTTCAGCAGGAGGGCATAATGGGATGAAGTCCGCGATCGCTCATCTCGGTACGCAAAATTTCCCACGCCTGCGCATTGGCATTGGTAAATCTAGCCCAGATCGGGACACTGTCTCCCACGTTCTGGGCAAATTTTCCCCAGAAGAAACCCAGTTAGTATCTGAGGTTCTCCAACTCGCCACTGACGCTGTGGAACTCACCCTCAAGCAAGGGGTTGAAAAAGCCATGAATCTCTACAACAGCCGTGTTGTTAGTTGTTAGTTGTTGG
>DNXU01000327.1:239-5775 GCA_003505715.1 Cyanobacteria bacterium UBA8803 | reverse complement strand
TGTTGGTTGTTAGTTGTTTGTTTGCTAAATACCCATGGCAGTAGTTTGGTAAGGCTTAAAACCAATAACAAACAACCAATAACAAACAACTAACAACTAACAACCAATAACAAACAACCAACAACCAACAACCTTACATAATCTGACTCAGGCAGGAAACATCGGCTTCGCCAAAGTGGATGCTAAAGGCAACATTTAAGTTTTCCATAGATTTGATTAACCACGGTACGCCGTCTCGGGTCGCCGTCTCGTAGTGGTTGAATAAAATGGAAAACCTTTTTTCTAAGAAAGGCTTGACTTTACGGCACAGTAAGACAATCTTGAGCAACAACACTGTTGTAACAGTTGCGCCCAAGTTTGTGATTAGATCAACAAAAACAAAGTGGTTCGGGCGTTGATAACTCTCTACCACTAAGAAGTTCAATAATTGACTGCAAGTCCGTAAAATCAAAAATTCGCTCGGCTTTTGGGCATCGCTTTGTGGTAGGGTATGATTGATAGTAGCTCGCAGTCGCTCGTTAAACTGGCGTTTGCCATAGGATGGATCGATTGATGCTGTCAGGTACTCATACAAATCATCTTTAAAATCCTTGTAATGAGAGGTCTGACGGCTGTGGGTCAGAAAACTCTGGGCAAGATCTCGGTGGGTGTAAGGCCCCTGTACTTTGCCCACAAACTGCTTGAGAGCAGTGCCTAACTCATGTTCGGTCAACAGGGTAGGATTCTTAACGGGCTGGATAATTTTTGTGGCTGCTTCTTTCGACTGATCTCGTATGGCTTGGGCACGCCTTACCTGATAAGTGACGTACTGCGATAGATCTAGCTCGAAACGTCGTTGTACTCGAGATTGAATTTGCCTAACCGTCTGCTGGTGCTCGTAGGAGCTGTCTTCACTCAGCAGACAATGTTCGTAAAGGTAAGGATAGCGTTGAATCAAGGCTCCCACTACTTTGGAATTACTACCGCTGACTCCCGCTGTATCGCTAATCACTCGAGACAAACGCTGTAGTGTAAGATACTGTTCCGTCTCCGTAAACAGTTCTACTAGTTCCCGCAGACGCTTTGCTCCGCGGGAGCGAACCGTTCCCAAGGCAGGGGAATGCTCAAATATTGCCACCAATTCCGGAATTGCCCCTTGTAGTTGGGGTTGCAGCTGCCAGCGATTGATCAAGATGTGGCAACAACGGTTGAGGACAAACTTGAAGTCTTGCTCAGCCCGCTTGTCTACTACCAGCTTTTCCAGCGCCATCCAGATTTTCGGTTCTTCATATCTGGAACCCTCCAGGAAAAGCTTTTGAAAGCGGTCGATCATTTGTATCGGCGATTCTACCTGTACGCAATACAGCAGATGATCGTAGATTTGTTGCTCTTCTAAACTTGTTTGCCGAATATCACACTCTGTCCAAGTAGCAGTCACTTTATTGAGGCCTCCTACGCAAAAACGTTAGGGCCGATCGCAGTATATTGAGCTTCTTGAGAATTAAGTTCCATTTGTTGTTACCCTCTGTTCAGACAGCCAAAATCCTAGATGCATCGAATTAATCCCCTGCCTAAAAGGGCATTTGTCCATGACTCCTTAAACCCTAGACATACAATCTCTATTAAAAGCATACTTGACTCAGCCTTAATCAGGCTCTACAAATTTGTAGCAAAATTGTAAAGATTCAGTGAAGCAACTATCTCATCCTCCTTCCATTCGGTATGGTGAAGCCTTATTCCAAGAAAGCATAATTTTTTGAATGTGGAAAGTATAGACCTATGCCTTGTCAGCTGCCTGTGATCCAATTACTTGACATTCTCCAAGCAGTGCCACTCCATCTATCGGATCAAACTGCTGTAGCCTTGTGTACTGGGATCAGTACCGATACCCGGGATCTCAAACCTGGTCAAATTTTCTTGGCGCTGCGGGGGCAAAAGTTTGACGGGCATGACTATGCAAAATTGGCAGTTGAGAAAGGGGCGATCGCAGTAATTACAGACCGCCGTAAGGAAAACTCACTCAACGGTATTCCCCAACTCCAAGTAGAAGATACCCTACAGGCATACCAGCAAATTGCACGATGGTGGCGCGATCGCTTTAATATCCCAATAATTGCTGTGACAGGCTCTACAGGCAAGACGACCACCAAGGAGTTAATTGCCGCAGTTTTGTCTACTCAAGGAAACGTCCTCAAAACTCAAGCTAACTATAACAATGAAATCGGCGTACCGAAAACTCTGCTGGAATTAGAATCAAAATATGACTATGCAGTAATTGAAATGGCAATGCGCGGTTCGGGACAAATTGCCCTCCTGAGCCAGATCGCGTGTCCGACAATAGGCGTGATTGTAAATGTTGGTACGGCTCATATTGGCCTTTTGGGTTCTACCGAAGCGATCGCTAAAGCTAAATGTGAATTATTAGCCGAGATGCCGACTACCAGCGTAGCCGTCCTCAATCAGGACAACCAGCTGTTAATGGAAGCATCTGCTACAGTTTGGCAGGGACAAACTGTGACCTTTGGCTTAGAAGGTGGCGATGTCCAAGGACAGCTCATTGACGTAGAAACGCTGGTAGTTGAGGGAATGCGGTTCCCTCTGCCTCTCCCAGGCAGACACAACGCTATGAACTATTTGGCAGCTTTGGCAGTGGCGAAAATTCTTGAGATTGACTGGACACCCCTGACAAAAGGGTTATCCCTCCAAATGCCAGCAGGGCGATCGCAGCGCTACGACTTACCCAACGATATTGTGATTCTCGACGAAACCTATAATGCTGGGCTTGAATCCATGATAGCGGCACTGCGTTTGTTAGCTGAGACCCCTGGCAAGCGCCATATTGCCGTCCTAGGGGCTATGAAAGAATTGGGAGAGCGATCGCCCCAATTCCACCAACAAGTCGGTAATACCGCAGAGCAATTGCATCTGGATACCCTGTTCGTGGCCGTAGATGACCCAGAAGCCCAAGCTATTGCCACAGGTACTACATCAATCCCAACAGAGTGTTTTGCCAGCCATGACGCCCTCCTGAAGGGTTTGCAGGAATTTGTGCAACCAGGCGATCGCTTACTTTTCAAAGCTTCGCGCTCCATCGGTCTAGATCGGGTCGTCCATCAGTTTCGCGAATGGTTATCTGGGAAATAGGGATGAGGGGGTGAGGAGTGAGGAGTGAGGGAGTGAGGGGGTGAGGGGGTGAGGGAGTGAGGGGGTAAGGGAACTTACTAAAGAATTAGTATTATCTACTTATTATGCTTATCTACTCACCTCCTCATCTCCTCACCCCCTCACCTCCTTACTCCTCACCTCCTCACCCCGTCACTTCCTCATTGCCGAAGATTTATCTAAGCTGTTAGCATCGATTGCATAGGGGGCCAACCAGCGCTGCCACATTTTAGGTTTCTACGGATTTTTTCTGCATCTGGTGCGGCACAGGGTCAGTGGGGCATATTTACCAAGGCATTCGTAACACTCTAGTCTGAATTGCCGCACTAGTGCCAAATAACCCAGACGAACTGAGATTCAAGCCATTCAAGAATAAGGTCAGCTTGCCGGGGTGGAGTTTTACCAGTATTTCTAGGGGTTGGGAGGATCGAGGTTTCTCTAAAGGCTGTTCATCAGAACTAAGAAATTTTTAAGCTCCTCATAGGTAGACAATTGAACGAATGTAGTTTTCAATTTAAGAGCGGAGATGGAGGAGAAAAAATAACCGCCCACCTCAACTGAGTAAGTCACAAACTCCATCTAAAGATGGAGGCTGGCAGGAAAAGTGTCCGATCCTACGGGCAGGTGGTTCTATTCCAAGCCTAATATGAGGTAGAAACCTAGGTACAATGAATTCTCAGTGATAATGGTCAGAGTGCATCAGTTACAACTAGTTGTGATTAAGTTCCAGTTGAGAGGTAAGAGCGATGAGTGATGGTATGGCATTCCTGACGGGGGCTGCCGTTGCGGGGGTGGCGGTTCTCTTTATGATGAGAGGAGGAGAAGGTCTGGGCCTTACTAACTTGCCCTCTTCCCAACCAGCGCCGATTTCACCGGCCAATCCTTATGCTCCTTATAATCCCTATGGGACGGCTCTGCCGTCGCCAACTCCAACTGCACCGGGTTTCTTGCCAAACGATCCGAACCAGCAGATGACTGTGGATCGCCTTAAAACGATGCTAGAGCAGCAAAGAAATGAAACTGAGCAGCTCAAAGCTCAGCTGCAAAAACAGCAAGCGGTCATCGAGAACCTTACGGGACAAAGCAATAGCGATCTCATGCCACAAGATATCGCAGCTGCGCCTCCGCCAACGCCAACTCAGCAGCAAGATAACTCCATCCTTTCCGGCATTGTCTGGGGAATTGCAGGCATGGCGGTTACAATTAGTGGTGGCCTCGTTGTGGTCGGAATGCTAGCAGTACTGTCGCGACAACAGCGTCAACCATCCCGAACGACCTATGTAGTACCACAGCCCTACACGGCTCTGCCACCCCAATCTCTCCACCCCAGACGGCGGGCTGAAGTTATACCCCCTCATTTGGATGAAAGGCAAGTTGACTATATAGAGTATGAGCGATAAAGTACCCTGAAGTGTCACACTAGGGATTTTAGGGAACAGAGAATTCAAGAGCCGCCTATTTTCAATTTAGGCGATCGCCTCCTGAAGCATTAAACCAATGGAGAGCTTTAGCTGGTAATGCTAACGCTACGGTATCTCCATGCCAGTTTTGGTCAGCAGGTAATAAGGCGCGTACTGTTTTATCTGAACCATCAACCCGGACGCTCAGAAGTTTCTCTTTGCCCAATTCTTCAACTAAATAGGGCTTTCCCTCAACGATCTGGGAGTCTTCTGGTTGAGCTAAGCGAACATCTTCGGGACGGATACCTAGTACAATTTGGGGAGGTACGCTCGGTAGGGTAGGTAAAGTAATTTGAAAGTCACCCAAAAGCCCATGATTACCCTGGCAGTTAATTTTCAGTAAGTTCATCTGAGGGCTGCCCATGAAGCCTGCGACAAATTCGTTAGCTGGGTAGGAATAAATGCGGTGGGGAGAGTCAAATTGTTGCAGGACGCCATCGTAGAGTACGGCAATTTTACTCGATAGGGTCATAGCTTCCGTTTGGTCGTGGGTGACATAGACCACAGGTTTGTTTTGGGAGTTAAATAATTGCTTGAGTTCGGCTCGGACTTGTTCCCGCAATAGAGCATCCAAATTACTTAACGGCTCATCAAGCAAAAATACATCCGGTTCCCGCACCAAAGCACGAGCAAGGGCAACCCGTTGGCGCTGGCCCCCTGAGAGTTGACCGGGTTTGCGATCGAGTAATAGTTCCAGTCCTAGCTTATGGCCAACTTCATTAACTCGGTGCTGAATTTCATTTAGAGGTATTTTGCGTAACTTTAGGGCAGCAGCTATATTATCTGCTACAGTCATGTGCGGATAGAGAGCATAACTCTGGAACACCATCGCAATATTGCGCTGACCGGGCGGGACGGCATTCACGATCCGGCCACCGATCGCCACATGACCGCGAGTAGGTCGATCCAAACCAGCAATTAACCGCAGCATCGTT
>DNXU01000327.1:0-205 GCA_003505715.1 Cyanobacteria bacterium UBA8803 | reverse complement strand
CAGCATCGTAGATTTACCGCATCCTGAAGGGCCGATAAAAGTGAGAAATTCCCCCTCTTCCACGGTAAGGCTGATATCTTTAACAGGAATAATTTGGGGACTGAATTCCTTGCGCAGATTCTGTAATTCGAGCTTTGCCATGATTTTTTTGGAATAGGTAATTGGTAATTGGTAATTGGTAATTGGTAATTGGTAATTGATAATT
>DNXU01000632.1:22583-24078 GCA_003505715.1 Cyanobacteria bacterium UBA8803 | reverse complement strand
TCACCCCCTCACCCCCTCACTCCCTCACCCTCATATTGGTAGCCAGTGAGCTTATAATTAAGCCGTTCCAGCTTGAATGACAGATTTTTATGACTAACGCTTTTGCCGCTCGGTTTAGGTTTGCTCTGCTCGTTCCTTTAACCTTTTTGACAGTAAGCTTAACTGCGGCGGCAGCGAGGGCACAGGAATGTCTCCTGTATAGTCCTATTCCAGTTCCTAAAAGCAACGAAGTCTCTGACACTCTCACAGACAAGGATATCCCCACGGGTGAAGGGGGCTTTGCCCGCGACTACACGGTGACTTTAAATGGCGGCGATCAAGTCGCTATCGACCTGATCTCTGACAACTTTGACACTATTGTCACTCTTCTGGCCGCTGATGGCTCTACCATTGCGGAAAATGACGATGGTCCTGACGGCAGTACCAACTCTCTTTTATTTGCCCGGATCACTGAAACTGGCAAGTACATTATTCGGGTGCGTGCCTTTGGGGAAACTGGGGGCGGCGCATTTAACCTGAAAGTAACGCGGCTGCGACCTGTCTGAAAAGAGAGGATGAGAGAGGAGCGAGGATTTTTATCCTTTGTCGTGCGCGACAGCTCATGGGTGTTTATCATGAAGATTATTACCCGTATAACTTAAAAGCCAAACCTAAAAACCTCTATGCCTCCTCGTTGGCCTCGCAAACCCGATCGGCGTGACCCAGACTATCGCCGCCTAGATGACCGGATGAACTTCGCCGTGCATGTGGGCATTTTTGGGGCTTGTAACTCTGGTCTGTGGTTCTTTCATAACCTACAGGATGCTGGATGGCCTTGGGCATACTGGGTTACGGGACTCTGGGGATTGATTTTAGTGGGACATGCGGTCTATATTTTCGCGATCGCAAACTATTCCCCTTTACCAACCCAGGATAATCCTACCAAGTCCTCTCAGGGATAAAGGGAAAAGAAGCAACAGGCAACAGGGAGAGGGGTGTTCCAGAGCGTGTTTGTGTCCGTAGTTCATATAACTACGGCCTAACACTATCTCAAAGGCCACCATGCATCGACCCAAGCAGAAATAATAAATTCCTATGGCTAACCTCAACACCACTGAAGCGATCGAATCTCTAGCTGCCGAGATAGGGGAAAACATTTACATTGATGTTGCCAAGTGGCATCTCTACTTAAGAGATGCCCATTTGCACACCCCCTTGGCAGAACGCCTCTATCCCTTGTTAAGTGACGATAATCTGACCGAAGGCCAGGTGCAGCAAATCCTCCGCAGCATCCCTGTTAAATTAGGAGGCGGCAAAATTGAGGTTCCTCTAGTAGATTTGCTACCGATGCAGTGTCAGGTAAATCTTATGGAGTTGCTAGAAGAGTATCAGCGCAAAATGTAACTTTACTCCTGGCTGTTAACTGATTTTAAGGGTGCTGGGTGTGGGGTATGGGAAAAATTGATATCCTAAACCCCACACTCCGACTACTTTTTAATACCAAGTTGCGGTCAAA
>DNXU01000632.1:19495-22564 GCA_003505715.1 Cyanobacteria bacterium UBA8803 | reverse complement strand
CATCTCCCCATCTCCCCATCGGCTAGGTCTACTATCTTTGAATGCAACTCGGTTTACCGCATATCATAACCAAACAAATTGGGGTCAACTTCCCCTAGTTTCAAATCAGCCAACCCATATTCTGCCCAGCGTCGGTCTACCATTGCCGCGACATCGGGATCGGATTCTAAAGGTGCGCCCCATTCATGTTCGGTTTCGGGAGGAATTTTAGTAGTCGCATCAATTCCCATACGTCCCCCTAAACCAATCTTTTCACTAGCAAAATCCAGACTATCAAAGGGCGTATGGGGCAGAATAAACACATCCCGCACCGGGTCAACTTTGGAACTAATTGCCCACACTACTTGGCGGGGATCACGGATATTGATGTCTTTATCTACGACAATTACAAACTTGGTATAAGTGAATTGCGGCAAGGCACTCCAAAATGCTAAAGCCGCCCGTCGCGCTTGGCCGGGATAGGCTTTATCAATAGAAATAATTGCCGCTTTGTAGCTGAGGGCTTCCATAGGTAGAAAGAAATCTTTAATTTCCGGCACCTGTTGCCGCAAGATGGGAGTATAAATCCGGTTAAGTGCGATCGCCATCATGGCTTCTTCCTTAGGCGGACGACCGCTAAAGGTGGTTAGGTAAATCGGGTTTTGGCGATGAGTCATGCAGTGGAAGCGAATCAGAGGCGAATCTTCCACACCACCGTAATAGCCCATGTGGTCGCCAAAAGGGCCGTCTGGCAGCATTTCTCCGGGTGTAATTGTACCTTCTAGAACAAACTCCGAGTCTGCTGGCACTTCTAAATCCAGCGTCTTACACTTAGCGAGTTGCACCCCAGAACCACCGTAAAGTCCGGCAAATAACCATTCGGAAAGGTCTACCGGAATGGGGGTAGCTGCGGCCATGATAATTAAGGGATCGACACCAAGAGCGATCGCAATTTCTAATTTTTTCCCATTCTGGGCAGCTTTGCGCAAATGCCTCGCCCCACCTCGCACGGACAACCAATGCACTGTCATGGTGGTGGGAGATTGCAGTTGCAGGCGATAAACCCCGACATTAGGAATCCCCGTCTCACAATCTTTAGTAATTACCAGCCCCAGTGTGATAATCTTACCTGCATCACCAAGATAAGGGCGAATTAGGGGTAGTTGATTGAGATCTAGGGCATCTCCTGCAATGACCACTTGCTGGCAAGCTGGGAAAAAATCCCGCCCCGGTTTCGCTTTGACAACATCAAACAGAATCTTACCGAACTCTACCGCCTGGGAAAGTTTCTTGGGAGGTTTTGGCTGTTGCAACATTCCCAGCTTCTTGCCCAGAACCTCTAACTCCTGGGGATGGGACATGTTCATTGCCCAGCAAACCCGTTCCTCGGTGCCCATAAGATTTATGGCTAATGGAAATGATGACCCTTTGACGTTCTCAAACAGAAGTCCTGGTCCACCAGCTTGCAGCATTCGGTTGGAGATCTCAGCAATTTCTAGATCGGGGTCAACCAGCGCTGAAATCTTCCGTAATTGTCCTCTTTCCTCTAGTAGCTTAATAAATGCCCGCAAGTCTCTCGCCATAGTTAAGATGTGTAAAGCTTTGTCTTCCTCTTATTATGGACTCATGAAACACCCCTTGTGCGGGTCGTGATATGTCAGACAATTCAATCTTGCCGTTGGTAAATGATTCTGCCGTTATCGAAGAAATCACCCTTAGCGTTTACCAAGCCATCCTGGCTATTCAGCAGCAGCAACCAGAACTTCTGCAAGAAAAGTACAGGATGCTTCAGTGGGGTAACGCCCGTTATCAATCTGCTTTCTTAAGCAAGCTGAGAGCAGAACTGGCCAAATTACCCAACTGGGATACCCGAATTCTCCAGCTGCGCCGATTCCTGCAAATCTTCCTGCTCCCCAGTTATTTTAAAACGTCCGGTTTTAGGGAATTGACCCGCAAAATCCGTGGGGCAATCCCACGGCTCAGCCCATCGGAGTTGAATGGATTCGATGCAGGTGCAGAAACTCCCCAACTCTCGGCATCGCTACCCCCATTAACCAACCCTCTCCCAGGCATTGCCATCCTACTGCTTGATGCCGAAAACTTACAACTGGATCTCGAAACCGAAAAATTCTTGGCGGAAATTTGCGCCTATCCCATTCAAATTAAAGTGGCGTTTGCCAATTGGCGCAGTATGGGTAAGCAAGATACCCAGTTCCACAGTCGCGGTTACGAACTAATCCACGTTCCTCCAGGTAAGGATAGTGCTGATATTAAAATGGCGACGGTTGGGTCTTCCATCTTCGTGCATTATCCGACAGCCAGGGAAGTACTGGTTTGCTCCTCGGATGGAGTCATGACCCATCTTTATACTACCCTTCAGACCCACGGGTTAACAGTTTACCTAGTCCGCAAGCAAGGCAATAGCATCACGGTTTTAAACAGCAAAACCAACCAAACCCAAACCCATTCCTTGCTCGCGCCGCCGATTATTCCCTCCCGTGAGGAATTTATCGCCCAGCTGAAAGACATCATCAAAGCCGAACAAGCCCGAACCGGAAATCCTTGGGTCAAGCTTTCTAGACTCTCGAATCGATTTCAGACGAAGTATAAAATAATGATTAGTCACGTTATATCGATTCACTTTCCGGGTAAGAAAGTCAAGGATATGTTTCTGGATTATCCCGCTGATTTTGTCATTCATCAATTACCCGATCACTGTGGAGTCTATGTCACGCTATTTGATCTCAACCCTCCGTCTACAGTCCTTCAAACAAATACCGATACCGCAACCAACAGTTCAGCTTCCCAGTCCTCTTTAATTAAACTTGCCTCCAAAGAGGAACTCCAACAGGCATTAGCCCGAATAGTGAATGCGTTAACAATAAACTCGCAGCAGAACTATGTAGCTATTGCCAACGTAGCGAGTGAGTTTCAAAAGCAATATACTCAATCGGTAACTCAAATGATGAGAGACCTAAATTTAGGAACTAAATTTCCAGTTTTTTTGCAATCCTGTAGTATTTTCCACGTCAAGAAGGTAGGAAAAGCTTATCAAGTGGCAATTCGAGAGGAAGGATGAGGGATGAGGGA
>DNXU01000632.1:11647-19167 GCA_003505715.1 Cyanobacteria bacterium UBA8803 | reverse complement strand
CCATTCCCTATTCCCTATTCCCCATTCCCTCCTGTTTAACTGCTACTTATCCTCCTATTTACCGGAAGTTAACCAGAAATGCTTGTAAATTCCGATATGCTAGCTTGGATAGCGCCTGATTATTGTAGATGCCAGCGGAGTGAGCGCGTTAAATTTTATGATGCGGGTATATGATTTATTCATCAAAGGTGGCCCGGTGATGTGGCCGCTTTTGATGTTTTCAGTTTTGATGATCTCCTGTGCGCTAGAAAGAGCTTGGTTTTGGTTTAGGCTCTTAAGCCAAGAAGACCGCATTGTGCATGATGTCTTGGATGCAGCACGTTATGACTTGCAAAAAGCGGCAGATATCGCCAATTATGCTCAATCTTTGCCGATCGGTCGCTTTCTGTTGGCTCCATTGAAACTCAGGCAACCAACTCCAGAAACTTTTAGTCTAGCCATGGAAGCCGCAGGGGACAAGGAATTTGTGCAAATGCGCAAAGGTGACAAACTCCTGGAAACAATTGTGGCTGTCGCTCCCCTGTTAGGTCTGCTAGGGACAGTAACGGGTTTGATCGTGACATTTAGTAACCTTAACATTGGTGGAGGAGGAACCACAGCAGAGGCATCAAAAGCCGCAGCTGGTATTGGTGAGGCGCTGATTACCACAGCTGCTGGGATGATCATCGCTATTGTTGCCCTGTTAATCTTCCGAGTTCAGGTAACCTTACAGTCTCAACAAATTGATTACTTTGCAGAAGTCGGCAGTCAGTTAGAGTTAATTTATCGGCAAGTTTGGTACGAACCCTCTGCCACCACCCCCAACCGCTCTTTACCTAGTTCGACAACCTTAACGAGCGATCCCTTATCCATCGAAGAATACTGAATGCTTCAGTTGATCCATGCGATTTAAACACCACCAACTAGGCTCGTCAATGCCAGAAGTCAACCTCATTCCGATGATGGATGTACTGATGAGTGTCTTAACGTTTTTTATTCTCACCGCCATGGCATTAACAGGTCAAGCGATACCGAACATTGACCTACCAGGTTTGACTCAGGGTGGAAAGGAACACCAACTACCAGAACCTTTGCAGATTGGACTGAACTTGGAAGGGGACATCCTCATAGACAGCAAACCCGTGACTACAGACCAAATGATAGAGGCTATGCAAACCTATCTGGAAAAAAATCCAGAGGGTTCGGTAATTTTGAATGCCGATCGCCAACTGTCTTACTCTAAGGTAGTTAAGCTCTTAAAAGAGATCTCCGATGGCGGTGGAGGCCGCATTTCTCTAGCCATTGAACACAATTAAGGATAGCGAATATTGGGTTAAGCCATGCGATTTAAAAGTCACCAACAAGGCTCATCTATGCCTATTGTTAACCTGATACCGATGTTGGACGTGTTGATGACTGTCCTGACATTTTTTATTGTTGTCTCTATGGTCTTGACCAACCCACGGGCTGTAGAGGTTGAGCTGCCGAGTAGCGATACCGATCCTGCTCAGCAACAACAACCAAAACTCCCCGATCCGTTGGTAGTTGAATTAACACCCCAAGGGCAAATTGTCTTGAGCAACCAATCACTCAACAAAGAGCAGTTAACTCAACAAATGCAAACCTATTTGGCGCAAAATCCGAAAGGAGCAGTACTGCTCAATGCCGATCCCAAACTGAATTACGAACAGGTAGTGCAGCTTTTATCAGATATGCGGGATGTTGGAGGCAATCGCGTTTCTCTGGCAGTTAGCAGCGAATGATAATCTCCGGTAGCATCTTTCCTGGTATTAAAAAGGTTCGTAGTAACTACTTGAGTGGTTGGCAGTACAGCATTTTCAAGCACGGTTCGTGCTTAGTACAAACAATATCACCAAAGAAAAGGGGTAGATATGAGATTGTTTTATTTACCTGCAAGGATTGCTCTTAGACAAGAGAATAACGGTTTGGTTATCTTTAGTCGGTGCCAGAATTAAATAACTTTCTAAATCATCTTTTTTTACTTGAGAAACCGTTCCTCCTCCGTAAGAACATACTTTAGATAAAGCTTCAAAATTTTGCAGTTGCAGTTGCTGGCTTAACATAGAAGTTAATTCTTCTGAAGAAACAGGCTTATCTGGGGTTGTTTTCCTGGCATTTTTGAAATCAAAGTTTTTGTTTTTAAATTTATCGGTTTGCTGAAGGATATCCAAGTCAGCTGCTGGATCAAAATCTTTGAGATCGTACTGTTTTTTTACTAATTCAATGGCAACACTTACAGCTGCCATAAATAAGTCATCATTTCTATCTTCCGTTGCTGATTGCATTAATTGTTCCCGACTGTACTGTTCAGACTCTAGAAAAATAGCTGTTTTCCCTTCTTGAGCAATCAAGTACAGATATTTGGTTTCATTTCCTTTAGTTGTACTAACCTCGTAGAAGATAAAGCCATCATAATTATTTATGGGTTTAGGGCGAGTAAAGTTTTGATTGGGTAAAAGTTCTTTCTCAAACTTAGAGGCTACCGTTTGCCAAGCATCTTCTGTATGGAATAGGTAAGCAGCCCCGTCAAATTGAGGCCGCAACACACCACCAGAGCCTTTCTTCGCACCGGGATAACGGGGGAATATTTCAAAAAAATTGGTAATCTTTTCCGCTGAACCAGACCCTTCATCCGCTCCTTGTGGGGTTGCCGAATCTTGCTGGGACTTCTTACTAGTCTTACCAGACACTTCAGAAGTAACCGACTGTTGATTACTTGGCTGCTTTGGGGAGCGATCACTCTGGCTTACCACGAGAGTATCTGCTTTCTCAGGAAAATTGACCTGGCGTCCCTGAGGCTTTTGGGAAAGATTGGCAGTTTGACCCCTCTGAGGGGTAAGTTGAGGAGTTAGTTTCGGGTTAGGAGAGGATTGAGGAGAACTTTGGGAAGAGGATTTGCCCTTACGAGGTAACCTTGTAATCTTAACGGTTTCCTCTTTTTTAGGAGAATCGGGGGTTTTGAGTTGAAAGGAGGTGGGCAGCATTAACACTATAGCGTGCAACACCAAGGAAACCAGCAACATGGGCCGGAATACAAGCCTTGCGGGAGGGGGTAGGTTTTTCAGGAAGTAGGGCAGCTTCACGAT
Source organism: Cyanobacteria bacterium UBA8803 (assembly GCA_003505715.1). Lineage (GTDB taxonomy): Bacteria > Cyanobacteriota > Cyanobacteriia > Cyanobacteriales > Coleofasciculaceae > UBA8803. The sequence continues at coordinate 16,081 of DNXU01000632.1, read as the reverse complement.
CGTCCTGTGGTGTTCTGGTGCGTGCCAGAGGTAGCTAAATCTACGCTACTGGCATGATAAATCAACAGCTCTGTAGATAGAGCATATGAGTCTTACCCCGATCTAGACGTACCAACAGGCCAATTAGATTCATCCAGAGCGACCCAATAAATTCTCTTCACACCCACCTAATCCTAAACAGCGGGTCGCCCCTACAGTTTTTTATGATGAAAAGAAACCTGCTAATTGGCTTCGCTTGCAGCCAATCTAGGGTCATTCTTGAACAAGAGGATACCAGTTCTGGAACCATCATTTTCTGAAGTAGACACCAGAATCATATAAATCTTGAAATCACCCTTGGCAATTTCATAAAGATTGCCACCGCCATAAGTGTCTACTTTTTCCACCTTGAACCCATCCTCTCCATTGCCCAGTTCGCTAGTTATTTTAGAACCCAGTTGTTCGATATCGAAAGAAATCGGCTGAGAGGATAACGTTGTAGCTTCCAACGTATCTAGAAGTAGCTGCGCTACCTCTAGCTTTCCTGTTTCTTTATTGAAGTTTTGTAATGCTTCGTGCTGAGTAAACTTCTCAAGATCCGCTGGTTTTAGTTTTTGCAGGTGCAGGTCTTGGTTATCCCTGACTTTCTGTTTGAACGTATCATAGAACTCTACCAGTACGGGCAGTCCATTTTCGGTTTCTATTTTTTTATTGTCTAATTTATCTAAGGAGTGAAGATTAGAATCCAGGAAAATCGCTGTTTTACCATCTTTAGATACCAAATGGAGAAACTGCGTTATATCTCCCTTAGATATCTTATATACTTTAAAATTCTCTTCATCAGTTTCTAGGTTTAGGACAAAATCTCTATTTTTTAGCTGCTCCTCAAAGTTAGTAGTGACAGCCTTCAAGTCATCTAATGTATAGTAGATATAGTTCTTAGAGTTGTCCAATTCTGGTTTTAAGATACCACCCGAAGTAAGCCAAGAGCCTAAATAATAAGGAAAGTTTCTCGAAAAATTTATTAGTGAACTAAAAGTGGGTTTTGATGGTGGCAATGCTGCTAGAGGTTTTTGATCTAGTAACGAGCTTGAGGTTTCTGGAGGTTGCTGCCGTGATGGATTGGAGGTTTCTGACTGTTGCTGCCGTGATGGGTTGGAGGTTTCTGACTGTTGCTGTCGTGATGGGTTGGAGGTAGCAGATCCACTTTGCTGGTGCGATTGGGTTGATGATTTAGTATTCGACGCTTTTTTTGATTGAGAAGCAGGAGAAGCCGAAGATTTTTGGCTAGTTGATGTAGCTTGGGAACGAGTTTGCTGACTTTTGGGAGAGGAGGTTTGCCGCTCAGACTTACTAGAAACAGTTTCCTCCTCAGAGGTTTGAGAGGTTTGTTTTGCTAAAGTAGGAGTTTCGCGATCGCCTTCAGATTCCGGCTGATCCGCACTGATTTGAGGAGTCACCTGGGGAGAGGGAGATACAGCAGGTTGGACTTTGTCCTGCTGCTGTTCTTCAGGCGGTTTAGATGATTTGCTATGACCCCCTGTCGGCAGCATTAACACAGCACCATGTAGTGCTAGAGCAATGAGCAGCATCGGCGCAAAAAAGCTGCGCTCCGAAGTCGGTGAATTGTTCAATAAATTAGGTTGTCTCATACACGCTCTCTAGCACAATCGGAAACTACTTTAAAAACAAACAACTAACAACCAACAACCAAACACAAAAAATACGGTTATGAACCAGGAGCCTTAGACCAAAACACGATGAATGCTCCGCTACCTAACTTCTGACGCACGACACTCATATAGAATTCTAATCCTTCAGCATTCCTCACTTTATATAAGTCTGCTCCTCCGTACTCTTGTGGTAGTTCTATAGTAAAGCCAAACTCTTCTAATATCGGTTTAAGCTCAGTCTCATAAGCCTCCCTGGCGCTGATTTTAGGAATATTCAGCGAACCTACAGCTCCGTCCTTTAGTTTAGGCGGATCTGTTACTTCTCCAAAAAAAGCAGAAATATCTATTTTACTTTCATCTACTAATTCGATAGGTAAAGTATCGACTTCCTTGGCAACATTATCCGGAGCGTAAGTACCTTCTCCACTAGCTTTCAACCGCTCTATTGTCCTCTCTACGATTCTCTCGCGCAAAGGACCGATAAGTCCGGAGCCATCCTGTTTTGAATCTTGTGGCTGTTTGGGATCAGAAGATTTATCTTCTTGCTGCTTGGGGTCAGTGGTATTATCATCTGCCTGCTTGGAGTCCGAGGGTTGTTCTTCTGGTTGCTGTTCTTCAGTCTGCTTTTCTTCTTCCTTTGGCTCTTCTGGCTTCTCTTCTTTTGGCTTGATTGCAGGCAACGGATCGCTCGGCGGTCGAACTAGCGGTTTGACTCTGTTAGCTTTCTTAGGAGTTGGCTTGCGCACCTTGGCAGGTTTTTTTGGCGCAGGTTTGGGAGCAGAAGGCCCTGTTAAACTGGTGATTTTAACTTTAACTCTTTCTTTGGGAGTGGGAGTAGCAACAGGTTCCGGACGCTTAGCATCCTCCTGCATGGGTAGCGCTAGAACTAAACCGTGAAGCAGTAAGGAAATTGTCAGCATTGGCCGAATCCAGAACTGCAAAACTGGCACAATGTTTTTGGGCAGCAAGTAGAAAAGTTTCATAGAGATTTTACATTTTAGATTTTGCTATCCCATTCGTCCGTTTAAATAATCTTCTGTTTTCTTATTAATTGGATTAGCAAACACTACCGTTGTTTTACCAAACTCTAATAGTTCTCCCAGATACATAAAGGCCGTGTAATCAGAAAACCGTGCAGCTTGCTGCATACTATGAGTTACAATCAAAATAGTGACCTGCTTCTTCAGCTCACTCATCAAGTCTTCAATGCTGGCCGTTGCAATAGGATCGAGGGCAGAAGTTGGTTCATCAAAAAGAATAATTTCAGGATTAGTCACCAAGGCACGGGCAATGCACAAACGCTGCTGTTGACCACCAGACAGGTTATAAGCCAAATCATTCAAACGGTCTTTTACTTCCTCCCACAAAGCAGCATTCTGCAAAGCTTCCTCTACCTTGTCATCCATCTCGCTCCGCTTTAATTTCCCCCGCACCTTTAAGCCATAGGCAACATTTTCATAAATGGACTTGGGAAAGGGATTAGGCTTTTGAAACACCATGCTAATTCGCATCCGGACCTCGATAGGGTCAACGTGACGCCCTAAGATATTCACTCGATCGGAGTCCAAAAAGATTTCCCCTTCGTAGCGATTACCGGGGTAAAGATCGTGCATCCGATTGAAGCACCGCAGTAACGTTGTTTTGCCACACCCTGAAGGCCCAATTAAGGCCATCACTTGTTTTTCTGGCACGACTAAATTAACCTTTTTAAGGGCGTGGACTGAACCATAATAAAAATTGAGGTTCTTAACCTCAGCTTTTGGCTGTACTCCATTAATATCGTTGAGCTGGTTCTTTAACTCATCCACTTGGTCTGGGGTTTTTTCTACCATTTGATACCTTTGCGGAAGCGATAACGTAAATAAATAGCAATTCCATTCATACCTAAAGTCATAACAACCAGCACCACACCTGCGGCGGCTGCATTCAGTTGAAATTCAGGATCGGGACGGGAGACCCAATTGAACATCTGAATTGGCATAACGGTGAAGGGTGCCTGAAGCCATGCAAAGGAAATATAGGGAAACTCATTCCTAAAGGGGGAATCTGGCAAAAAGGCAATAAATGTCAGGGCACCAATCGTAATTAAGGGAGCTGTTTCCCCAATCGCCCTGGCCAAGCCAATAATTATACCCGTCAAAATACTGCCCAACGAGTAAGGCAAAACATGATCCCAAATCATTTGCCACTTACTCGCCCCAACCGCGTAAGCCGCTTCTCGGATATTCAAGGGAACCGAGCGCAGAGCTTCCCTAGTGGTCACAATTACTACAGGTAAAATTAATAGAGCTAAGGTTAAACCTGCTGTCAGAATACTCTCACCCAGTTTTAATTGACGGGCAAACAAACCCAGCGCCAAAAGGCCATAGATAATTGAGGGTACACCCGCTAAGTTTGTGACATTAATCTCAATCAGATCCCCCAGCCAATTTTTTTTGGCATACTCTTCCAAATAAACACCGGAGGCAACACCTAAAGGAACCGCTGCTATTACAGTTACCAACATGACAAGAGTACTGCCCACCCAAGCTGAGAGAATACCTGCTTGTTCGGGTCGGCGACCGGGAAAAGAAAAAAAGAACTGCCAGGAAATGCGGGGCATCCCCTCAACCACCAAATCAATTACTAAGGCAAGCAGAGTAATAACCGCTACCAAAATCGTCAACAACCCAATCAGAGCAAAAATACCATCTCTCAACTTATTCCGAGCAACAATCCCTTTAATTCCCTGTATATCAGCCATGCGAGCATCTGCCCCAACTAACCAACAACTAACAACCAA
>DNXU01000632.1:1972-11511 GCA_003505715.1 Cyanobacteria bacterium UBA8803 | reverse complement strand
AACAACCAACAACCAACAATCAACAACAATTAATAAATTTCTCGATAACGTTTAGCAAAAAAATGTCCCACGATATTTAACACTAAAGTCATCAGTACTAGCGTTAGTCCAGCCGCAAAAATAGTTTGGTACTCAATACTCCCGTGGGGCAGGTCACCCAGACTTACCTGTACGATGTAAGCCGTAATCGTGGCCGCAGAATCTAGGGGGTTCCAGGTGAGATTTGGTTGCAGTCCTGCCGCGATCGCAACCACCATGGTTACCCCCACAGCACGGGAAATCCCCAGAATGTAAGCTGCGGAAATCCCGGAAATAGCGGCAGGGAATACTACTCTTAAAGCAGTCTGCAAGCGCGTCGCTCCCATGGCGTAAGACCCCTCCCGCAAATGCAAGGGCACAGCTCGCATGGCATCCTCACTAATAGAACTGATAAAAGGCACAATCATAATGCCCATCACCAACCCCGCGCTCAGCATATTAAAACCGGGCAGATTGGGCATAACTTTCTGTAATAAGGGGGTGACAAATAACAGTGCAAAATAACCGTAAACTACGGTGGGAATACCAGCTAAGAGTTCTAAACCGGGCTTGACTACCTCCCGTAACTGAGGAGTCGCAAATTCGCTCAGGTAAATTGCTGCGATCGTACCGAGCGGAATTGCTACGAGCAAAGCCACTCCTGTGGTGACCAACGTTCCTGAAACTAAGGGCATAATCCCGTAGTGAGCATCGGAAAATAACGGCGTCCATTGGGTATCGGTGAGGAATTCCACTAGGGAAACTTGTTTGAAGAACGCTAGAGACTCACTCACTAATATGACAATAATGGCTACTGTGGTCGCTACGGAGGAAAACGCCGCTAGGAATAAAAGGAACTCAATCGCTCTTTCCCTAACATGGCGGAATAATTTTGAAGATAAGTGTGCTGTCCTTGAGAGTTGTAGTGGTTTTTCAGTCATAAAAGCCGTTACATGCCCGCCCTATGTTACTCAAAATAAAACTGGTAATTTGTAATTGATGATTGGTGATAATGAGGGGGAGGAATAGTAAGGGACTCATGCTATTAACCAGGGAAATTAATTCCCTGGCTGGTAAAATATTTTTTGTAAGACATTCCCGATTAGCTGTTCTACATCAGGAAGGATGAAAATCCCTTTCCCTTCTCCCTCTCCCGATCAAAAATTGCTATTGACTTGCCTCAAGTTGCATCAGCTCTTCAATCCTCACTCCTACAGTATTCCGATTCGCAAAGACGCTACCGAACTTTTTGTTCTGGAAATGATCCCTGGCCAATTCATAAGCTCGGTCAGGCAGAGGAACGTATTTGACTTCGCTCACTAAGGCAGGAGCGTTGTTCAGGTAATATTCCACAAACTGCTTCACTTCAGGCCGATCGGCAGACTTAGCGCTGACATAGATAAATAGAGGTCGAGACAGGGGAGTGTAAGTGTTATTCTTAACATTCTCCAGAGAAGGCATTACCGGACCTTTGCCGTTATCAATTGGCACGGCTTTCAACCGCCTCTTATTGGCTTCGTAATAAGCAAAGCCAAAATATCCTATTGCATTGCGATCGCGGGAAACCCCTTGGACGAGAACGTTATCATCTTCACTGGGCGTGTAATCTGTCCGGCTTTCTTTGGATTTGCCATTGACAGCTTCAGTGAAGTAGTCAAACGTACCAGAATCAGCACCAGGCCCAAACAGCTTCAGGGGTGCATCTGGCCAACTAGAACGCACCTGATTCCACTTGGTAATTTTCCCTTGAGCAGCAGGTTCCCACATCTTCTTGAGTTCAGCCACAGTGATGCTGCTCACCCAGTTATTTTGAGGGTGGACGACGACGGTTAAAGCGTCGTAAGCTACTGGCAGCTCCATGTACTGAATGCCATTCTTTTTGCAGGTCTCCATCTCTTCAGCTTTGATGGGTCGGGAAGCGTTAGAGATATCTGTTTCTCCGGTACAGAACTTTTTAAAGCCACCACCTGTCCCGGAAATGCCAACTGTAACCCTCATCCCTCTGTTGGCATTTTGGAAATCTTCCGCTACTGCCTCAGTAATAGGGAACACAGTACTGGAACCATCAATCTTAACTGTGGGTGTAGTTTGGGATTTAACCGCAGGCATCGCTAGAGCAACCGTAGCCGCTACCATAGCGATCGCACTCATGAATGTGAAGCGGTTCGGCTTATATTTCATTTTGCTAGCCACCATACTTAATTCGCCCTATGATGCAAAGTTTCATCAAATCAGACGAAAGATAGGATACCTGTTCATGGTTAAGACTTTATAATGAAGGGTTAAAAAAAAATTAATCCTTGTTTAAGGAATACGCTTAATCTTCACACTCATTCCTCCTCACCCCAGATTCGCAGGGTGAGGGGGGCTAATTGTGTCACCTCCCGATCGGTGCCAGTATGATGGATAAGGATGTAAAGAAATGTAAATACTACTAATGCCTAATGATTAAAGACCGATGAAAATCGATCGCATTCATTTCTATGTAGAAGATGCCACAATCTCCTGCGACTGGTTTGTCAAGCAGATGGGCTTTCAACCCTTGGCATCGGGTGCTAGCTGCCATACTCTCACCAAGGTGGTAAACAGTGGGGAAGTTTATATAGCGTTGTCTTCCCCACTCACCTCTACTAGTCCTGTTGCTCAGTTTCTGCGCCTGCATCCTCCTGGTGTGGCGGATATTGTGTTTCAGGTTTCAGATTTAGAAAGCATTATGGCAAGGCTAGTCAAGGGGGGCGCTCAATTCCTGCAACCGCTGCAAAAATACCATTTAGCCGCAGGATGTCTGAAGTGGGTTAAAATTTCTGCCTGGGGTGGGTTGAGCCATACAATTGTGGAGCGCCGTGGCCTTAGCCAAATGCTAGCCTTACCTGTCCAGCTAAACTGGACAAGAGATGGCGTGAAAATTGCCGCGACACCAACGCCGCTACCCCTTCATAGTGACGAGTTGTCAACTAACAACCAACAACCAGCACTGTTTACAAAAATTGATCATGTGGTACTAAATGTGGCTGCGGGCAATTTAGTCAAAGCAGTACAGTGGTATCAAGACCTTTTCGGATTCCAGCCCCAGCAGATATTTACCATTGAGACGGAGCAATCTAGTTTATGCTCTCAGGTCATGGTTCATCCCGCCACTGGGATGCAATTCCCCATCAACGAACCGACTTCAGCAAATTCCCAAATTCAGGAATTTCTGGATGTAAATCGAGGCTCAGGAATCCAGCATATTGCTTTGGCGACGAATAATATCGTGGCTGCGATCGCTCAACTGCGCCGTCAGGGTGTATCCTTTCTGGAAGTTCCCCTTGACTATTACACCCAGCTGCAACAACGCTGTCCCAAGGGTGAGTTACCCTGCGCCGAATGGCAGGAAATTATCGCGCAGCAAATTTTAGTAGACTGGCAGGAAGAATCACCCGAAGCACTCTTGCTCCAGACCTTCACCCAGCCTATTTTCAACCAACCCACATTCTTTTTTGAGGTTATCGAGCGTCGCTTCCAGGCAAAAGGCTTCGGGGAAGGAAATTTCCGGGCTTTGTTTGAAGCGATCGAGCGAGAACAGATCAAGCGAGGGAGTTTGGGAAAGCTAATGGCTAATGATTAGTTTTTCAGATAAATCCACCCTAATTCCGGCCTCCCCTAACCTCAACGCAGGAAGCTAGTGATCAGCCAAAGGAGTAAAAAGGTCACTAGTGTGGCCAATCTCTCGATTGTTAAACCGATGCTGGTGATTTGAGGCTGTAATACACTACCGAGGGCAGTTCCCAACCCCACACCCACCAATAACCCTGCTAGCGCTAATAAGACAGCACGACCAAATTGTTGTTCTTTGCGGTTGATCAGGTAAATACTGCATCCGAAGCCCAAGGCTACAAGCAGGGGGAGAATTGACTCATCGGAATACAAAACGGTTAAACCGCTCAAGACCAAGAACACAACCGCAGGCCAGACCATTTCCCCAGCTGTTGGTTTATCAAACAGTCGTTGCAGCCAAGCCCGAGAGGGATTAGCTGAGGCTTGGGGAAAATTTAAGGGGGCTTGGGGCAATTTTTCGGGAAAACGAATACCTTCCGGAACCTTAATTTTTCCTTCTTGGCGCATTCTGAGGCGATCCATAATAATCGCATCGTAGGCAGCCTCAACAGTCTCTACANNGAACGAGAGCAGCGCCGCCAGGAACGCCACGGCGTACACCTGGTCGCCGCGATACTGCTGCATCAAGCGTCCTTTAGCATCCTGAATTTCATCAAAAGAAGCATCTTCTGTGACCCCAAGCTTTTCGTAGGGATTTTGATCGCTCATTCAAAACCTCCGAGACATCCCTTCTTTTCACTGGTATGATTGCGACTCTACACTGGTTATGAGGTTAGACACCGATGACCCTAAACACTGCTGTTGCTGGCAGCAGTTTACAGGTTAGTCGTTATCGAGTGTCATATTAACTCTCCTGCAAGCTAGTGTAGCTTTTTCCTGGAACGGCAGCCTTCTATCAGGCGAATTGTTTCAATTTTATGAGAAACAGTTGCTTGAGGCTCCAAAGGGGTTACCCTCTTGAGTAGTTTTTCCACTTTTACAGTTGGATGGGGTATCCACAGCTATTGGCATCCCCTACTTCTAAGAGGATAATTGACTTAAATGCTCAATACACCAATGGTGTCAAAACTTCCGCGTCTTAATTCCCGATCCAGCTGCCCGTGGAAAGTATTGACTAAAATGCATAATACACCATTGGTGTAATCTAGCGTGCATCTCGTCCTGTCTCGATCCCAGATTCAGTTCTCCGTGGAAATTTATGACCATGGCCTCCGCCAAAATTCTTGTTGTGGATGACGAGCAGTCTATCTGCTNNCGCAAGTACGGCGGCACCGGACTCGGCCTCGCGATCGTGCACCAGATCGTTTCGGCGCATGGCTGGGAAATCGATTGCACCGGAGTCGAGCCGCGGGGGGCGCAGTTCACCATCCGCCACGTCAAGCTGGCGCCGGCCCGGAAGTCATGAGCGATCCCGTGTCCCGTCCCGCCAATGCCCCCACCCGCGTTCTTGTCGTGGATGACGATCCGGCAATCCGTAATTTAATTATTCGCTTTTTAAGCCAGAAGAACTATCAAATGGAGTCGGCTCATGATGGCAAAACAGCTTTGACACTATTTGAACAATTCAACCCAGACCTGGTAATTCTAGATGTGAATTTGCCTGATGCCATTGGTTACAACCTTTGCCAGGAAATGCAGCGCCGTACCGATGTCTTTGTTTTGTTTCTCACGAGCCGAGGAGGTATCGATGACATAAATACAGGATTTAGACTCGGTGGTGATGACTACCTCAAGAAGCCTTTCGATTTACAAGAACTGGAAAACCGAGTCGGTGCGATTTTGAGACGCAAGCGGGAAGTGACGGTAACTGAACAACAGCGTCTCGTCTTCGACCATTTGGTCATCGATCCAGGGCGTCGAGAGGTAACTCTCCATGACCAACTTGTACCTTTAACGGCTCTCGAATTCGATCTCCTACACTTTCTAGCTTGTCATCCTGGTCAAGTCCTACGTCGCTCCGAGCTGATCCAAGAAGTCTGGGAGTACGACTATGTAGGAGATCAGCGGGTTGTGGATGTCCATATCGGTCAAATTCGCAAGAAGATAGAAGCAGATGCTAGCGATCCCAAATTAATACTCACCATTCGCGGGGTCGGTTATAAGTTTGAGGCTCCTAACAACCAGCACAAGCAAAACGGGAAGCACCAAAACTAAAACCCCATTTTGGCTCTCTCGGATGTGTAATGATAAGTTAATCTAATAGCTGGTAATTGGTAATTGGTAATTGGTAATTGGTCAGAAATTTCTCACCCATCACCTATTACCCATCACCATTTAACATAAAACACATTTTACCTTAGATAATCAGGAGGCTCACTCGATCCGCGTGAGGCTTCAACGCTGAGATCATGCCAAAGTCAGCCTTGGAGCCTTGTGTTTCTTACGAGGAACTAGCAGCATGATTATTAGAATCAGCAGTAGCAGGTTCTTGGGTAGCAACTTCTTGAGCTTCAGGCAGTGTTGGTGCCTTTACAGCTTCCTCTAGCTGTTGAGCTTCCCGCTTAAACTCAGCCTCGAAATCTTTGGAGGCTTCTTGAAAACCACGAATTGCCTTACCCAGACTGCGACCAATTTCTGGCAATTTCTTAGGGCCAAATACTAAGAGAGCAATTACCATAATTACTGCCATCTCCGGCAGACCGATACCAAAAATGTTCACTTAATAACCTCCTGCAATTAGCAGTCTTAGTTTTTTCTGCCTTGAACCCAATCTAAGGAGCGCAGTCTTTCTGGTGCTTTGAGTTAGGTAGAGCCGATGCTTAATAATATTATCGATCTTAATGGCGATGGTCAGCATTCAACCTTGTGAAAAAATTGTAAGTTAACCCCTAGAGCCTAAGTCCTAGGGGTAGATGGGGATGTTTCTACGATCTATGAAAAGACCGGAGGAACGGAGACCTTAAAGATTTTAGGAAGTTTGAGGGAAGTAAACTTTTGTCCTCAACCGTGCCAATCCACACTAATGTTCTCAATCAACAAGCTGGAGTTGTATAGCTGCAAGATAATCAGTAAGAAGACGAAAAATAGCAGCATGAAGACTCCCATCAGGGAAGTCGTGCCCCAACCGGGAACCACTTTACCATATTCTGAGTTCAGAGGTTTGAGAATGTCTCCTAGCCGCGTCTGTACTGCCATGGGTCACCTATGATGAATTTCAAGCGAGTTTTCGTAATGTTCTGTAATATTATAGAGGAACCGTACTCATAATTTATCTCTAAGATATGGAACCCGCAATAGTTCTTAGCATTTTTATCGGCATTGTTGTGATTGGGATCACAGCAGCCTCTATCTATACCTCTTTTGGTCCGCCTTCGGCTCAATTGAGCGATCCTTTTGAGGATCACGAAGACTAATCATTGGATTGTATGACCCAATACCAGTTCCCGCGCTAACCTTAAGGGTATAGCGGGTGCTGCTGTTGGCAGATGCATTACTAGAGGTGTTAACTATCAGACCAAAACAGTAACATATTAGACAATAGGTAAAAACCTATTACTATTTAACCTCTAACCATCCCTTATGCTGCACAAGCGTTATCACCAGTTTGATTCAAGTCAGGTCATGCACCGAGCAGAGGAGCTAATTAGTGCGGCTTCTAATCGCTATCGGATTACCGTACAAGTGGCAAATCGTGCCAAGCGGCGTCGCTATGAGGAGTTTGAAAATCTTGATGACCCCATGATGAAGCCAGTGCTGCGGGCAATCATAGAGATGTCTGACGAACTGACTCAACCGGAAATTATTGGGGATTAATTTTCTAGGATCGCTGTAGCTGAGGCTATCGATCGCTACTCTTACATGGGAAATGCTCAAAACAATACGAAACCGCAGGACTATCCAAAGGAACCTGCGCTTAGCTCTTGCCCTACTGACTGGACTTTGTTTGTTCCTAGGGTCAGCAGAAGTTACAGGCTCCGGCATCTTCAAGTGGAATAGCTCAAATCTGGTTACTGCTCAGGTGGCGCGGTCACAGGATGTGTGGCGGCAAGTATATCAGCGTTTACCCAATTTTCCTCTAGAGAACAACTACCTCAGCAAGGAAACTGGCGAAGTGGTTGCCGATGAAACCCTGGTGAGCCGCATTATCCGCTATCACCTGTATGTGAAAAACCGTCTTCCCTATTTCCGTTTTGACTGGAAGCTAACACTAGCAGACTATCTTGGTGCCAACGACTCTTTGGTAGCCTCCCAATACCCAGGTAATACTACCTTAAAGGAAAATCCTCTAGCAGGCGATCGCGCAGCGATTGAAAAGCTGAGTCGTGCCGAACGTAACGCATTGATAGACGTGTTGATTAGCCTGTTTAATCCTAATCGCCCCCAAACCCCAGCACCAACACCCAGCGTATCTGAGCCACCACCAAGCGCAAATCCCAGAACTACTCCACGGTTCCCTAAACCTGGAGATGCTGAATTACTTCGGCCTTAATTTAGGGATGAGGGATAAGGGATGAGGGATGAAGAATAAATAACTAGCCAAGAGTCTCCTGTTCTTAGCTTATTCATCCCTCATCCTCATCCCTACATCCCTCATCCCTCATCCCTCTCATGGCATGGAACGTATTGTTAAAAATGGACTAGGCTGGCGTCTGGGCTGGGCTCCTCAGGCAACTGAATATCAAGGTTTAGTCGGCACCGATGATTGGGCTATTGAACTGACTGGGGCAGAACTAGATGACTTTTGCCGATTATTGACGCAACTAGCTCAGACCATGAAGGACATGAGTAGTGAGTTAATGGATGAAGAAAAAATTGCCTGTGAAGCGGAAAGTGACTTGATCTGGATGCAAGTAGAAGGCTATCCCGATGCTTACGCACTACGCTTTATCTTGAATAGTGGACGCCGCTGTGAGGGCAGCTGGCTTCCTGAAGCTGTTCCAGGTTTACTGCAAGCCGCTTACTCATTGAAGGTATTTTAAATTGCTGTTGCGATCGCAAATTTTATGATATTCTAGGATAGGTTCAACGGGGCGTAGCGCAGCTTGGTAGCGCACCACTTTGGGGTAGTGGGGGTCGTGGGTTCAAATCCCGCCGCTCCGATTTATATGTAATATCTTTCTGCATTTGTACCTAGTCATATCATGTCCGGTAACAAATGAACCATGAACAATCAACACTAAAACTCTCGGTGCGAGAAGATGAGAATAGCGATCGCCAAAAGTAAAACTGTATAGACTACACCATAAGCCGCATGGCTCAACAGTTCCTGGGGTTGCGGGAGTAAACCGTAAACTGCTTGATTCTTTAAATTCAGGCGGGATAAATCTGGTAAAACCAGATAAAGACCTTGAGTCAGAATTTCAATGCTGGCGTTTTTACTCAACTTGCCTAACGCTACTACATCACGGCTCAAGTGACCCATTAAATACACCCCGAACGTGAGCAGTGTGGCTAAAAGCGAACTGGTAAAAACACCAAATGCTAGCGCTACAGCTGTAATTAGGCATAGTTCTAAGAAGAGGTAAAGGGTTGAAACTAGGATGCTACCCAACGGATAATTAATCTTACTTATACTGAGCAGACCCAGATAAATAACCATCAGGGCTGTAATTAGCACGGCCAGAACACCTAGTAACCCCAAATGTTTGCCAATAATGAATTCTGCACGGGAGAGGGGTTTGGGAATTAAAACCAATACGGTACGCTTTTCGATTTCTTTGTTAATCAAGCCAGTTCCGACAAATATAGCAACTACCACACCCAACACGCTAATCGCTGCCAAACCCAAATCTAGGAAAATTTTATCTTCTGTGGTTGCCGCTACTTCTGGTAATAGCCGGAGTGCGATCGCTAATAACAGACCAAAAAAGCCAATCACGTATAAAACGCGATCGCGAATTACTTCCCGAAAACCATTCGAGGCGATCGCCCAAATTCTGCCAAAAGTTTGGGTTTGCATAGTTGAAAATAGGGATGAGGGATGA
>DNXU01000632.1:0-1840 GCA_003505715.1 Cyanobacteria bacterium UBA8803 | reverse complement strand
GGATGAGAAGAAGAACACAGGAGTTTGGGAGTTCAGGTTGTTCGCGATCGCCTAGAAAACTCTTGAACTCCTTGCGGTGGATGCATTTTAGCAAGAAATTTTGTTCACAACCCGCCTAGAGTGGCTTATTGATTAATAATATCCCATACCCAGTTTCGGGTCGGATTATTATTGGCAGTAGTAAGGGGTTGATTTACACCCCAACCTTTAGCAGGTTCACATCTCACCCTACTTACTACAGTAGTTCCCGTCGGTGTTGGTCGGTTCACTGGATTAATTTGACAAGATTTGGTTATGTTACCCTCTAAAACTTGAGAACGAGGGCCTTGCCAACTGGTATTTAATGCTAAGTTATATCCAGGATCTTTCAGCGAAACTGTATACCCTACCTGCCATAGGTCATCTTCTTCAACCTTAGCCGAAGCAATTTGTTGCTTAGTTTGTGCTGTAATCTGCTGGATTAAACGATCTCGCTCTTGGGGAAGAAGAACTCGCTCAATCTGTGGCCAAGGTTTAGCATTTAACTGCTGTTGTAACTTGGAGGCCATCAAGTCTAGCATCGATACTCCTCTAGGCGTCTTCGGTGGCAACAGAGGATATTTGACCACGAAAGCACTCTGGTCAAAATTATCGACCAGTAGAGTAGGATATTCCGCTAACCAGTTTTGTACCAGAAAATGAAACTGAAACCAGCAACTGAAAATTAGTTGACTGGTGAATAATAGGATGATGGTTTTACGCTTGTCTGGTGCTGGTGTTTTCAGCTTGAAATCGTCTCCCAGGCAAAGGGGTAAAGCTGCGATCGCTGCGGAGATTAGCGGCCAAGCAATTAAAGCCTTGGGTTCTACTTTTCCCGTGATCGCACCAAAGATGTAAACACTGACAATTGCCCCAGTAATCCATGGACTCAACGGCACATCATAAATTCTCAAAGATTTGGTAGAGGTTGTCCACCAATAGACGGCCAAAATCAGAAAAATGCACCCCAAATTAGCCAGTAAGTTTTGTAATAATCCCGTGGCTATAAATGCCATTAACCAAGAAAACAGACTCAGGAACAATAGAGTCAGCCAGGAGAACCAGGCAAAACCACTATCAAGCGCAACACTCTTAATTACCGATTGGGTATTTTTTAGCAGCGAACTGTATTGCTTTTGGAAGAAATTATTCATAGGGCTTGAGGAAAACTATTAAATTGCAGAAAACGCACAAATAAAAGCAGCAAAATGATGCTATTGCTATAGGCATGAGCCAGTAGGACAGCAAAAGGTATATTTTTCTTAGGCGTTAAACTTTTTTGAGCTTTACGATTAATTAATCCAGGTCGCTTCTTCACCTGCATCGGCTTTAATGTTAGTTGCTTGGGAGAATCTTCTAGCAAAGTTTTTAGTAATTCCATCCCGATCCATTTCAGAAGGAATGACGAGAAAAATATAGCAATTCCTACGGAAATAATGATCGAGTTCCATTCGGCTTGCAAAGATCCCATTGGGCGGTCGAAAAAAATATAACTAATCATCTGGTTTTTTAAGGGTTTGGTGAGAAAGTTCTCCAGGGCGAAAAAAATCAGCCAACCCACACCTGTGACGAAAAGATTCAGCGATATAGCATACTCAATACTGGTTTTGCGAGTTAATTTTAACTTGCGGTGAAAGACCCTAGCTTCCACTGGGATCGCCACCATCAGAAATAAGACTTGGAACAAAACCATTTCTATGGGTAAAACAATTTCTCTCATCTCCCAACTCCTTACAATGCGGAAACTGCGATCGCGCATGGAGCGCAGGAAGCTCCATTTGGCAATTTTATATCATGTCTAGGGGTGAGGGATGAGGGATGA
>DNXU01000346.1 GCA_003505715.1 Cyanobacteria bacterium UBA8803 | reverse complement strand
ACAAACAACAAACAACAAACTATTCTTTAATCGTCTCGATCAGGCGGCGAGTTGCATTTGCTCCATCGAGATCGCCTATTTCTTCAAAAATTTCTAGCGCTTGCTGATAGGACTCTCGCGCCATTTCTAGCTTGCCGAATTTGTTATAAGCTGAACCAATGTTATAAAGCGCGATCGCTTGAGAGCGGGGGATATTGAGTTCTTTGAAGATGGCTAACCCCTGCTGGTGTAAATCTATGGCTTGGTCATATTTCTCCATATGACTGTAGGCTAGCCCCATGTAATCGAGAATGATTCCTTCTCCGATGCGATCGCCTACTTCTCGATAAATGGTTGCAGCTTTTTGTAGGAAATCCAGTGCTTGCTCGTCTTGGTTCTGGTTAAGATAAACTACCCCAATATTACCCAGTACTATACCCTCACTGCGACGAATTCCCAGGTCTTGGAAGAGTGCCAAGGAGTCTTGGTGGGATTTGAGAGCCTGGGGATATTGTTCCAGCTTGTTATAGACTAACCCTATGTAATCTAGGACGATCGCTTCTTCCTGGCGATCGTCGATGTCTTTAGCAATAGCTAAGGCTTGCTCGTAAACATCAAGGGCTTCTGGGTACTGTTGGAGATTGTCATACACCCTACCTATTTGGGTCAAACTCACCGCTTCTCCTTGACGTACTCCTGCCTTCTGGAAAAGGGAGCGAGCCTGCTGTAAGGTGGTCAAGGCTTGTTCAAATTGACCTTCTCGATACCAATCAATCCCCTCTTGGAGTAATCTATCGGCTTCGGTGACTGGATCTCGTTCCGTTTGAGCTTGGGCGAGAGGAGATAGAGCGATCGCCAGATGAGGGGATGGGGGGATAGAGGCTGTGAGAGACAACAGTACAGCGGCAAGACTAATGCTATTTCGTAGCTGAATTTTTTTAAAATGGGTAATTTTGAAAAGCTTGCCAGTCGGTAATTGCAGCCATTCAAGTGTTGAAAGCTTCAACCCAAAGGGTATTAATTTGTTAACAGATTTGGGCATAGTTGAGTCTTGCCTGTACTAATGGTACATGTCTTATTTATAGCGCTGGTTGTAGCTGCTGTATCTTGCCATTATCGAACTCGCTCTAGAGCGAAGCTAAAGGGAGGCAGAGTTTCTTCAATACCACCCGCTAAGCTAACAGTGGCAAGAAATTTCTCATCCCAAGTGCCAACCACGCTAGTAAAGAAATAGGAATTTTGCTCGCCCCTATCCATGGCCTGTTCGACTAAAATACCAGTCTGGTCGCTGATCCGCAATTTCAAACCAGGAGGGAGGGGGGTTTCTGAAGGAGTTCCTAGGATCAGCAATAAAGTCCACTCCGGAATTGAGTCAGACAACAACGGCCAAGTTAGAGCGTAAAGCCGCAAGGGTATTCCCGCTAAGTGCAAATTGCGATAAGCACCTCGCGCTTGGGGCGAAATGTCTATGCTTTTGTGCTGGAGCGATCGCACAATCGACTCAAATTCTTCTTTAGGCGAGCGAAAGGCTGCTACTGGTGCCACGCTGGGTAGTAGTTGCCAAGATAGTTCCTGAGCCAATTCATCCAACTCATCCCACAACCAGCGTCCCACATTCATAGCTTGTTGGGTGAGCAGTCGCAGTAAATCGGATAAGTAATTTGTGAGGTTAGCACTTAGTCCTGGTGACTCTTGGGTTTGTAATTGATACAGCCAGTTGACCAATTCTCGGCTGGTAAGTATGGCTGTTCCTTGTTCCCAAGTTAAAACCTCCCATAGTTGGCGGTTGGGCGAGTCTAATTGAGGCAACAAAGTTTCCAGTTGCGATCGCATCCGAGACAGCTGCGTCAGGCGGTGGTTCGGCACGGCAGGTAGAGGAATAGCACTGTTGTCCAAGCAGCGTAAATTGAGTAATAAACGGTCTGGAGTCTGCTCAAACCAAGCCGACGGGAACTGATAAGTCCAGTCGTCATCCGCTTGGATATTAGCCCTTGCTTGCCGCTCCATTAGTTGGTTGTAGGAGAGAAAGCCACGAACAACAGCAATTTCTTGTTCTTCTTGAACTTCTACCAGGACGTAGAAATGGTGAGCAAATTCGGGTAAATCGACAACGGCTCTAGGGAGAGTCACCTCTTCATCGGCCAGACTACCTGTAGTAATTAGGCATAGTTTAAACTGATTAACCTTAAGGTGGCAAACCGCTTCAATCACATTATTCATTTGTGGATCGAAAAGGGAGCAATGCTGTCGGTCAATTGCGATTTGGGCATCCCGTTCTGCTAGCCATTGCTCGAAACCAAATAACGCTAGTGCATTGAGATAAGTCTGCCATTGCCGTTGTTCGTTGGGCATATCAGCTATCAGCCTAACCGCTTCATCAATCGCTACTGGTGAGAGGTCAATGGCTTCTACGGGTAAAGCTTCAAAATCTAGCCACATTTGAGCGATCGGATTAGAGGAATGAGTCATGACTGTTTGCTCCTGATATCGAGGTAACGGCAGAGTCTCTGAGTAAAAAGGCTACTTGGGGCTTGGTTTCTCTCTACAGTCGCCGTACTGGCTTCTGTTGCTGCCTCCTCAATGAGTTTAGCTACTTGTTCGTTGAGTGCTTCTTCAATCTGTTGGTTCCAGGTTTGGAGGCGTTGGGGGTCGGCGTAAGCTTGAGCTTGGTTGATGACGCGATCGCGTAATAGCACTAACAACTGTTGTTGAACATCGGCACGAAAGGCTTTAAGTTGGAGTAGGCGGCTGACGTGAAACTGAGCTTTCAGACCCAGTAGTTCGGCAATTTCTGACATCGATCGCTCTTGACAGTGAAATATTTGCAAGGCAGCAAGGAATTTTTCAGCTTTCTGGGGGTCTTTGCGCTGTAATTTTGCCACTCGTTCACTGGTAACCTGGGCAATTGCCTGGTCTAAACAAGTCAGAAGTTGGTGGCGGTAGTCAGTTAAAAACTGAGTTTGATCGTCCATCGCATCCGAGTCAGAATAGGGCAGACTCTCGGCGAGATCGCTCGGATCGTTCTCCTGTTTTGGTAAAGATCCCCCGCGAACGTAAATTCGGTAAGAGCGCAACTGAGAGGCAATCTCGCGAAGTTTTCTCATTACGGTTGCTCCTGAGAGCATTTGGGGGGTTTGACCAAACAAACGTTGGTTGATTTGGTGCAGTTGTTCGGGTGTCGGTGGCGAGCAAGTTCCTTTGATTCCTGCTTGGCGTTGTTTTAAGCGTTGAGCGCGATAGACAGCATGGTAGCTTTCTAAAAGTTGCTTGGCTTCCTGAATTTCAAATCTAGTTAACTGGTGGAATTGAGAGAAAATCCGCTCTAGTTGTTTGGCAGTGGTATCATTCAGGATGGCCCAGTCGCTGACTAGATAAACCCCATGTTCCAGCAAAAAGGCATTAATTTCCTTGTGATGTTTTACCCGTCGGGTAGTCCAGGTTGCTAAACTGCTTTGCTCTGGGTCATAGCTGTGCAAGATTTCATCTAGGAAGGATTGATAAGAGGTTGAGGGTGGGATAGTCGCCTCTGTGATGTATCGCCTGCTATCGTCATTGAGAACGCAAGGTAATAAATCCCGATAAGTGAAACCATGAGCATCGCCGAACTGGGTTGCCAAGCGCTGGCAAACTCGTTCTATTTGGCTAGAAATAAAGCATTTTAGGCAAATTTGAGCTAAACGACGACTGCGATCGTTATTTTGTAGGGGTTCATAAACCTGTACGGTGCCTGTGGTTCCTGCTTGTTGGCAAAGGGACTCGTGCTGGTAACCAAGAATTCCTTCGCTGAACCAGTACAGGAGTTGACGCTGGACAAGAGCATCCGGCACTTCGCTGCGAATGCTGAATTCTGGAAACGCTGCGAGGAAAAATACCTTAGCTGGGCCAATCTCTTCGATTTTGCGCCCTCCAGAAGCATCAATTCCAATCATCGTCCAGTATCTAGATGCAGCACTCATTTCGGTTTTATCTGGCTGAGATTGTTGGTCATCGCTCATGGGTCAAGGATTAAGTCCGCCTTCTCGTCTCTTCTAAATTGTTTCACCTCCCATAGTCTAGATTTGATTTCAGGGGAGAAGAGCGTTCACTAACTACTTAACTCTGGTAGAGGTGACCTTATGCAGTTTGGCAGAAAATAGGGAGAGGCTGAGGGTGAGGGAGTGAGGGGATG
>DNXU01000634.1:29241-30733 GCA_003505715.1 Cyanobacteria bacterium UBA8803 | reverse complement strand
CCCTCACCACCCCCGCCACAGATTGATCTGCCGTCAGATCCCTCTCCGGTTTTACCCATTGACCCGTCTGATACCACTACGTCGCCTATCGGCCCCTCGGATATTACTGTCTCACCAACTGACCCCTCTGATACTTCAGACTCACCAACTTTACCAGCAGATGAAACATTACCTTTTCAACACGCTTCATCCTTAGAAAATCAAGTTGATGAGAGTGATTCTGATGTTGCAATTGACCGAGTTTTGCATTTGACAGAGCAATTGCTCACGAGGCAATTTGAGTCTTATTTAGGGCGATCAGGAACTCAAATTATTACCCTGGCTGAATCCCAGGATATTTTGCAGCAGGTGGAACGAGCAGTAGGAATTAAACCAGCACTGATCTATGTCCTATTTACTCCCGATGGTACAGCCCTAGAAAATCCTTCTCAAAAGGCTAACGAGGAGTTAGAACTGATATTGGTCACGGCATCGGGGAAACCTATTCGCAAAAGGGTGGGCGTTAAGCGCGGACAAGTTATGAAAATCGCCGATGAATTTCGTACTAGTGTAACTAATGTCAGAAATGCTAGCGGTTATCTAGCACCAGCCCAACAGCTTAACCAGTGGTTAGTAGCACCGCTAGAAGATGATTTAAAAGCCCAAGGGATTGAAAACCTGGTGTTTATCACGGACGTGGGGTTGCGATCGCTGGCGTTTGCCGCTCTCCAGGATGGTGAAAAATTCTTGGTAGAGCGATATAGTCTTGGTCTCATGCCCAGTCTGACGCTGACTGATACCCGCTATCAGGATATTAAAGATAGCCAAGTCCTGGCGATGGGTGCCGATCAATTTGCCGATCAAAAGCCTTTACCAGCAGTATCTGTAGAGTTAGCCACAATTACCCAGCAACTTTGGCAGGGGAAATCTTTCCTTGACGATACCTTTACCCTAGAGAATCTCAAAGCTCAACGTGCCCAACAACCCTTTGGAATTATCCACCTAGCCACCCATGCTGATTTCCATCCTGGTGCTGTCACCAACTCTTATATCCAGCTATGGAACAGCAAGTTGCACCTAGATCAATTGCCCCAAATGGGTTGGAATAATCCGCCCGTGGAATTATTGGTACTGAGTGCTTGCCGCACTGCTTTAGGCGATGAAGAAGCAGAACTCGGCTTTGCCGGGTTGGCAGTGCAAGCTGGGGTAAAATCTGCCCTCGCCAGCTTGTGGTATGTTAGCGACCAAGGCACGCTAGCCCTGATGACCCAATTCTACACCGATCTGAAAACTGCTCCCATTAAAGCTGAGGCATTAAGACAGGCACAGTTGGCCATGATTAAGGGACAAGTCAAAGTAGAAAACGGCCAGCTACGCACTCCCAATAACGCCATTCCCTTACCACCAGAACTTGCCGAAGCAAAAGATTTTGCCCATCCTTATTATTGGGCGGCTTTCACATTAGTAGGTAACCCTTGGTAAGAGGAAAGGGGGGAGCTGGGGGAGTGAGGGA
>DNXU01000634.1:0-29022 GCA_003505715.1 Cyanobacteria bacterium UBA8803 | reverse complement strand
TCACTCCCTCACCCCTTCACTCCTTCACTCCCTCACTCCTTCACCCCTTCACTCCCTCACCCCTTCTACTCCACTTCATCTGGGTTAATGCCTAATTCTCGCAATCGCGCTGCTAATTTTGCAGCTCGTTCTTCAGCTTCTGTGGCTCGTTCTTCAGCTGCGATCGCTGCTTCACTGGGGATAGGAATCAAACCTCCGTCAATAGTAAACCATCGCAACCAAAGTCTTTCCATCCCTTCATAATTCCCTTGCCACAATCCCAAACTTAGCCCTAACTGAGGGACTAGTAAACGCCCATCTGTGAGTGGTACAGGTTCGTAGGTGCTAGCGACTAGGCGAAATGCCTGAAGTTCGTTACTATACCGACTAAAGATTATATAGTAAGGCACTCGTAAAATCTGTTCGTAAACCTGCCATTTTGGTGGTGGATTGTCCGCTTTTTGAACAGTGCGTCCGAAGTCTTCAGCCTCGGTTCCAGGAGACAATAGTTCTACCACTACAAAGGGGCTAACTCCTTCCTGCCAAACCACGTAACTTAAACGGGTATCGCGCCCTTCATAAAGTCTAGGAACGCCCACAACTCCAAACCAATCTGGACGTTTGTACCAATTAGGATGTGTGACATCGTAATAGAGATTCATGTCACAAGTTGTGAATACTAGATCTCGATTCCAGTTGACAGGTATAAAGGTCAATGCCAGTAGTATTGATTGCCATAAATGAAATTCGTCAGGCAAGCCAGGTTCCTCCGGATTTTCGCTAGGTAAATCATACATTGTTGGCAAGGTTTGACGGGGAGAAAGGGGAGGATTGGATTGGGTCACCATAGCGATTTTAGATTTTGAGTTAGTTATATATAATATAGGCCATAATTGATTTTACCCTTAATTTAAGGCTAACTCTTGTAGACCTTGTAGATTGAGGGGATCGAAACCAAATATTTATTTGATAATAGTTGGGTATTATTACCTAAAACTAACCGATAAATTTCTACAAATTACTATAGTTATTGCAGCTTCCACTTAGCACTATTTTTAGCCAATTCACTAAATTAATTCCTGCCAAATGTTTCCCATTTCCCACTCCTTACTCCCCACTCTGCTAATGAGTATGCTGATGCTGGCAGATCCCGTAGCGGCGACACCAGGGTTTACAGGCGTCAGGCTTACCCAACAGTCCTCTGGCTTTGAGGGATTAAACCACTTCGAGCAAACGCACCCTGTACTGTCACAATCGGTGAAAGGCGTTTGAGTTATCAGAAGTAGCATTTTATACTTTTTGTACGTAAATCAGTCTTTTTGTTCAGGAGTTCCCATTCGGACTTCAGCGGAACCGCGCTCACGGCTGAAGCCTGTTAAGAGTTTTAATATCATGCTTTTGAGGCACTGTTGGCTCTTACCAGGTAAAATTCACGAGCTATATTAGGGAAGAGTTGCAGGATTGAGCTATACCTGATTTCTGCAAAAGAGCTTATATACAAGAAAAACCAAGAGCAATATAGTGAACCTATGGCAGGTCAGAGTCCGATTGCACAACCAACATTTCTGGGTAGTCCGCACAGTCCTCAACAGATTTTCAAGATCGCCTTCTGCCTAGCCGTTGGTGTTGCTCTAATTTACCTGGCCTTTTTAAAGCCAGGGATTTGGGGATTTGATGGTAATGATATGCTGGCTGTTTCTCGGTCATTAGTAACCGAAGGAGATTTCAGCATCGGGCGTGGTGAAGGGGTATTGGGTAGGGATGGTCAATATTACTCAATCCGATATCCGTTACTGCCGATTGTGGCGATGCCATTCGTGGCAATTGGACTAGCTTTGGCTAACTCGTTAAACTTACCAGCAACCTATGTGGCTGCGGTTTGTGCGCTAGTGTTGTGCATTTTAATCACTGCCCTTACTACCTCAATGGTGGCGCTGTTAGCCCTGCGACTAGGTAGCAGCCAAACAGGGGCTTATTTAGCTGCGATTTGTTTTGCTTTCGGTACTACAGCGTTGGTTTATGCCAGGGAATTTTTTGCCGAACCTTTACTCTCATTTCTGACTGTTTGTAGTCTATACCTAACTCTTGGTAAAACTAGTCGCGCTCATGCTGGTGGCAGCATCTTAGCAGGTTTAGCAGTAACAGCCAAACCTGCGGGTATCGTTGTTGGACCAGTACTATCTGCTTATTTACTTCTGAAGCGATATCCTTTGCGCAATGCTTTAGGACCCTTTCTGGGTACAGTTATGGGCTTTATGTTGTACATGGCTTACAACTACCTCAGATTTGGTGATTTGCTCTCTAGCGGACAAAAAGCATCGAACTTTGCTCTAGAAGGAACTCTGGAAAGATTTTTAGGCTTAATTTTTAGTCCGGGTGCTGGGGGAGGCTTAATCTGGTACTGTCCGCCCGTGATTCTCGCTATCATTGGTTTCCGCAAGGCTTTTAAATCTAAGCCTCTAGAAGCCTTAGCAATAGTGGGGATATTTGCCGGGTACTGGGTACTTCATTCATTTTGGGAATTTGGCGGCTGGAGTTGGGGGCCTCGGTTTTTAGTCCCAGCACTACCAGGATTGATGGCGCTAACAGCGTTAATTGATCGGAAGTGGTGGAAAGGGTTGATTGGTCTAACAGTTTTAGGTTTCCTAGCTAACGCCCCCTCTTTAGTATCCTACTACCAGCGCTACTATGCTGAAGCGTCTGATGGCAAATATTTAACCAAAGCTTTAAACTTGTGGGCTGCACCAACCGATACACCACTATTTAATGCTTGGGGTGCTGCCTATCGTCAGATTCAGGATGCCTTAGCCAATAATGTAAAAGATATTATCAAGCAATCGGGAGCAGCACCAGGCCCTGGTAAATTAGCAACTGCCGAGTTATTGCGAATTGTCGCTGTGTGGTGGTGGCTACTGCCTGCTGCTGGCATACCTTTATGGGTGGGCGTAGTTTTAGCCGCACTCTTGGTAGGAGGCGGGGTATGGGTGCTTCGCTTGGGGTGGTTGGATGCTTGTAAAACGTCCCCATCCCCAGAAACATGAGTTCCAAATGTTTCTCGCTTGCAGCTTGTAAAATTAACCAACAAGTTACCTCCCTTGGGGAGGAGCGTGAGATGAAATTGATTATCCAAATTCCTTGCTATAACGAAGAAGCTACCTTAGGAGTAACGCTTTCTGAATTACCACGTCAAATACCGGGAGTTGATACCGTAGAGTGGTTAGTAATTAATGACGGTAGTATCGATCGCACGGTGGATGTAGCGAAGGCTTGCGGCGTTGATCGCATTATCAGTTTTGACTACAATCAAGGTTTAGCCAAGGCATTTATGGCTGGTATCGAGGCTTGTTTAAAAGCCGGAGCGGATATTATTGTTAATACAGATGCTGATAATCAGTATTGTGCCGCAGATATCCCCAAACTGATCGAGCCAATCTTGCAAGGAGAGGCAGATATTGTAGTAGGTGCCAGACCAATTCAGGATATCAAACATTTCTCTCCCACCAAGAAGTTTCTCCAAAAATTAGGCAGTTGGGTGGTAAGAATTGCCAGTAATACTAAGATACCAGATGCACCTAGCGGCTTCCGTGCCATCAACAGAAATGCCGCGATGCAACTTAATGTATTTAATCCCTACACCTATACCTTGGAAATGATTATTCAAGCGGGACAAAAGGGAATGGCGATCGCCTCCGTACCAATTAGAACTAATGGTTATCTGCGTCCCTCCCGTTTAGTCAAGAGTATTCCCTCTTATATCCAGCGGTCAATTCTGACCATTATTCGGATTTTCATGACCTATCAACCACTCCAGTTTTTCAGCATTCTGGGGACAGTTCCTTTTAGCTTAGGATTTATTTTAGGAGTGCGTTGGTTGGCGCTCTTATTCAGTGGAACTCCAAGAAGCCACGTTCCGAGCTTGGTTTTATCAGCAATTCTAATTCTGATTGGCGTACAACTATGGATATTGGGTTTGGTAGCTGATTTAATGGCAGTAAATCGCAAGATATTAGAGGATATCCAATTACGGCAAAGAAGATCAGAAGTTAACTATTATCAAAAGCAGTATAAAGAATAAGCGCCCAACCAATGAGCAACAACCAATAACCAATGAGTAAGAACATTTTTGCCCGCGAGGCTTTAGCGCAAATCCCCAAACTATTAACGCTATTAGACAGAAATCCTCACAGCCCAACTTACGGTTGCTTTGACCGGAACTTCTGGCAATATAAAATTATCGACTTTCCCAGCGGGATGGCACAAGAATTTGTTTGGCCTTTAGCTTTAGTTTACAATACCCCCTTACCAGACAACCCTTTCTATCAACAACCTGCTCTTCGTGATTGGGTGGAAGCCGGGATTCTTTATGCCGCATCCAGCGCTCATCCCGATGGTTCTTGCGATGATTATTTTCCCTTTGAAAGGGCTGGTGGTGCTGCGGCATTTTCCCTACTAGCTTGTATTGAAAGTTATCAAGAATTGGGATTAAATAATTTTACGGCGCTCAAGTTCTTTGAGAAACGCGCTGACTGGTTAGCTCATCATAATGAAAGTGGGCGGCTAACAAATCATCAAGCGTTAATTGTGCTATGTTTAGATTTACTGTCAAACCTGTTGCAATTAACCAAATGGGATAAAGCCAGAGTACAACGTTTGGAACGAGTTTTATCCTGGCAAAATCCCGAAGGTTGGTTTATTGAATACGAAGGTTGCGATCCTGGATATCATACATTAACAATTTCTTGTTTAGCCCGGATTTATCAACTTCGTCCAGATCCTCGTCTGAAGGAAGCACTGATTAAAGCGGTGGAACTAGCGGCAGAATTCGTCCATCCCGATGGCTCTTATGGAGGAGAATATACTAGCCGCAATACTTATAATTTCTTCCCCCACGGATTTGAATTAGTAGGTGAGTGGTTTCCTGAGGCACTGCAAATTAATGATCGCATTCTCGCCGGATTAGAAAAGGGCTTAGGTTCCTGCTACGCTGATGACCATATTATCGGGCATCATACTTGGAATTATTTACTAGCTTGGCGAGATTTTGTGGAAAATAGACCCCCCCTAGCTCCCCGTCCTCAAGGTAGAGTTTGGTTGAAGGAAGCTAAAATTTTAATCGATCGCCGTCAGGATACTGAACTGTATTTAGCTTTAAATAAAGGGGGTGTATTTAAGCTATTTCGAGGTAATGAGTTGGTAGTTTCAGATACGCAATTCTCTTTACAAGTGAAAGCGGGAGGTAAGGTAAAAAATGCGATCGCTCATTTGGTGGATTCCTATTCAGTAAAAATAGGCGACAATCAAATTAGTATCGAGGGGAATTTGGGCTGGGCGAAACAAAAGCAAATGACTACCCTTAATTTAATGATATTGCGGGTAGTAATGTTTACCCTAGGGCGCTTCTTTCCTAACTTAATTAGAAAAATACTACAAAAAGTCTTGATTACAGGTAAAAAAGATGCTCCCTTTCAATTCCGCCGCAGTTTAGAATGGCATGAGGGGCAATGGCTTGTTAGGGACGAGTTAAAAGCTAAGTCTTGGCAAGGGGTAGTTCAGGTGGGGATTGGTGGCGATCAAACTTCAATTTATGTGGTGATGAGTCGCACATTCCAAAACGGGCAATTGCAACCTTGGCTTGATTTAACTAGTGACGTTAAGAAGTTGAATAATTATGATGCCCTGAAGTTAGAAAGGAATATTTGACCAGGATTTATAGGATTAAAAAATGGGTAGAATTGGGGGTTGTAATCCTATAATTGTCTAACATGAGAATCTCGCTCTAATGAATGGTAAATGAAAAGAATTATTTCTATCTTTGTTAGCCTGATAATTCTAGTAATTATCTACACTAAGATTGACTTTGCCCGACTGATTGCAGTCTTCCAAAATTGCGATCGCACTTGGATGGCGATTAGTCTGGGTATGGTAGTACCCCTCACCTTATTTACCTCTTGGCGACTGCAACAACTGATGCCGAGTGGTTCCCATCTAGGATTTTTAGAAGCAAATCGATTAATTTTGGCAGCTAGCGTATTAAATATGGTTCTTCCATCCAAGATGGGGGATATTGCTAAAGCCTATTTTATGAAACAGCGGGGTCATTTGGGAGGCACGCTATCTTTATCGCTCGTAATTTTCGAGAAAGCGTGCGATATGCTATCTCTCCTGTTGTGGTGTGTCTTTGGGTTATTAGTTTACCCTGAGAAGAATTGGCTATTTTGGGTAATGACGGGGTTTGTGGGAGTGGGTTTGGTGGTGGGAGTATTGCTGCTGGCTTCTAAGAAATTCGCCTATTTCTTTTTCTTAGTAGCTAGAAAGATTGCACCGAGGAAACTGCGCTTAAAGCTGGAAACGATGCAAACCTCTTGGGGAGAAATGCACGATTATTTCTGGCAAGATAGAGTTCAGCTTGCCAAAATTACTGGTACTTCGATTTTTATTTGGTTTTTACACTTACTGCAAATTTGGTTTTTTATCCTGGCTTTGAAAGCTTGGTCGCCATTTTTAGCTAATCTCGCCCTTTCACCACTAGCTATCTTAGCCGGATTATTACCCCTAACTTTTGCTGGAGTTGGCACTCGCGATGCCGCGTTAGTTTTGTTTTATCAACCCTATTTTAATGCACCAACGGCGGCGGCTTTGGGGTTACTTTGTACTTCTCGTTACTTGTTACCTGCGATTGGTGGGTTGCCATTTTTGGGGCAATTTTTGGCAACTGTACGGGGAATCAAGAGAGAGTAGGGTACATCTGCTTAATCTAGTAAACAAAGAAGAGTTTTAGTAACAACATTGCAAAGTAAAAATGTAGTATGATTAATTTTTCTGACCTTTTACCCGAAATCAAAAAAAGACCCACTCTCAAGCTTCATCAGTAGAACCCTACAAATAGTTAACCGACAACGGGTAATCCTGCCAGAGCCATGGCTACTTCCTGGGCGCTGTACTCGGTGTCTACCAGTTTCCCAGCTTGGTAGTCCATGTACGCTTGCATATCAAAGGGGCCATGACCGCAAAGGTTAAATAGAATAACCTTGCTCTGTCCCGACTCTTGGCATTTTAATGCCTCATCTATTGCTGCTTTAACAGCATGGTTGGCTTCTGGGGCTGGTAGAATGCCTTCGGTTCTAGCAAAGGTCAACCCTGCGGCAAAACAGCCTAATTGATATTCCGATCGCGTTTGGGCGAGTCCCAGGTTAACCACATGGCTGACGAGGGGAGCCATGCCGTGATAGCGTAAGCCTCCAGCATGGATGCCTTCGGGTACAAAGGTGCTGCCTAAGGTGTGCATTTTAACTAGGGGAGTCAGGTGAGCGGTATCGCCGAAATCATAGGCGTATTTACCACGAGTTAGGGTAGGACAAGCAGCTGGTTCCACGGCAATAATCTCAACATCTCGCTCACGCCGTAGTTTTGCACCCAGAAAGGGAAAGGCAATTCCGGCAAAGTTACTGCCGCCACCTGTACAACCAACTACAATATCTGGATAATCTCCAGCCATTTCTAGCTGTGCTAATGCTTCCTGGCCAATTACAGTTTGGTGCAGTAAGACGTGATTGAGGACACTGCCTAAAGCGTATTTACTCCCCTCATCTTGGGCAGCAACTTCTACTGCTTCACTGATAGCGATGCCTAGGCTACCTGTGCTGTGGGGAGATGCGGCGAGGATGGATCTTCCTGCCTGGGTTTCTGCACTGGGACTGGCAACTACTCTAGCTCCATAGGCTTCCATCAAGGCTCGACGGTAGGGCTTTTGGTTATAGCTGACTTTTACCATATATACCAGCACTTCCAAGCCAAACAGTGCCCCAGCAAAGGCGAGGGCAGAACCCCACTGTCCCGCTCCAGTTTCGGTGGTGAGTCGTTTTACGCCTGCTTGCTTGTTATAGTATGCCTGAGCAACGGCGGTATTAGGTTTATGGCTTCCGGCAGGGCTAACGCCTTCATATTTATAGTAAATTTTGGCAGGGGTATCGAGGGCTTGCTCCAGTCGGCGGGCGCGATAAAGTGGGGTTGGTCGCCATTGACGGTAGATAGACTGTACCTCGTCAGGAATTTCTATCCAACGTTCCTGGCTCACTTCCTGTGCAATGAGACTCATGGGGAACAGGGGAGCCAAGTCATCGGGAGTAATGGGTTGCCCGGTGCCGGGATGGAGAACGGGGGGTAGAGGTGTGGCTAAATCTGCCTGAATGTTATACCAGGCAGCGGGCATTTGGTCTTCTGATAAGAGGTATTTGATAGTATCCATTCCAGGTTCTAGGGGAAGTAGCGGCTTTCTGGCGTTGAGGTTTACTATTGTCGCCGATTCCGCGCAGCAGACGCTATGCGATCGCTCGTTTGAGCAAAACTATATAATATGTTTTTTTAACTCGGTTAATACCAGGGAGAGGAAACACTGCGGGAGAGTGCTTTGCGGGAACGGGCGATCGCTCACGTCCTGCAACGGATGCACCAAACGCTGGATATTGACAAGATATTCAGTGCCACTACCGCAGAACTGCGGCTATGTGTTTTAACGCAGAGGAACACAGAGTTTTTGCGGTGATATCTTAGTTAATTCCAATACTACTGGACAGGATATAACTGAGTATCATTGGGAAACTACTATAGATCCACCAGATTAAAGGTGCATCCATGCCTCAACGCAGCCAATGGCACAAATCCTACCCTGAGTTTTGTCCGATATTTCCCCTTTTTAATCGCACCTTAATGGTATTTATCCCGTCTGTGGTCATAACAGTTGGGTTATTTTCAGACTTGAGAGCAGGTTTTGCGATCGCGAAAGAGACTCCGGAGCGTGGGAGTATTGAGATAGCACAACAGCCAATATCTACTGAGATCGAGGCAACTCGTGCTGCTGCCGATGAAGCTTATTGGGATGCGATCGCTCTGCGTAATGAAGAAACCACAGCATCTCGGCAACAGGCAATTGTGAAATTCCAAGAGGCTGTTTTACTGTATCGCGCAGTGGGCGATCGGGAAAGGGAAGCTGAAACTCTTAACGACATTGGCTTTACCTATAAGGAGTTAGGAGAGAAGCGCAATGCTTTAGAAGCTTATAATCAATCCCTGCTGATTTCCCGTGAGGTGGGTAACCAGGCACAGGAGGCTAGCACTCTGTTTAGTATGGGTGCTGTTTATGATGATTATAACGATGTAGAAGATAAACAAAATGCCCTTTTGTTCTACAGTCAAGCTCTATCACTAAAACAGAATTTAGATGATCAGTTTGGCGCTACTCTCACCCTGGTTAGTATCGGTGATGTTTACTATGTGTTGGGAGAAAAGGAAAAGGCAATCGAGTATTACAGTCAATCTCTGCCTATTTCTCGTACCCTCAAAGATACCGCTTGGGAAGCCGTTGCCCTGGGTAAAATTGGGGATGTTTACGATGGGTGGGGAGAAGAAGAAAAAGCGATCGCATTCTATAACCAAGTCCTGCCTTTAGCCCGTGTGATGGACGATCAGGCTGGGCAAGCTAACACTCTGATCAAAATTGGCTTGGCCTACTCAGAATTGGGTGAAAAGCTAAAGGCACTAGAATCCTATAACCTAGCTCTTACCCTTTGGCGTGAGGTGGGTAATCAAGGAGAAGTAGCCTTTGCTCTCCATGAAATTGCCTTTACCTATGATAGTTTGGGAGAAAGACAAAAGGCACTAGAGTATTATCATCAAGCTCTATCTTTACGACGAGAAATAGATGATCAGGCAGGGGCAGCCATCACTCTCAATAACATCGGTGCGATTTACTCCCACTTAGGAGAAACCCAAAAGGCCATTGATTTCTACAACCAAGCCTTGCCCTTGTCCCGTGCTACAGATGACAAACCACAAGAAGCTCTCACTCTTTACAATATCGGCTTAGCTTACGCGGCATTGGGAGAACAGCAGAAAGCAATAGAGTACTATAACCAAGCTTTACCTCTTTATCGGGCGCTGAGTAATTATGAACAAGAAGCCTTTATCCTTCAAGATATTGCCCTGAGTTATCAGAATTTGGGAGAACTAGAAAAAGGAATAGAATACTACAACCAAGTTGTCACCCTCTTCCAAGAGTTAGGCGATCGCGAAGGGGAAGCGCGAACTTTCTATCATATCGGTAACTTCTACTCAGAATTAGGCCAAACTGAACAAGCCCTAGAGTACTATAATCAAGCCCTGCCTTTGTCCCGTGCCTTAGGCAATAAGACGGGGGAAGCTTTCATCTTATTTAGTCTCGGCCAGGTGTACTCAGAATCAGGTCGTAGCCAAGAAGCGTTAGACTACTATAACCAAGCCCTACCTCTGTTACGTGAGCTGGGTGATCGGGAAATGGTAGCGCTCACCCTCTATAAAATTGGCAATTACTATTTAGGATTAGCTCAACCCGAAAAGGTAATAGAATACTACAATCAAGCCCTAACCTTGTTGGATGAACTAGGAGATAAGGAAAAGACCGCTGCGATCCTGCAAAACCTGGGTGCCATGCACTCTGATTTAGGTGAAACGGAAAAAGCGATCGCCTACTACAACCAAACTTTACCTTTATTACGGGAGATAGGTGAAAAATCAGGAGAGGCAATCGTCCTGTTTGGTATCGGTGTGATCTACTCACAACTGGGAGAAATCCCAAAGGCGCTCGATTACTATAACCAAGCTTTGCCCCTACTACAAGCCCTAGGCGATACCTATGGACAAGCCCGTACCCTCAATGACATGGGCTTGGCTTACTGGCAGTTGGGAGAACAACAAAAAGCGATCGCCTCTTATACTCAAGCCCTAGCCCTATGGCAAAGTTTAGAAAACCAGGAACAGGAAGCTCTAACTCTTACGAGTATTAGTAGTATTTACGATGCCTTAGGAGACAAGCAAAGAGCCTTAGATACTCTCAACCAAGCTTTACCTATTTTCAATACTCTAGGCGATCATGCTGGAGCAGCAGATATTCTCAATACTATTAGCGCCATCTACTCAGAATTGGGAGAAAAGCAAAAGGCTCTAGATGCTCTCAACCAATCCCTAATTTTATTCCAGGAAAGCGGCGATCAAGCTGGCGCAGCCCGTACCCTAAATGACATCGGCGGTGTCTACGATTTGGCAGATAAACAAAAGGCGATCGATTACTTCAGCCAAGCCCTAGCCCTTTATCGCGCTATCAATGACAAGGAAGGAGAATCCGTTACCCTTAACAACCTTGGCGCTATCTACTCAGAATTAGGAGAAAAGCAAAAGGCACTGGAATTCTATAACCAATCTCTATCTTTGAGGCGTACCCTAGAAGACAGAGCAGGAGAAAGTCGTACCCTCAATAATATCGGTCTGATCTACTCCGATTTAGGAGAAAAACAAAAAGCACTTGATTACTTCAACCAATCCCTACCCTTATCCCGTACTGCAAACGATCAGGTGGGACAAGCCATGATCCTCAACAACATTGGTGGTATCTACTCTTTATGGGGAGAACGGCAAAAGGCACTGGAGTACTTCGCTCAATCCCTACCCCTATTTAGAACCATCGGTGACAAACGTGGAGAAGCGATCACCCTGAACAATATGGGCGGAACTTACGCGGAATTGGGAGAACCACCCAAAGCGCTGGAGTACTTAAATCAATCCCTGTCCCTTTATCGGGCTACAGGCAACAAAACCGGGGAAGTAATTACTCTCAACAATATTGGCAAAATCTATTCAGATTTGGGAGAAACAACCAAAGCCCTGGAGTTACAAAACCAAGCCTTGCTCCTAGCGCGTACATTGCAGGACAAAAGCCGGGAAAGTACTACCCTATTTAATCTAGCCGTCTTGGAACGGGAACGCGGCAACCTCAACCAAGCCTTGACTCAGATTGAGGATGCGATCGCAATTATTGAAGAACTCCGCACCAAAATTGCCAGCCAGGAACTCCGCGCCTCCTACTTCGCTGAAGTACAGCAATACGGATATTACGATTTCTATATCAACTTGCTGATGCAGTTGCATGAAACTAACCCTACTAAAGGGTATGCTGCCCAAGCCTTGCACGCCAGCGAACGGGCTAGATCTCGCAGTCTCCTAGAACTTCTCAGCGAGGCTAATGCCGACATTCGCGTTGGTGCCAATCCCCAACTTCTGGCACAAGAACGCACCCTCCAACAACAACTCAATACTCTAGAACATCGCAAGTACCAACTGCTGAATAGTCAGTACTCTGACACAGAGTTAGCCAGCCTCCAACAAGGGATTGAATCTACTCTCACCCAACTCGAACAAGTTACAGCCCAGATCCGCATCAGTAGCCCCCGCTATGCCGCCTTAAAGTATCCCCAACCCCTCACCTTGGCGCAGATTCAACAACAGGTACTTGATGATAATACCGTGCTATTGACATACTCTTTCAATGAGGAAAGCGGCTATTTATGGGCAGTAACTAGGACTAGCCTGACTAGCTACGAACTCCCACCCCGCCAAGTCATTGCAGCCGCAGCTGAGGAATTCAAAAAGTTACTCCAATCTCAAGATAGTGAAGTAGTTGGTTCAGACGTAGCCAGGATATTGAGCCAGATCCTAGTTGCTCCCGTCGCTTCTCAACTGGGACAAAAACGTTTGCTGATCGTCAGTGATGGCATCTTACAGACTATTCCTTTCGCCGCTTTGCCAATACCCGTAGCTAATAAAGACTCCTCTACCTCTGCTACTCCTTTACTGGTAAACCACGAAATTATCAATCTGCCCTCTGCCTCCACCCTAGCCATATTAAGGAATGAACTCAACGGGCGCAAAGTTGCCCCCAAAACCATTGCCGTGTTAGCCGATCCTGTCTTTTCTACTAACGATGATCGCCTTCAGAGCCAGCCAGAAACCCCAGCAAATGAGAATGTATCTGTAATTCCCAATCCTGTTAACCGATCTTTGATTGATCTGAGTCTCACCCTCGATCGCCTCTGGGGTAGCCGTAAGGAAGCCGAGCAAATTCTTAGTCTAGTTCCGGACGAGCAAAGCTTCTCAGCCTTTAATTTTGCCGCCTCGCGCACCGCTGCTACTAGTCCTAGTCTTGCCGAGTATCAAATCGTTCACTTTGCCACCCACGGACTGATTAATACGGTTCATCCAGAGTTATCCGGGGTGGTGCTATCTTTGCTGGATGAAAAGGGCAAAGAACAAGACGGGTTCCTACGCCTGCACGATATTTTCAACCTCAACTTACCTGCCGAACTAGTGGTTCTGAGTGCTTGCGAAACTGGATTGGGTAAAGAGGTCAAAGGAGAAGGGCTAGTAGGCTTGACCAGGGGGTTTATGTACGCGGGAGCTAAGCGGGTGGTGGTGAGTTTGTGGAAGGTAAACGACACGGCAACGGCCAGCTTAATGATGAAATTTTACCAAAAGATGTTGCAGGAAGGGCTAAATCCGGTTGCTGCCCTCAGAGCTGCGCAACTGGAAATGTGGCACAGTGAACAATGGCAAGCTCCTTATTACTGGGCACCTTTTATTGTGCAGGGGGAATGGAGGTAATTGCTAATGCAAGTGCATAATAGGTTTTTTTAACGCAGAAGACGCAGAGGAACGCAGAATTAGTTTTTAGGAGCGATCGCTGTGGCTGAACTAAACTTTTAAATTAGAAGACTTAAATTGCCTTGCTTCATCAGTTTAGCGATCGCTCTCTCTAGTCCAGAACAAATCACCCGATTTGATGGCTTGAGTCTGAGGGAATCTTGGGCACTAATTAATGGAGTCAGACTTTACCGAGAAAGTAACAACTGAACAGCCTTTATGATTACTTCCGGCTGGTCAACCCAGACAAAATGCCCGCTCTTTTCTGCATCTAGTTGTATGCAATCCCGTGAAAGAGTTAGTAGTTCATCGTGCATTTGGTCGCGCAATTGATCTGCTTCCTTTAGAGGCATCAGAGCAGTCATCCAGGATGGTTTGAAGAATGAATGAGATTTAATACTTACAATGGGTAAATCTTGTAAGTCACTGACACAACGGACTTGGCGGGCACTGCTTGATAAATCCAAAATTTCTTGAGTCATCGTTAACCAGTGTTTAGGGCGACAGAATGATCGTTTGACTGCCCGGAGAGAAGATGGTGAGAATTGCCGCAGTTCTGACTTCAATAATTCAAATACGCCGAGCCGACATAGAACTCGAATCAACCCCAAGCTAGACCCTAAAATTGACATGACAAAACCCGATACAAAAAAGAGTTGCAATCCTTTTAAGGCAAGGGACATCTGTAACATCCCTGATTCATGTAAGCCATCGGTTAGCACCAGTCCAACGACTTTTTCGGGAAAACGATGGGCATATAAACGCATATTGTAGCTACCAAAAGAGTCACCCACCAGCAGATAGGGCGGTTCTATGCCAGCTTTATGCAATAGGTTGTCAAGTTCCGTAACAATTTGCTGACTGGTGCGAGCATGAGGGCTACGATCGCTCCACCCAAAACCTGCGCGATCGTAGATACAGACCCGTGATAGTTTTGCTAATTCATCGAGCAGGAAATAGCCTTCTATCCCACCCAGACTATGATCCAGCACGATCGTCACTGCTCCTGTACCCGCCGTGACATAGTGTAAACGATAGCCTCCTACATCTGCCCATTGACCCGGTGGCTGCGATCGATCTTCTCGCCAGCAAGCCACGATTTGATAGAGTGTCGTGAGGGATAAGATCAGAATTCGCAAATATAACAGAGTCATTGGCAGATCTTGGAACTGGAATATGATATAAACTAATCATCCATAGAAATCTTTGAGAAATCGAAAGTCTTACGGGAATTGGCTTAGAGCGTTTTAGAGGTGAAGGGAGATGCTTGCATTTTGCTAGACCCTAGATTCCGTAAGGATTGTGGAGGTTGGCGAAGAGTGATAGGATAAGTTTTAGGGAGGAAACTAGACTCTAGATCAAGGTTTGTGCTGAGGTGCTTGCAAAAGCTGTTAGGAACTCTTTCAGGTCAAGGCTTTCAGCTATCGCCGTGTTCCTACCTTTGATGCCGTAAGGCGTTGAGCACGTACTAATTCTCTGTTGACCGTCCAGCACTTCGTAGTGTTCCTACCTTTGATGCCGTAAGGCGTTGAGCACGAAAGGACGTGGACAACCAAAAAGTAGCTCAGATTGTGTTCCTACCTTTGATGCCGTCAGGCGTTGAGCACAACGCACTGAATTTTCAAGAATTAAAAAAAATTGCCGAAGTGTTCCTACCTTTGATGCCGTCAGGCGTTGAGCACTCAACTATCCGAAGTCCGCGATCGCATAAAATAAAGCATGTGTTCCTACCTTAGATGCTGCAAAGCGTTGAGCACTTTCACTGCTTAATAGTGTCTGGAGTTCTCACAGAGCAAGGAGTGATTAGGATTAACATGTTCCTGCTCGCTCCCATACCTCGGATGCCGTAAGGCGTTGAAAACTTTATTAAAGTTAGTTGACAGTGGTGGGGCTTTGCGCTAGCGTTAAATTATTAGTAATGTTTCAGTGTTTAATAGTAGTTCACAGCTTTAGGACTTCAGTGCTCGGTAAGCTGCTTAAGCCCGTTGGAGTAGCTTCGCACTTTTTATTACCTTTGATGCCGTCAGGCTTTGAGCATTTTGCATATTTCCCATTTCGTAGGAGGATGCTAGCAAGTGATTGCATCTGTAGGTTGTTCAGCATCGCAGGGAGCCTGGGATGGGCTTGACCCTTGCATTGAGCTAAGTTTTCCAGTTCAAGGAAAGAGTATTCCAGCCGATCATGGCTATGCACTGTACGCTGCATTAGTTCATCACATCCCAGAACTACACCAGCAAACCGATCTCAGTATCTTGACTATTCCTGGTTTTCCAGATCGACAGGGGCAAATTAACTTAACCAAATACTCTTGTTTCAAAATCCGCGTGCCAGTTCGTAAAATTCCCTTGGTTTATCAACTGGCAGGTAAGCGAATTGCGATCGGGAAGCATGACATTCAGGTTGGTATTCCTGAAGTTTCTGTCATCCAACCAGCTAAGCAACTGAGGTCAAGAATTGTAACTATCAAAGGCTACACCGAACCAAATTTATTCTTATCAGCAGCACGACGACAGCTGGCTTTTTTAGGCATTTCAGGCCATCTCTCAATTCCCCTTAACCGAGAAGGCCAACCAAGCCGCAAGACGATCAAAATCAAGCGGTATACTGTTGTCGGCTTCAGTCTCGAAGTGTCCAATCTCAGTGAAGAAGACTCTTTAAAGCTGCAAACTTACGGCTTGGGAGGCAAGCGTCGCATGGGTTGTGGCATTTTTGCCCCTTACAAAGGAGGGCAAAATGTTTAAAACTCTCCTAGCAAAATCACTGCCTCAGCAAGAAGCTAGCCAAACCCAAGCACGAGGAGCCGCAAAATATACGGGTCATATTAGCTGTGTGATACAAGCTGCCGATACCTTAGTTGAGCAGTTGGGGTTAGTTATTCTCAAACAATTGGGGTTAGATTCGGTTGATATAACTTACTTTGCCCGTACTGTCCGGCTCGGTGCTTATCTGCACGATTGGGGTAAAGCTAATCAACATTTCCAAGAGATGGTTTACCTCAACTCTGAGGATGAAAAGATTGCCCAACATAAGGCGAAGCTACAAAAGCGCTGGCGATCGCACAGCGGAATGCAAATGCTGCGCCATGAAATTATTAGCGGTATCTTGGCACTTCAAGTTCCCAGCTTGCGGAAATGGTTAGAACAGTGCCCGAATGCTAACTTAACAATAGCGGTTTGGGCAGCAATTGGACATCACCTCAAGGTTGGGCTGGGCAAGGATGGGAAACCCTCAGGCTGTATAGCAGAAATTCCCGATGGCACTGGGGATGAACTAAAAATTTATACCCATCACTCTGATTTTCAAGCTGTGCTACGGATGGGGAGCAAGCTGCTAGATTTGACCGATGAATTACCAGAGTTACCCCCAGAAATCTGGTCTAAGGTTGAACTGAAACAGGCTTTGCAATTGCTCCTCAATGAGTTTATAGAATTTGAAACGCAGGTGGACTGGGAGCAGAAAAAGTTCATTGCCGCCGTCAAAGCCACCGTAATGGCAGCAGACTTAGCTGGTTCAGCTCTACCTTTAACTGGGGAAAACCTCCAAGATTGGATTGAGCAAGTTTTGAACCTCGTATTATCCGAAGAGGAATTACAAAAGCTAATCGACCAGCGTTTAGATCAAAAACCCCTGCGTCAGTTTCAACAGCAGATTGCCAATACTTCTCACCGGGTTACTTTAGTGAAAGCTGGCTGTGGTACTGGCAAAACAGTTGGTGCCTACGCTTGGGCAAAAAAATGGGCAAAGGGTCGAAAGCTGTTCTTTAGCTATCCAACAACAGGCACGGCTTCTCAAGGATACATAGACTACGCTGATGGCACCAATATTGAAGCAACCTTGATGCATTCCCGTGCCGATCTGGATCGAGAAATTTTATTCTCTGGAGACTCAGATGATGCTGAGGGAATTGATGCTCGATTAACTGCATTTCAGGCATGGCGAAAGAAACTAATTATCTGCACTGTGGATTCGGTATTGGGTTTAATCCAGAACAATCGCAGACCGTTGTATGCTTGGCCTGCGATCGCACAATCAGCCTTTGTTTTTGATGAAGTTCACGCCTACGATGACCGCCTTTTCGGCGCTTTGTTGCAATTCCTGAAAACCTTTAGCGGTGCGCCTATTCTTTTGATGAGTGCTAGTTTCACACCAGGACAACTAGAAGCAATTGGGCAAGTAATGACTGAACTGGGTGAACCAATCGATGAAGAGCCTATTAGAGGGTCACAAGAGTTGGAGGAGTTGGGTCGATATCAAATTCAGTCTATTTCTGAATTCTCTGATGACTTATCTGAGGTTTTGATACCTGTACTAGAGGCGTTGAGAAATCAGCAAAAGGTATTGTGGGTGACTAATTCAGTGCAATCTTGTATTGATATCTATCGTTTCGCTCAAGCCAAAATTGCCGAATGCCTACCTGAATCTGCTATTCAACCGCTGATCTATCATAGTCGTTATCGCTACAAAGATCGATTGAATAAACATAAGGCTATCATTGACGCCTTCAGCGCAAATGCGCCTACCTTAGCAATCACTACCCAAGTTTGTGAGATGTCGCTAGATATCAGTGCTGATTTACTAATCTCAGCAATGGCTCCCGCCGCAGCACTCATTCAACGCCTGGGACGGCTTAACCGTCGCATGACTAAAGAGGAAGAAGGAACTCGCCTTGCTATTGTCTATCCTTGGCACAATAAAGATAAGCAGCCTTATGAAAAAGAAGAATTAAACACGGGAAAGCAGTTAGTTGAACAGCTTGCAGGTAAAACAAAGATTTCACAGCAAGACTTATCGGAAGTAGCAGAAAGATTGGGTATGAGTATACCTCAGCAGGTTAAATCTGCCTGGTTAGAAGGTAATTGGTGTACCTACCCCAATTTATTGAGACAGGGAGGCTACACGATCGCTGTTCTTTTAGAAGAAGATTTAGGTGCGATCGCAGAGGCTAAGGAGCAACGTCGAGACAAATCCTATATGAAAGCTGCTCAAGCTTTCTCAGTGCCGATTCGGATTATTCCAGGTTTCCAGAATTGGCAGCGTAAAAGATTCTATCCTGTTGCACCAGCCGATGAAATTATCTACAGCGAAGAAACGGGAGCTGAACCATGCAGCAAATAGAGTTCGATTTGGGCGATCCAGGTTTTACCTTACTACACCAAGCAGGTTTAGCAGGATTATGGATGACGTTAAAGCAACTCGAACAGGAGAAAGTTAGCCCGCTGGGAAAACTGAAATGGCAACTAGATCGTCGGCATATTTTCTTGAGTTGGGAAGGTCAAGACTTGGAGGTATTGAACTGGTTACTACAAGAATCTTTCCAGCTGGTTAATGGTCTAATCTCCCTCAGAGGTTTAGATTCAAAAAGTATGCGAATTGAATCTCAGGTGATTGTCCATCAAGGGATGCTAGGAACTTTTCTACAGCACACCAGTACTCATAAAGCAGAAGGAACTGAGACACAAAATTTTCAACTTGAGGATGATCAGCCACCAGCCATTGTTACCTACAAGTTTTTGAAAAGCTATGTCCATCAAGAGTTTGCTAAAAGTCTCTGTGACCAGAAAGGCAAGTTTCTACAAAAGCCCATGTCTGTGGCAGGATGGCTCAATCCTGGGGCAGTTGTGAGGCATATTGCTTTCAGTTCAAGTACCAGTTTTGAAGAGAGGCCAGAGCAGGCATTTGTGTTACTATTTGCTCCAATTGCTTGCTACTATTTTTTACTACGCTCGAAACTCCGAGATAAACGGGCGCAGTATGCCTTGATTATTCCCGAAGTTACTGACTTAGAAAAGTATGCCAGCTATCGGCAAAATACTCATCTGAGAGAAGCTAGCTATAAAGACTTTTTTGCCTCTGGCTTAGGCGATGCTGGATTGAGATTTCTGACCTATGAAACAACAGCAGATATTGCTAAACAGTTTGGGGTGAAAAGATGTCAGGTTTTGACTTTAGGAACTGTGGCATGGGCTGCTCAACAAAAAACTCGCACTGATTTGTATGTAGTTGAGGCTAATGCTAAAGTTTGTGACAATTATCGGATTTGCTGTGATTGGTTGAGCGATCGCATAATGCCTGGTAAAAACGGTAGCTTTGTGGCAAGTAGCTTTGCCAGAGAGCTGATTGCCGAAAATCTAGCTAAAAAGCAACCTTGGTATACAGGATTTGCCGATAAGATCAACAGCAACCAATTGTTCGAGAAGCTTACCTACGAGAAGAGAGGTTTGTACCAAATGGTTCAGAAGGCTAAATGGGATGAGCAAGACAAGTTATTTGTTCAGGTTTGTCATGAAGCAATTAAATTTACCTATGGGCAGATATCTAAAAATACCAAATCTGGCGAAGTTCCTAACTTTGAGCGAGCTACTGTTAGGATTAGGACGGGATTAAGTCGCTGCAAAAGTTCGGCAACTTTCAGGGAATTTATTACAGATTTCTGGTCAAGAGCAGGAAGACTGCCAACCCTGCAAAAACACTGGTCAGAACTAATGGATTATGTCACAGGACAACGAAATTGGAAAAAGGCACGAGACTTAGCGTTACTTGCACTAGCAAGTTACAAGAAAGATGAGGTAGATGGGGAAGATGATGGGATAGATGAAGAAGAGGAAATGATTGATATTGATGTTGAATGAAAATAGTTAAAAGGGGGTTCAGTATGACTTTTCATTTGTTTGGCAACGCCTTAACTGGGTATGGAACGGCTGCCAATAATCGTGGCGAAAACGAAGGAAATATCACTACTCTCCAAAAGTTACTTTGGAAGGGGGAAGTACACACAACTGTTTCGGCTGAAGCGATTCGCTGGGCTTTACGCTATTACTGGCAAACTTCTGATAGCGATTATGAAGTTAATCGATGCTGGGATGATGTTAAAAATGATAATGTCTGGCAAAACCCCAGTTTTGATGATGAGAGATTTATCGATGATGATGTTCTGGGATTTATGAAGGCTGAAGGTGCTAAGGAAGAAGCTACAGACGAGCCTAAATCCAAAGGGAAAAAAGCACCGCCTAAAGGCACAACTACAGCAAAACGAGGTGTATTAGAAGTCACCCGTGCAGTTTCTACTATACCCTATGTAGGTGATTTGACCTTTAATGCTGCCAGTGGGCAAAAAAGTCGTACTTCACTCTATGGCACAGAAGTCCATGCAACTCGCTATCAGTATGGATTTGCCCTAACACCCGATCGCCTAAAACAGAAATCCCGTATCATGGCTGTTTTGGACGGGTTGACTGCACTTGGAGAAGTAGCAGGAAATCACTCACGTTTTCTATATGACTTTTCACCCGATAGCTTAGTGCTGCGCTGGACGCATGACTTTTCACCTCGTTTTCTATATTGCTTTGAAGAAGAGGAGGGCAAGATATCATTCCCCGAACTGGTGCGACGAGTAGAAGCTGGAGATATTAACCCGATAGAGTTGTGGATAGCTGGGGCGATCGCTAATTCAGAAGAAGTCGAAGACTTGGCAGAAAGAGGCGCTAAAGTCTTCCCAGGTGTCAAGATGGCTGTGGAAAACCTCAAGCAAGTGATTGCTACAGACTTACAGTTACCGAAGTTGGAGTTAGCAAGATGACGGTATCTACTGCGCCAGTGGCATTGCAAGTAGAAGTTCCTATTGCCTGTTTCCGACAATCCCGTGCTAGGGAGTACGCTGAAACCTACTCAGTGCCACCACCATCAACAGTTTATGGAATGCTCCTTTCAATAGTAGGTGAGACGAATCGATATAAGCATTGCGGTGTTAGATTAGCGATCGCTCTCCTGTTTCAGCCCGAAAAGTCTACAGTTATCCGCACTTTTCGCAGGTTTAAGAAGAAGGATATCCATGACCCTAGTAACGCTAGACCAGATTACCAGGAATTACTAACCCATATACAGTTTGTGGTTTGGGTAGATGCTGGTATAGATAAAGCAAAACCGACTTTACCTGAACGTTTACAACTAGCATTTGCTAACCCTATTTCCGTCAATCGTTTTGGAGGATTGTGCCTGGGAGAAAGTCGAGATTTAGTCAATGCTGTTACCCTCTTACCTAAACACCATCAGGGTGAATCACTACATTGGTTAGTAAAAGATGAGGATGGTTTACAGACATTACCCTACTGGGTCGATCACGTTGGTTCACAAGGTACTCGTTGGCAGAGATATCAACTCATTGAACCTTCTGTGCAGTGGCAACCACCTGAGTTAGCTTGGACTGTTATTCAGTCAGATTGAACTGACTCAACCTTAGATGCCTTCTGGCGTGAGTAAGTAAGTCCTATTAAGGTAACATCATCACCAATCCTGCTGATACTACCTCAACCTCAGATGCCGTCAGGTGTTAAACCAATCAAACCTAACGAGCATCTATCATGCAAACTTTAGAATATCCCGAACTTACCAAACAAGACACCATTCGTGTGTCTGCCCTCCACGCCCTCGCCTATTGTCCTCGCCTGTTCTACCTCGAAGAAGTGGAAGAACTTTACACCCAGGATGCCGCTGTGTTTGCCGGACGCCGACTGCATACGGAACTGGAAAAGCAGGAGGATGAGGAATGGGAAGAGTTATTCCTCGAAAGTGCAGAATTAGGCTTACGGGGTCGAGTGGACGCTCTCCGTACTCGTGATGGGCAGACTATTCCTTACGAACACAAACGCGGACGATGCCACCGAGACGAGAAAAACCAGCCTCAAGCTTGGGAAAGCGATCGCCTACAAATCCTCGCCTATGCCTGCCTGCTAGAATCAGCTCTGGGTATCACTATTCCAGAAGGCAGAATCCGCTACCATACCGATAACGTGCTGGTGCGCGTACCTCTTGATGACCAAGGACGGGCTGCTGTGCGAGATGCTATCCAACAAGCACGACAGTTGAGAACCTCTACCCATCGCCCACCAGTGACAAACAACGAGCGCATGTGTG
This sequence comes from Cyanobacteria bacterium UBA8803, assembly GCA_003505715.1. Lineage (GTDB taxonomy): Bacteria > Cyanobacteriota > Cyanobacteriia > Cyanobacteriales > Coleofasciculaceae > UBA8803. Next base: position 6,630 of record DNXU01000634.1, on the reverse strand, counting down.
CCCGTTGTTCCCTTGCCCCTGTTTGCCTCCCCGAAGAAGCCCGACTTGCCCATAACCGGGAGTGGCAACCGCTGCGGTTGTTTCCCCAAGATGATGAACGACAGGTGATTCATGTTTTGGAACCCGGAACAGCTGTTGGGAGAACTGGTGAACAGCTCAAACTTACTCGCCGGGGTCAACCCCCTGAAACCGTTCCCATTCAGCAAGTTGGGCAGTTAGTTCTTCACAGCTTCTCTCAAATTTCTACCCAGGCATTGCACTTTTGTGTCAGCCGAGGAATTGGAGTGCATTTTATTTCCGGCGGTGGGCGCTATATCGGCAGTTTTGATACCCGACAAGGCAGCATCCAGCGGCGCATCCGCCAGTATGAAGGGTTGAACCATACAGATACTTGCTTGGAGTTAGCAAAAAAATTGGTCACCTGTCGGGGCCAAGGACAGCGGAAGTTCCTGATGCGAGGGACTAGGGGAGCGAAGGGGGTTTCTGCTAAGTTGGAAAATGCGATCGCTCAAATGAAAGCAGTCCTCCAGCAAGTTCCCAAAGCCCAGTCCTTAGACTCCCTATTAGGATTTGAAGGCAACCTGGCTGCTTTATATTTTGGTGCCTTGCCCTGTTTAATTGCCGAGGGTGTTCCACCAGAATTACAGTTTGACCACCGCAACCGCCGCCCACCGCAGGATCGATTTAATACTTTGTTGAGTTTTGGCTATGCCCTGCTCATCAAAGATGTGATGAATGCGATTCTAACTGTAGGACTAGAACCTGCTTTAGGCTTTTATCATCAGCCTCGCACCCAAGCACCACCCTTGGCACTAGATCTGATGGAAGTTTTCCGAGTGCCCTTGGTCGATATGCCCGTTATGGCTTCTATTAATAAAGGTCAGTGGGACATTAAATCAGACTTTGAGATTCGGGGAGTACAAGTCTGGTTAAGCGATGCCGGACGGCGAAAGTTAATCAATTTGTATGAGCGTCGCAAGGAAGAAACCTGGAAACATCCAGTTACTGGTTATTCTCTCACCTACCGCCGTCTTTTGGAATTAGAAGTCCGGCTATTGGAAAAGGAATGGATGGGTGAGGGTGGTTTGTTTGGTCAGTTAGTTGTACGGTGAGGTGCAGTGATGGCAGAACAAAAAAACTGGTACTTGATCGCCTACGACATTCGTTGTCCTAAACGCTGGCGCAAAGCTTACAAGCTACTTCAAGGATACGGCGAGCGGATTCAATACTCTATTTTTCGCTGTTTCTTGAGTCTCCGGGGACGAGAAAAGTTACGCTGGGAGTTAGAGAAGGTGCTGGAAGCTGAAGATAGTCTGTTACTGATTCGCCTTTCTGACCAGTGTGTTAGCAGCATCAGAGCCTACAACCGTCCCGATGCTTGGCCTGTTGAGGAAGCAGGTCATCGGATTGTCTGATGCAAGGATCTCTGAGTGTGAGCCTATTTAAGTGCTTTCGGAGGCTTGAAACTCTTACGGGAACTGGATTAGAGCGTTTTAGAGGTGAAGGGAGATGCTTGCATTTTGCTAGACCCTAGATTCTGTAAGGGTTGTGTGGGTTGGTCAAGAGTGATAGGATAAGTTTTAAGGAGGAAACTAGCGTCTAGATCGAGGTTTTTGTTAAGGTGCTTGCAAAAGCTGTTAGGAACTCTTTCAGGTCAAGGCTTTCAGCGGTCGCCGTGTTCCTACCTTTGATGCCGTAAGGCGTTGAGCACTTCCAATTGAAATTGGCGACAAATTGAATTGTGGAAGTGTTCCTACCTTTGATGCCGTAAGGCGTTGAGCACGTATTGACGTACCTCACTACGGAGATCCTGAATAAAGTGTTCCTACCTTTGATGCCGTAAGGCGTTGAGCACCCTTCGTAGTAGCGAATCGACATAGGCTTCAAGCAGAGTGTTCCTACCTTTGATGCCGTAAGGCGTTGAGCACAAAGAGTTGTATCGCTCTTTACTACCGAAGAACTCATGTGTTCCTACCTTTGATGCCGTAAGGCGTTGAGCACAGTAATCGTTTTTACCCCCGTGTTCCTGGCCAAAAGGTGTTCCTACCTTTGATGCCGTAAGGCGTTGAGCACACGAACCTGACAAAGTGCATCTAATAATTCCTGTGGGTGTTCCTACCTTTGATGCCGTAAGGCGTTGAGCACTCATGCTTTTGTAAACTTTTGTTTCCCCCCCTCTGTGGTGTTCCTACCTTTGATGCCGTAAGGCGTTGAGCACAGGCTTTGCCCAACTTTCACTTAGCTGGAGTTGGGGTGTTCCTACCTTTGATGCCGTAAGGCGTTGAGCACCTTCAACACGCTTACGGCAAGACAAAGACTGATGTGTGTTCCTACCTTTGATGCCGTAAGGCGTTGAGCACATCATTGCATCAGGTGTAGGAAAGGATGGTGAAAAGTGTTCCTACCTTTGATGCCGTAAGGCGTTGAGCACGGGTCATAGCTCCCCCTCCCATAGTCGATAACAAACGTGTTCCTACCTTTGATGCCGTAAGGCGTTGAGCACATACCTAAACCATCCCACATTCCCTCTAATACACCGTGTTCCTACCTTTGATGCCGTAAGGCGTTGAGCACGTTACCGGTGGGGATGGATTATCGGCGTGGTTGAAAGTGTTCCTACCTTTGATGCCGTAAGGCGTTGAGCACCACTTGGCAACAGCAACCAACTTGCAAAAAATACTGTGTTCCTACCTTTGATGCCGTAAGGCGTTGAGCACTGCAAAAAATTGTTTGCATCACTCCATCCTTTGGAAGTGTTCCTACCTTTGATGCCGTAAGGCGTTGAGCACTCGTGCCAGAATAAGCCTGAAGGCAAGCGTAAGCACTGTGTTCCTACCTTTGATGCCGTAAGGCGTTGAGCACGAATGAAAGACTAGATGGAGGTATCAATGCTAATAGTGTTCCTACCTTTGATGCCGTAAGGCGTTGAGCACCCCCCTACGGTGGTGGCAAGCCTGACGGGTCACAATGGTGTTCCTACCTTTGATGCCGTAAGGCGTTGAGCACAGCCCAAAGGTAGAGCATTCTGCCTTTATCCATGGTGTTCCTACCTTTGATGCCGTAAGGCGTTGAGCACAAAATTACGCTGGTAGCACTATCCAGCGGCCTGATGGTGTTCCTACCTTTGATGCCGTAAGGCGTTGAGCACGTGGGCAGGCTGCCAAGTTTGGTATCTCCAAAAAAAGTGTTCCTACCTTTGATGCCGTAAGGCGTTGAGCACCCTTGATTCAAGCCGCGACCAACGCAGGGTGGGGAGTGTGTTCCTACCTTTGATGCCGTAAGGCGTTGAGCACATTTTCTGACCTTTCAGGTGGTATCGGCACAATGCCGTGTTCCTACCTTTGATGCCGTAAGGCGTTGAGCACCATTCACTTGCCACGGAGTCGAAATGTTTTGGCCGTGTTCCTACCTTTGATGCCGTAAGGCGTTGAGCACCTACTGCCCAGCACTTCTATATTTGCGAATAGAACAGACTGGTCTCCAATTAACTAATTCAACAACTAAAACGTTCAATCTTAACCATGATTCTGGGATAATTCAAGCTAGCTATAGCATCAGAAAGTTGCGTAAGTATTGACTGATAAGCATTAGCTCGCTTGACCAGAATATATTAGATATTACTATTAGCATTAGTACAATATAGCTCTCTACAATAATCACCATCAAATTCATAAACATCGCCCATGACGCGATTAATTCACGATAAATTTCCAAAGATTATTTGTCAGAGTTACTCTCACCCCTAGGTGCAGTAAATCCAGGTCGCGAAGTCTCTTCAGAAGTCCGCCAGATTGATGTTTACTTCACTCCAAAGGCTGCCACTACTGACTACAGAGAAAAACTAGGACTCTTAGGGAACATGGCAACTACGATTGCTTTATTTGAACCTTTTCGGAATCCAGTTACTGTTAGTGAAGTGCGTAGCTGCTTGAGCAAGTTATTAGATGTACAAGCGGAATGCGATCGCCTCTCCAGAAAAGGAAGTACTCGTTATAACGAAGCGGAACTACCCAAGCTATGGATTCTAACTCCTACAGCGTCACTAGATGTATTACAGGGATTTCATGCATTCCCAGATGAGGAAAAATGGCCTACAGGAATTTACTCACTAGGAGAGTATTTGAGAACGGCAGTAGTAGTTATCCATAAGTTGCCGAAAACAGCTGAGACTTTGTGGTTACGAATCTTAGGTAGAAAAGGAGTGCAGCAAGAGGCGATCGCACAGTTGAGTGCATTACCAGTAGATGAGCCGTTGCGGATAAATACGCTAGAATTAGTGTATCAACTACAATCTAACTTAGCCGCCAATCGAGAACAACAAGAATTAGAAGCAGAAGATCAGGAGTTGATTATGGCAATCAGACCCTTATTTCAAGAACAGTTAGCTGCCGCCAAGCAAGAAGGTATTCAGGAGGGTATTGCCCAAGGGGTTCAACAAGGAGTTCAACAAGGGCAACGACTGATTGTGGGAAACTTCCTTCAAGGCAGATGGGGAGAATTGTCTCAATCAGTGGCAGTGATGGTAGATCCCTTATCAGCATTACCTTCTACTGAATTGACACGGTTGCTGCTGGAATTATCCCAATTAGGAAGCGATGCCTTAGCAATCCAGCAAGGACAACGTTTGGCTGTGGAAACTTTGCTCAAATTTTACTTGGGTGAGTTGGATGAGCAAATGATGCCATTAGTAGACTCTTTATTATTGTTATCTCCTCAACAATTAAGAGAAGTATTGCTAAAGTTACCTTCCTTATCCCGCAATGAATTGTTGGGATTGTTGGCAGAATTACTGGGCGACTAGACTATTGGGGAATCTTGGATATGGGTATCCTTTTGCTTCACCCTGTTTCATCGCAATAGCCATCTGCATCAGGGTGAGCTGATCCAGGAATTGCGACTTTAGCTAAAATTTGATCCAGATCGCAAATTTTAAGTGCGCTAGATCACAAAATCTATAAGAAGAGCATCACTGCGTTAAGGCTCGGTAGCTCCAATACTGGTTAATAGTGGCTAAACACATTCAGCAATGATCCATGTTCCTCAGCCGTGATAGCGAGTCAGCCAGCTCAAAGAGCTGGTTGGGGCGCGACGAAACCATGCAAGACAACCTTGTCAACCAGACAAGGCAGTTTCGATCTGCGGATAAGGAGTCAGCCAACGACATTGGTGAACCCAAAACTGAACGTCAACAGGTGGAAGAGGCTTTACGGCAAGCCGAACAGAAGTACCGCAATATTTTTGACAATGCAGTTGAGGGCATCTTTCAAACGACTCCTGATGGGCAATATCAAACTTGTAACCCAGCACTAGCAAGGATTTACGGTTATGATTCCCCTACTGAATTACTGGAAAATTTAACAGATATCGAGCGGCAGCTTTACGTTGATCCACAACGCCGCTATGAATTTATTGAACGCCTACAGGCTTGTGACTCGATTTCCACCTTTGAATCTCAGGTGTACCGCCAAGACGGCAGTATTATCTGGATTTCCGAAAACGCCAGAGCCGTGCGCGATCGCGATGGTAATTTGCTTTACTATGAAGGCTTTGTGACGGATATCACTCAGCGAAAATTAGCTGAACAGCAGTTGATTCAAAAAGATAACCTGGCTACCTTAGGAAAGTTACTTGCTGGTGTCGCTCACGAGATTAACAATCCCGTCAACTTCCTTTGTAACAATTTACCTCATGCTCAAGAATATGCTGAGGAATTGTTAAATCTCCTAGAGCTATATACCAAATACTATCCCCAACCGATAGGTGAAATTCAACAACAAGCTGAGGAAATCGATCTGAATTTCTTAGTCGAAGATTTTCCCAAAACCTTGTCATCAATTGAGATAGGAGCTAACCGTATTCGGCAAATCGTTGATTCCCTGAGAACCGTTTCAGGGAGTGACGAAGAACGAATGCAGCCGATAGATATTCATCAAGGCATTGATAGTACCTTGTTAATCCTGCACCATCGCCTAAAACCGAAAGGTGACCATCCTGGGATTGCTGTTTTCAAGGAATATGAAAAACTACCTTTAGTAGAGTGCTATCCCTATCGTTTGAACCAGGTATTTATGAATTTACTATGCAACGCTATAGATGCACTGGATGAATTAAGAACTCAACCACTTAACCTAGAAGGATCTTATCTACAACTAACAAGACCCTCCATCTGGATTAGTACAGAAGTTATCGGTAGCGATGCTTATCCAGACAGTGGCTCGAATTTATGGGTTGTTGTCAGAATTATCGATAATGGGCCTGGAATGACACCAGAGGTCAAACAGCGCATATTTGAACCATTCTTTACTACTAAACCCACAGGCAAAGGTACTGGTCTCGGTCTGTCGATCAGTTATTCAATTATTGTTGAAGAACATGGGGGTTACCTCAAGTGCATCTCTACGCCAGAACAGGGAACGGAGTTTGTAATTGAAATTCCTGTGCGGCGGGAAAATGTCTCTGGCTCTTTAGGTACGACTGGATTCAAATAAGCAAGTAATTTACCCTTGGAAACTATACTGACTGCTGAGGCTTCCTGCCGCCAGGTTTTATCCAAACAACTAAAACAAACCCGCTTAAATCGTTCCCCCGAACGGACTGTTTCCTTCAATTCAGCTAATCCCGCAGGAGCCT